>NZ_AP023287.1:3130082-3443091 GCF_014218295.1 Mycolicibacterium litorale
CCGCAACGTGATCACCAGGACCGGATCCACCGCCCGTTCGGGACGCGCCGGGGGCCGGCCGCCCGCGCTGTACCGGTTCACCGAGTCGCACTACCGGGTGACCGACGAGTTCGCCGCGCTTCGCCCGCCCGGGTGAGGCGAGTGGAATCTCATAGACCTCTTAAGTAGCCTTGGCCGGATGAACGTGGGCAGCGTGGCGCGGGAGACGGGCGCCGAGTGGATCGGGCAGCCGCACCACGAGGACGTCGTCCGCGGATCCCGTCCTGCCGTCCCGGCCAAGGACCCGTTCTACGAACCGCCAAGCGGATTCGAACACGCCCGTCCCGGCACGGTCCTGCGCTCGCGCGACGTGGAGCTCGCGTTCATGGGGCTCATTCCGCAGCGGTTCCGCGCCACCCAGCTGCTGTACCGCACGACCGACTTCCGGGGTGACCCGCAGGCCACGGTCACGACGGTGATCGCGCCCACCCAGCGGGACCCGAAGAAGCCGTGCCCGATCGTGTCCTACCAGTGTGCGATCGACGCGATCGCGGGGCGCTGCTTCCCCTCCTACGCCTTGCGGCGAGGCGCCAAGGCGGTCGGTGCGCTGGCCCAGGCCGAATTCCTGCTCGTCGCCGCCGCACTTGCCGAGGGCTGGGCCGTGTCGGTCCCCGACCACGAGGGCCGCAACGGCATCTGGGGCGCACCGCACGAACCCGGTTACCACGTGCTCGACGGAGTCCGGGCCGCGATGAACAGCGACCGGCTGGGACTGTCGGCCGAGGCACCCGTGGGCCTGTGGGGCTACTCCGGTGGCGGCCTGGCCACCGCGTGGGCGGCGGAGACGTGCGCGGACTACGCCCCCGAACTCAACATCGTCGGCGCCGTCCTCGGGTCCCCCGTCGCCGATCTCGGCAACGCCTTCCGCCGGCTCAACGGCAGCTTCTACTCGGGTCTGCCCGCGATGGTCGTGGCCGCGCTGACGCAGACCTATCCCGACCTCGACCGGGTGATCCAGGAACACGCGACCGACACCGGCAAGGCGATGCTGCTGCGCATCGAGAAGATGACCACCGCCCACGCGGTGCTGCGGTGGATCGGCATGGACATGGGCAAGCTGGTCGACAAGCCGCTCGAGGACATCCTGCAGACCCCCGAGGTGCAGCACGTCTTCGACAGCATCAAGCTGGGCACCGCGACACCCACTCCGCCGGTGCTGATCGTGCAGGCCGTGCACGACAAGATCGTCTCGGTCGACGACATCGACGCGCTGATCGACACCTACAGCAGCGGCGGCGCGCACGTCACCTACCACCGTGACATGTTCAGCGAGCACATGCTGCTGCACCCGATGTCGGCGCCGATGACGCTGCGCTGGCTGCGGGACCGGTTCGCCGGCCGGCCGTTGAGCGAACACCTCGTCCGCACCAAGTGGCCGACGCTGCTCAACCCGTCGACCTACCGCGGCATGCTCCGGCTTGCCGTGATCAGTGCGAAGGTGATTGCGGGCCGACGGGTTGAGCGCCGTCCGCTGTCACAGTTCGACCGCTGAACGCCGGGAACTCCTGCGGCGGCCAGCCGCCGAGGTCGTCGCGCGAGGTCGCGACCGCGCACATCGCGTAGACCAGGGCGCCGATGGCGGCCGGGAACACCAGCGTGCACGCGATCTGCAGCGGGCTGTGCCCGAAGAACACCGCGGGCGCCTCGATCACGTAGTGCACCCGATGCTCCGGTGTGACCGGGGCGGCGGCCACGTCGACCGCCTCGTAGCGCATCCGCATCAGCACCGCGCCCACCCCGGCCGCCACCGCGGCGCCCGCCGCGCTGCCGGCCGCCAGCGCGGTGACGAGCACCGGCCCGCGGTGCGCGCGCCACTGCCACAACCACACCGCCGCCACGACGGCGACGACCGTCAGCATCCCGACGAACAGGGCCGCCGCGGTGAAGAAATGGTCGGCCTCACCGCCCAGATAGGCCCGGACCCGGTCACCGGCGCGGGTCAGCGCGACGACGCCGTGCACCGGCGGGGCGAGCACCGACCACAGCGTGCCGGTCAGCGCGCCGGCCACCACCAGCCCGGCCACGGTGGTCAACGCGGCCCGGCGACGCGAAACCCTCGGCGGTACACCGTCAGCGGCCGCCTCATCGATTGCCGGTGCGTCGTTCACCGCATCAGAACTCAACGCTGTGTCTCCAGGTCCTTGGAATCGACGACTCCGTGCCGCGAACACTTCGCCCACCAGCCGTCCGGGCGCACTTGCACCACCATTCTGCGGCCGCAGTCGGCGCAGAACCGGGGCGGTTCCAACCCCAGCTGGGCCGCGGTGGGGACGGTTGTCCCCGCCGCTTCACTGTTGCACACGCCGGTGTAGACGTTGTAGCGGCCGGCGCTCACGGGCGCGGGCAGGTCGGCCGTCATCTACAGGCTGGCGTTGAGCGCCTTGATCGGCATCTGCAGATCGTCGAGCAGTTCGAGATCGGCCTCCGCCGGCCGCCCGAGGGTGGTGAGGTAGTTGCCGACGATCACGGCGTTGATACCGCCGAGGATGCCCTTCTTGGCGCCGAGGTCACCGAGGGTGATCTCCCGGCCGCCCGCGAAGCGCAGCATCGTGCGGGGCAGCGCGAGCCGGAAGGCCGCGACGGCCTTGAGCGCCTCCGACGCGGGCAGCACCTCCAGGTCACCGAACGGGGTGCCCGGGCGCGGGTTGAGGAAGTTCAACGGGACCTCGTGGGGATCGAGTTCGGCGAGGTTGGCGGCGAACTCGGCCCGCTGTTCGAGCGTCTCCCCCATGCCGAGGATGCCGCCGCAGCACACCTCCATCCCGGCGTCGCGAACCATCTGAAGGGTGTCCCACCGCTCTTCCCAGGTGTGCGTGGTGACCACGTTGGTGAAGAACGACCGCGCCGTCTCGAGGTTGTGGTTGTAGCGGTGCACGCCCATGTCCGACAGCCGCTGGACCTGCTCGGCGGTCAGCATGCCCAGCGAACACGCGATCTGGATGTCGACCTCGTTGCGGATCGCCTCGATACCGGCGGCGACCTGCGCCAGCAGCCGTTCGTCGGGTCCGCGGACCGCGGCGACGATGCAGAACTCCGTCGCGCCGGTCTTGGCGGTCTGCTTGGCGGCCTCCACGAGGCTCGGCACGTCGAGCCACGCGCTGCGCACCGGGGAGGCGAACAGTCCCGACTGCGAGCAGAAGTGGCAGTCCTCGGGGCAGCCACCGGTCTTGAGGCTGATGATGCCCTCGACCTCCACGTCGGGACCGCACCACGCCATGCGGACCTCGTGGGCCAGCGCCAGCAGATCGTCGAGGCGGTCGTCGGGCAGCTGCAGCACCTGCAGGGTCTGGTCCTGGTCGAGGCCGTGGCCGCGCTCCAGCACCTGTTCGCGCGCCACCGCCAGAATGTCGCTCACTCGATCAGCCTCCTCACCGACACGTGACTTGAACAGCGTTCAAGCTTGAACGCTGTTCAGGTTAAGCTAACGGCGTGCAACTGCACAAACACGACGTGGTCGAAGCGGCAACGGCGATTCTCGATGCGTACGGGATCGCCGATCTGACGATGCGTAGGCTCGCCCGCGAGCTCAACGTGTCCCCCGGCGCGCTGTACTGGCACTTCGCCAACAAACAGCAACTCCTGGGCGCCATCGCGGACCGCATCCTGCAACCGGCGCGCGAGGTGCCGGCCGCCGCCGACTGGCGCGGACGCATCGTCGCGGTGTGCACGGCGCTGCGCAACGCACTGCTGTCGCACACCGATGGCGCCGAACTCGTCTCGGCCAGCCTGGCCGCGGGGCAGTCGGAGGCCGCGGGCGACATCCTGGGCGCACTCTCCCGCGCCGCCGAGGACGCGGGCGTGCCCGCCGCCGAGGCGGAACTGGCCGCCCGCACCGTCGTCTACTACGTGCTGGGATTCACCGTCGACGAGCAGTCGAGGCTGCAGTGGGACTCCGCCGGCGTGTTGGACCCCGGTCAATCGGTGGCGGCGGTCGACCACGACCGCCGTTTCGGATTCGGTCTGCGGTTGCTGATCGACGGTCTCGGGGTCATCTCACCGGTCAGTTGATCGGATACTCGACACGGTTGTCGCCGTCCCAGTGGCGCAGGCCCACGATCCGGCAGCGGCGGTCGGCGGCCAGCCCGGGCACCGCCAGCGCCGCGGGCAGCTGTCCTGGCGGCACCCGGCGGGCCAGCGTGACGTGCGGCGTCCACTGACCGACAGCGGTGTGCGGCAGCGGAGCGCCGACGATGTGCGGCCGGCACACCCGGTCGACCTCGCGATGCAGCTCCAACAGCGACGCCGACGGGACGAGCAGCCGGACCAGGACCAGGGTGCGGGCGCCGAACAGCATCGGCGCGCCGATCAGTCCGTCGAACGGCAGCATCGGCAGCAGTGGGCGCAACGCGTCGTCCACCCCGTCGGTCATGTCGTCGGCGACCGTGAGGGTCACGTGGGGGCGGTTGCTGGGTGACCGGTTGGCGGCCTGGCTGCGCACGCCCGCCGCGGTGAGGCCGTCCCAGATCCGGCGCACGGCGGCATCGGTATCGGGGTCGAAGAGCAGCTCCACCGAGTGGACCATCTAGAGCAGGCCCGCGAGCCAGTTCGGGTCGAAGGCGGTGGCGCTGATCCTTTCGAAATCGGTGGCACTGACCGATCCCGCACCGGCGGGTAGGGCCGCGCGCACCGGAGCCAGCCGCGCCAGAGCGTCGCGGTTGTCGATCTCGGCGGCGCCCGGCTGGGCGGGCCAGGCGCCGATCACCAGCCCTGCGCACAGGATATGTTGTGCGGCAAGAGATTCCAGAGTCAGCGAGGTGTGGTTGAGGGTGCCGAGCTCGGGTGCGACGACCACCAGGACCTGGGCCCCCACCTCGGCGGCCACGTCGCGCAGCGTGACGCCGTCGCGGCCGAGTTCCACCAGCAGTCCGCCGGCGCCCTCCACCAGCGTCAGCCGTCCGGGTGCGTCGGCGCGCCGCACCAGGCCGATCAGTTCGGCGCGGGTCGGCAGGGCCGCGCCTGCGCGCTGGGCGGCCGCCACCGGCGCCAGCGGATCGGGATACCGCCATCCCGGGTACAGCGCGTCGACCCCGGCCAGCCGGGCGATCTCGGCGAGGTCGTCGTCGCCGGACCCGCCGACGGGCCCGGTGCCGGTCTGCACCGGTTTGCACACCGCGACGTCGACCCCGCTGAGGCGGGCGGCGCAGGCCAGCGCGGCCGTGGCGACGGTCTTGCCGATGCCGGTGTCGGTCCCGGTCACCACGAGCACGGTCATCTGCGGGCCACCCTCAGCACGTCGGCGAGTACCCGTCGGGCGGTGATCAATTCATCGGGTGTCAACGACGCCCTCGCGGTCAGCCGGAGCCGCGAAGTGCCCGCCGGCACCGTGGGCGGCCGGAAGCAGCCGACGCGCAGCCCCCGTTCGAGGCACGCGGTCGCGGCCGCCAGCGCCACCTCCGGTTCCCCGAGGACCACCGAGACGACGGCGGAGTCCGGCCGTTCGGCGACCCCGCACGTCTGCGCCAGCGCCGCGGCGTTGTCGAGTACCGTCCGGGCCCGCCACGGTTCGTCGGTCAGCACGTCGAGCGCCGCCCATGCCGCGCCGACCGCGGCCGGAGCCAACCCGGTGTCGAAGATGAAGGGGCGGGCGGCGTCGACGAGGTGGTCGCGGACCGCTGCCGGGCCGAGCACCACACCACCCTGGCTGCCGAGCGCCTTGGACAGTGTGGTGGTCATGACGATGTCCGGCGCGCCGGCCAGGCCCAGTTCCTCGAGCAGGCCGCGGCCCCCGTTCCCCCGGACCCCGAGGCCGTGGGCTTCGTCGACCACCAGCAGCGCGCCGTGGCGGCGGCACACGTCGTGCATCTCCCGCAGCGGCGCGAGCACCCCGTCGGCGGAGAAGACCGAATCGGTCACCACCACCGCTCGCTGTTCGTCGCGGGCGGTGAGCGCGGCCTCGATCGCGGTGACGTCGCGGTGCGGGGTGACGACGACGCGGGCCCGCGACAGCCGGCAGGCGTCGACCAGCGACGCGTGGGTCAGGGCGTCGGAGACCAGCAGCGACCCGGACCCGGACAGCGCGACCACGGCGCCGAGGTTGGCGGTGTAGCCGGAGGAGAACACCAGCGCGGCCTCCGCACCGGTGAATGCGGCCAACGCGCGTTCGAACCCCTCGTGCAGTTCGGTGTTGCCGGTGACCAGTCGTGAACCGGTCGATCCGGCGCCCCACTCGCGCAGCGCCCGCACTGCACCCTCGACGACCCGGGGATGCGTGGCCAGGCCGAGATAGTCGTTGGAGGCCAGGTCGACCGCAGGCCCGCTCGCCGGCCGGGCGTGCAGCGATCGACGCAGGCCGGCGGCGCGGCGCTGATCGGCGACCTCGTCGAGCCAGGCCAGTGGCGACAGACCAGCGCGTGTCACGGGGCGCCCTCCTGGTGAACACGTCGGTTGAACACGTCGGTGGAACCGACAATTGAACACGTCGGTGGAACCGACAATTGAACACGTCGGTGGAACCGACAATTGAACACGTCGGTGGAACCGACAATTGAACACCGTTCAGGCTAGTGCACGCGCGACACCGACCACCGCGGAGGTGATCTTGGCGATCTCGTCGGCGGTGCAGATGTAGGGCGGCATGACGTAGACGAGGTTGCGGAACGGGCGCAACCACACGCGGTGGCGCAGCGCGGCGGCGGTCGCCGTCGCCATGTCCACCGGACGGTCCAGCTCCACCACCCCGATGGCACCGAGCACCCGCACATCGGCGACTCCGGCCACGTCGCGCGCCGGCGCCAGACCGTCGGCCAGACCGTGTTCGATCTCCGCGATCGTGGCGCGCCAGTCCCCCGCGAGCAGCAGTTCGACCGCGGCCACGCCGACCGCGCAGGCCAGCGCGTTGGCCATGAACGTCGGACCGTGCATCAGCGCGCCCGCCTCGCCGGTGCTGATGGTGTGCGCGATCCGCGTGGTGCACAGCGTCGCGGCCAGCGTGAGGTAGCCGCCGGTCAGTCCCTTGCCCACACACATGATGTCGGGGCTGACGCCGACGTGGTCGGCGGCGAAGAGTTCGCCGGTGCGGCCGAATCCGGTGGCGATCTCGTCGAAGATCAACAGCACGCCGTGCCGGTCGCACAGCGTCCGCAGGTCGGTCAGGTAGCGCGGATCGTGGAACCGCATCCCGCCCGCACCCTGCACCACCGGTTCGACGATCACGGCCGCCACCTCGTCGGCATGCTCGGCCAGTTGCCGCTCGAACGCCGCCACGTAGTCCGGGTCGTACTCCCGCGGCACCGGCGGTGCGAACACCTGGCGCGTCAGCACATCGGTCCACAGCTCGTGCATCCCGCCGTCGGGGTCGCACACGCTCATCGGGGTGAACGTGTCGCCGTGGTAGCCGCCGCGCCACGTCATCAGGCGCGTCTTGGCGGGCCGGCCGGCGGCCCGCCAGTACTGCAGCGCCATCTTGGCCGCCACCTCGACCGACACCGACCCGGAGTCGGAGAAGAACACGGTGTCCAGACCCGCCGGGGTGATCTGCACCAGCAGCTGCGCCAGCCGGGCGGCGGGTTCGTGGGTGAGACCGCCGAACATGACGTGGTTCATGGTGGCCAGCTGGTCGGTGACGGCCTTGTCGAGCACGGGGTGGCCGTGGCCGTGGATGGCGGTCCACCAGGAGCTCATCGCGTCGATGACGTCGACCGGCGCCCCGTCGACCGGATCGGCGACGGTGATCCACACTCCCTTGGCGGCCAGCGCCACCACCGGTGGGACCGCGCCGGCGCCGATCGTGCTGTAGGGATGCCAGACGTGCGCGGCGTCGATGGCGCTGATCTGGTCGGGGGTCAACGCGGACACGGAGACCGACACTAACGCCCGCCGCGGCCCGGCGGGCAGACGATGCGCGGCATGAGGTGCGGGCCGATGTTCGGTAAATTAGCCGCCGACCATGATGACCCTCGCCCCCCACCGGCCGGCGGCTGCCACCGACCCGGATACCGTCCGGCCCACCGCGACGGGGATCCGGGCTTCGGGCTTCTACCGGCACGACCTCGACGGGCTACGGGGCATCGCGATCGCGCTCGTCGCGATCTTCCACGTCTGGTTCGGCAGGGTCTCCGGTGGCGTGGACGTCTTCCTCGCGCTGTCGGGCTTCTTCTTCGGCGGGCGGCTGCTTCGGGCGGTGCTCACCCCGGGCGCCTCGCTGCGGCCCGTCCCCGAGGTGACCCGGTTGGTGCGGCGGCTGTTGCCGGCCCTGGTGGTGGTGCTGGCCGCCTCCGCGGTTCTGACGATCCTCATCCAGCCGGAGACCCGGTGGGAGACCTTCGCCGACCAGAGCCTGGCGAGCCTCGGCTACTACCAGAACTGGGAACTGGCGATCACCGCGTCGGACTACCTGCGCGCCGGCGAGACGGTCAGCCCGCTGCAGCACATCTGGTCGATGTCGGTGCAGGGCCAGTTCTACCTGGCCTTCCTGGTGCTGATCTTCGGCTTCGCGGTGCTGTTGCGCCGGGTGCTGCGGCGCCATCTGCGCGCCGCCCTGGTGGTGCTGCTGACCGCGCTGACCGTCGCCTCGTTCGTCTACGCGATCATCGCCCACAACGACGATCAGGCCACCGCCTACTACAACAGCTTCGCGCGGGCGTGGGAGTTGCTGCTCGGCGCGCTGGCCGGCGCGCTGATCCCCTATGTGCGCTGGCCGATGTGGCTGCGCACCGTCGTCGCCACCGTCGCGCTGGCCGCCATCCTGTCCTGCGGGTGGTTCCTCGACGGGGTCAAGGAGTTCCCCGGACCGTGGGCGCTGGTGCCGGTGGGCGCCACCATCGCGTTCATCCTGTCGGCGGCCAACCGAGGCGGCGGCCCGTCGGGCGCCCGGCTGCCCGCACCCAACCGGTTGCTGGCCGCGAAACCCTTCGTGACCCTCGGCTCGATGGCGTACTCGCTGTACCTCTGGCACTGGCCGCTGCTGATCTTCTGGCTGTCCTACAGCGGACACAGCCGGGTCGATTTCTGGCAGGGCGCCGCGGTACTGGCGGTCTCGGCGGTGCTGGCGTGGCTGACGATGCGCTACATCGAGGAGCCGCTGCGCTACCGCGGCCCGGCGCAGGTCGCGGTGTCCGCCCCGCTGCGGACCCGCCTGCGCCGACCCACGATCGTGTTGGGGTCGGTGGTCGCGCTGCTCGGTGTGGCGCTGACCGCGACATCGTTCACCTGGCGCGAGCACGTGACCGTGCAGCGGGCCAGCGGCAAGGAACTCGCCGGCCTGTCACAGCGCGACTATCCGGGCGCCATGGCGCTGGTGAACGGTGCGAAGGTGCCCAAGCTGCCGATGCGCCCCTCGGTGCTCGAGGCGAAGAAGGATCTGCCGGCCAGCACGATCGACGGGTGTATCAGCGACTTCGACAACGTCGGCGTGATCAACTGCACCTACGGTGACAAGACGGCGCCGCGCACCATCGCACTGGCCGGCGGGTCGCACGCCGAACACTGGATCACCGCACTGGACCTGCTCGGCCGGACACACCACTTCAAGGTCGTCACCTATCTGAAGATGGGTTGCCCGCTGACCACCGAGGAGATGCCTCTGGTGATGGGCGACAACCGGCCGTATCCGAAGTGCCACGAGTGGAATTCGCGGGTGATGCCCAAACTGCTCGCCGACAGACCGGATTACGTGTTCACCACCTCGACGCGGCCGTGGAACATCAAGGACGGCGACGTCATGCCGTCAACCTACCTGGGGATCTGGGAAACGTTGTCCCGCAACCGTATTCCGATTCTGGCGATGCGTGACACGCCGTGGCTGGTGCGCGACGGCGAACCCTACATCCCCGCGGACTGCCTTGCCGACGGCGGCGACGCGGTCTCCTGCGGCATCGAGCGCTCCAAGGTACTCTCCGACGACAACCCGACACTGGACTACGTGGCTCGGTTCCCGATGCTCAAGCCTCTGGACATGAGCAACGCGGTGTGTCGCGAGGACTACTGCCGCGTGGTGGAGGGAAATGTCTTGCTGTATCACGATGCTCACCACATCTCCACCACCTACATGCGCACCATGACCGCCGAACTGGGACGTCAGATGGCCGCCGCCACCGGCTGGTGGTGACGGTGTCCCTGCACACCGTGTGGCCCGGTGAGGCCTACCCGCTGGGCGCCACCTACGACGGGGCCGGCACCAACTTCTCGCTGTTCTCCGAAGTCGCCGAACGCGTCGAGCTGTGCCTGATCGCCAAGGACGGCAGCGAGGAGCGCATCAACCTCGAAGAGGTCGACGGCTTCGTCTGGCATGCGTACCTGCCCACGGTGACGCCCGGCCAGCGCTACGGGTTCCGGGTGCACGGCCCGTGGGATCCCGCCGCGGGCCACCGCTGCGACGCGAGCAAGCTGCTGCTCGACCCGTACGGCAAGTCCTTCCACGGCGACTTCGACTTCGGCCAGGCGTTGTACTCCTACGACCTCCAGGCGCAGGACCTGGCCACGGGCGGCACTCCCCCGCGGATCGACTCGCTCGGCCACACGATGACCAGCGTCGTCATCAACCCGTTCTTCCAGTGGGGGTCCGACCGGCCTCCGCGCACGCCCTACCACGACACCGTGATCTACGAGGCGCACGTCAAGGGGATGACCCAGCGGCATCCGGCCATCCCGGAGGCGCTGCGCGGCACCTACGCCGGCCTGTGCCACCCGGTGATCATCGACCACCTCAAATCGCTCAACGTCACCGCGATCGAACTGATGCCGGTGCACCAGTTCATGCACGACCACCGGCTGCTCGACCTCGGTTTGCGGAACTACTGGGGCTACAACACATTCGGGTTCTTCGCACCGCACTACCAGTACGCCGCCAACCAGCATGCCGGCGGTGCGGTCGCCGAATTCAAGGCGATGGTGCGGTCCTTCCACGAGGCCGGCATCGAGGTGATCCTCGACGTCGTCTACAACCACACCGCCGAGGGCAACCACCTCGGGCCCACCATCAACTTCCGCGGGATCGACAACGCCGGGTACTACCGGCTGCTCGACGGAGACCTGCGCTACTACAAGGACTTCACCGGGACCGGCAACAGCCTCAACGCGCGTCACCCGCACACCCTGCAGTTGATCATGGACTCGCTGCGGTACTGGGTGCTGGAGATGCACGTCGACGGTTTCCGCTTCGACCTGGCCTCGACTCTGGCGCGCGAGTTCTACGACGTCGACCGACTGTCGGCGTTCTTCGATCTGGTCCAGCAGGATCCGGTGGTGAGCCAGGTGAAGCTGATCGCCGAACCGTGGGATGTCGGAGAGGGCGGCTACCAGGTCGGCAATTTCCCAGGTTTGTGGACCGAGTGGAACGGGAAGTATCGCGACACTGTGCGTGACTACTGGCGGGGCGAGCCCGCAACACTCGGCGAATTCGCCTCCCGGCTGACGGGATCATCAGACCTCTACGAGGCCACCGGACGGCGCCCCAGCGCCTCGATCAACTTCGTGACCTGCCACGACGGGTTCACGTTGCACGATCTGGTGTCCTACAACGAGAAACACAACCACGCCAATGGCGAGGACAACCGCGACGGCGAAAGCCACAACCGGTCCTGGAACTGCGGTGTGGAGGGGCCGACCGACGATCCGGACATCCTGGCGTTGCGCGGTAAGCAGATGCGCAACATGCTGGCCACGCTGATGTGCAGCCAGGGCACGCCGATGATCGCCCACGGCGACGAGATCGGGCGCACCCAGCAGGGCAACAACAACGTGTACTGCCAGGACTCCGAACTGTCGTGGATGGACTGGTCGCTGTGTGAGACCAACGCCGACCTGCTGGCGTTCACCCGCAAGGTCGTCGCGTTCCGCAAGAGCCATCCGGTGTTCCGGCGCCGACGGTTCTTCGAGGGTAAACCGATCCGCAGCGGCGATCAGGTCCGCGACATCGCATGGCTGACGCCGGCCGGCTCGGAGATGACGCCCGAGGACTGGGGTGCGGGGCTGGGCAAGTGTGTGGCGGTGTTCCTCAACGGCGAGGCCATCCCCACCCCCGACGCGCGCGGTGAACGCGTCGTCGACGACTCCTTCCTGCTGTGCTTCAACGCCCACGACCACGTTCAGGACTTCGTCACCCCCGACGGTGACTACGCCGAGATGTGGACGGCCGACCTGGACACCGCCGACCCGACCGGCGACACCGACATCGTCGTCGCGGCGGGCGAGAAGATCTCGCTGCAACCGCGATCGGTGCTCGTTCTCCGGAAGACCGCGTGATGGCGGCGCAGCGGGTGCTGTCGACCTATCGGCTGCAGATGCGCGGTGACGCGTTCACCCTCGCCGACGCCGAAGCGCTGGTGGACTACCTCGACGAACTCGGGGTCTCGCATCTGTACCTGTCGCCGATCCTGACCGCGGTCGAGGGGTCCACGCACGGATACGACGTCACCGACCCGACGACGGTGTCCGCCGCGCTCGGCGGCGCCGAGGCGCTGGCGACGCTGTCGGCGGCGGCCAAGGCGCGGGGGCTGGGACTGGTCGTCGACATCGTGCCCAACCACGTCGGCGTCGACGATCCGCAGCAGAACCGGTGGTGGTGGGATCTGCTCACCCATGGCCGCGAGTCCGCCTACGCCGACTACTTCGACATCGACTGGACCGCCGACCCGGACGGCCGGATCCTGCTGCCGGTGCTCGGATCGGACTCCGACGTCGCCGACCTCGCCGTCGACGGCGACACGTTGCGGTTGGGCGATCTGGTGTTCCCGATCGCGCCGGGCACCGGTGAGGGCACCGGCGCGGAGGTGCACGACCGTCAGCACTACCGGTTGATCGGATGGAAGCGCGGCATCTGCGGATACCGCCGGTTCTTCTCGATCACGTCGCTGGCCGGCCTGCGCCAGGAGGACCCCGCGGTGTTCGAGGCGACGCACACCGAGGTCAAACGCTGGTTCACCGAGGACCTGGTCGACGGCATCCGCATCGACCACCCCGATGGGCTCTCCGATCCGCCGGGCTACCTGACCTGGCTGCGCGAACTGGTCGGTCCCCGGGCGTGGATCGTCATCGAGAAGATCCTCGCCGTCGACGAGCCCCTGGATCCGACGCTGCCGGTCGAGGGCACCACCGGGTACGACGCGCTGCGTGAGGCCGGCGGGGTGTTCATCGACCCGGCCGGCGCCGAGGCGCTCACCACGCTCTACGAGTCCACCGGCGTCGACTACGCGGCGATGCCGAGGACCGCGCGGGCACTCAAGGTGCAGGCGGTGACCACCACGCTGGGCAGCGAACTCGCCCGGCTGTGCCGCACGATCGTCGGCGCCACCGGCCAAGATCATCCCGACCTGCCCGCCGCGATCGCCGCGGTGATCAGCCACCTCGGCGTGTACCGGTCGGACTATCCGGCACTGTCGACGGTGCTGCCGGTGGCGATTGCCGAAACACTGACCGAGCAGCCGCATTTCGCGCCGGCGCTGCAGATCCTGTCGTCGGCGCTGTCGGGCAGCCGGGAGACCGCGGTGCGGTTCCAGCAGTTGTGCGGCGCCGCGACCGCCAAGGCGATGGAGGACTGCCTGTTCTACCGCGACGCCCGCCTGGTGTCGCTCAACGAGGTCGGCGGGGAACCGGAGTGGTTCGGTGTGTCCACCGCCGAGTTCCACCAGCGCGCCGCGACCAGGGCCGCCATGTGGCCCAACGCCATGACGACGCTGTCGACCCACGACACCAAACGCGGTGAGGACGTGCGGGCCCGCATCGGTGTGCTCTCGCAGGTGCCGTCGCTGTGGGCGCAGTACGTCGAGGCGTGGTCGCAGCGCACCCCGTCACCCGATGACGCCACCGGACTGTTCTTGCTGCAGAACATGTTCGGGGTCTGGCCGGTCGACGGTGTGGTGACCGACGAACTGCGCGAACGGCTGCACGCCTACGCCGAGAAGGCGATCCGCGAAGCGGCCGTCCACACCACCTGGAACGACCCGGACACCGAATTCGAAGCCGGGGTGCACACGTGGCTGGACAACGTGATCGACGGTCCCGTGGCGGTCGAACTCACCGGCCTGGTCGAGCAACTCGACCCGCACGCCCGCAACGACAGCCTCGGCCAGAAACTGCTGGCGCTGACCGGCCCGGGTGTCCCGGACGTCTACCAGGGCACCGAGTTGTGGGAGGACAGCCTCGTCGACCCGGACAACCGCCGTCCGGTCGACTACGCCGCTCGCCGCACCGAACTGCAGGCGCTGCGACACCCGAAGATGCGCGTGGTGCGCGCCGCCCTGCACGCCCGCCGCGACCGGCCGGCCACGTTCCTCGAGGGCGGCTACACACCGCTGCTCGCCCGGGGGCCGGCGGCCGACCACGTGGTGGCGTTCCTGCGCGGCGACGACGTGCTGACCGCCGTCAGCCGGCACACCGTGCGGCTGCACGAAACCGGTTGGGGCGACACCACAGTCGCCCTGCCGGCGGGACGGTGGACGGACCGCATCACCGGCGTCACGTTCACCGGCACCGTGCTCGCGGCCGACCTGTTCGCCGAGCTGCCCACCGTCCTGTTGGAGCGTGACCATGCCTGAATTCGCGGTGTGGGCGCCGCGTCCGGAACGCGTCCAGCTCGACGTCGACGGCACGCTGCACCCGATGACGCGCGGTGACGACGACTGGTGGCGTGCCGAGGTGGACGCCGCACCAGACGCCCGCTACGGCTTCGTCCTCGACGACGACCCGAAGGTCCTGCCCGATCCGCGTTCGCCGCGTCAGCCCGACGGCGTGCACGAACGCTCCCAGCTGTGGCAGCCGGCGCCGGACGCGTGGAGCGACGGCGACTGGGCGGGCCGCAGGATCGAGGGGTCCGACAAGGGCCAGGTGATCTACGAACTGCACACCGGCACCTTCACCCCCGAGGGCACGTTCGACGCCGCGATCGACAAACTCGACTACCTGGTCGATCTCGGTGTCGACTTCGTCGAACTGATGCCGGTCAACGCGTTCGGCGGGACGCACGGCTGGGGGTACGACGGTGTGCTCTGGTACGCCGTGCACGAACCGTACGGCGGCCCCGACGCACTGATCCGGTTGATCGACGCCTGCCACCGCAAGGGGCTCGGCGTGCTCATCGACGCGGTGTTCAACCACCTCGGGCCCTCCGGCAACTACCTGCCGAAGTTCGGGCCGTACCTGTCGTCGGGCAGCAACCCCTGGGGTGAGTCGATCAACATCGCCGACGCCGACGCCGACGAGGTGCGCCGCTACATCCTCGACTGCGCGCTGCGGTGGATGCGGGACTTCCACGCCGATGGGCTGCGCCTCGATGCGGTCCACGCCCTGGTCGACACCACCGCGATCCACATCCTCGAGGAGCTCTCGGACGAAACCGACGCGCTGGCAACAGAACTCGGCCGGCCGCTGTCGCTGATCGCCGAGAGCGACATGAACGATCCGCGACTGATCACCCCGCGGGATCAGGGCGGCCTCGGCATGACGGCGCAGTGGGACGACGACATCCACCACGCGATCCACGCCGCGGTGTCGGGCGAGACGCAGGGGTACTACAGCGACTGGGGCACCATGGAGGCGCTGGCGCAGACACTGCGCAACGGCTACTTCCACGCCGGGACGTACTCGTCGTTCCGGCACCGCCGCCACGGCCGGCCGCTGGACACCGCCACCATCCCGGCCACCCGCCTGCTCGCCTACACGCTCACCCACGATCAGGTCGGCAACCGTGCGGTGGGCGACCGGCCGTCGCAGAACCTCGACACCGGCCAGCTCGCGGTCAAGGCCGCGCTCGCCCTCGGGTCGCCTTACACCGCGATGCTCTTCATGGGTGAGGAGTGGGGTTCGTCGTCGCCGTTCCAGTTCTTCAGCAGCCACCCCGAGCCGGAGCTGGCCCGGGCGACCGCGGAGGGACGCAAGAAGGAGTTCGCCGAACACGGCTGGGATGCCGACGAGATCCCGGACCCGCAGGACCCGCAGACCTTCCTGCGGTCGAAGCTGAAGTGGGACGAGGTCGACGAGGGTGACCACGGCCGGTTACGGCAGGTCTACCGGGATCTGATCGCGCTGCGCCACACCGAACCGGATCTGGCCGATCCCTGGCTGGATCACCTGCGGGTCGACTACGACGAGGCGCAGCGCTGGATCGTGCTGCACCGCGCCAGCCTGGCGATCGCGTGCAATCTGGGCGCCGACCAGGTGACGGTGCCCGTCTCCGGTGACGTGGTGCTCGCCTGGGGTGAGCCGTCAGCCGACGGGGACGGCACCCGCTTGGACGGGCACTCGTTCGCGATCGTGCGGACCCGCGGCTAGGTCAGAGCAGGTAGCGGTAGGCCGGCGAGCCCGGCTCGAGAGCTTCGACGTGCATGTCCGAGGCGTGCATCCGGGCGAGCAGACCGTCGAAGTCGGCGGCCGAACCCAGCTCGATGCCGACCAGGGCTTCGCCGGTCTCGCGGTTGTTGCGTTTGACGTACTCGAACAGTGTGATGTCGTCGTTCGGGCCGAGCACGTCGTCGAGGAATCGCCGCAGCGCACCGGGCTCCTGCGGGAAGTCGACCAGGAAGTAGTGCTTGAGGCCCAGGTGCACCAGCGAACGTTCCAGGATCTCGCCGTAGCGGGAGACGTCGTTGTTGCCGCCGGAGATCAGGCACACGACCGTGGAGCCCGGTTCGACCGTCGTCTCGAGCAGACCGGCCACCGACAGCGCGCCCGCGGGTTCGGCGATGATCCCCTCGTTCTGGTACAGGTCGAGCATCGCGGTGCACACCGCGCCCTCGTCGACGGCCGTCATCGAGACCATGTCCCCCGCGGCCTGCAGTGCCGCGAACGGAAGACGGCCCGCCCGGTTGACCGCCGCCCCGTCGACGAACTGGTCGGCGTGGTCGAGCGTCACGGGCTCACCCGCCGTCAGCGCCGCGATCATCGAGGCGGCGCCGGCGGGCTCGACGCCCAGCACCGCGGTCTTGGACGTGCGCTCGGCGAGATACGTGGTGATGCCGGCGATGCAACCACCGCCACCCACGGGGACGATCACCAGGTCCGGTTCGTCGTCGAGGTCGTCGAGGATCTCGGGCGCGATGGTGCCCTGCCCCGCCATGGTGCGGACATCGTCGTACGGCGGGACGAGCGTGGCCCCGGTGCGGGCGACGTCGTCGATCGCCGCGGCGGCGGCCAGGTCGTAGGTGGCGCCGACGGCGATCAACTCGATGAACTCGCGGCCGTGGTAGCGGATGCGGTCACGCTTCTGCTTCGGCGTCTTCGCCGGGACGTAGACCCGGCCCTTGATGCCCATCGTTCGGCAGGCCATGGCGAAACCCTGGGCATGGTTGCCCGCCGACGAGCACACCACGCCGGCGGCGATCTCGTCATCGGTGAGCTGCGAGAGCAGGTTGAACGCACCGCGTAGCTTGTAGGACCGCACGGCTTGGAGGTCCTCGCGCTTGAGGTACACGTGGGCGCCGGTGACCTCGGACAACCGCTCCGAATACTGCAGCGGGGTGTGCACGACGACGTCGATGATCCGCTGGGCCGCCTCGTCGATATCGGCCGCGGTGATCGGCGATGTCTGGGTGGGTTGGCTCAGTTCAGCGGACACCGGTCAATGGTGCCACTGAGGCCGTCCGCCGGTGCAACCGGTTTCACTCGACCGGGGTGAGCACGAAGACCGGGATCTCGCGATCGGTCTTCTCCTGGTAATCGGCGTAGTCGGGGTACGCCTCGACGGCTCGTGCCCACCACTGCGCCTTCTCCTCGCCGAACACCTCGCGGGCGTCGTACTCCTTGGTAACGGTCTTGTCCTGCAACTCGACGCGGGGGTTCTTCTTGATGTTGAAGTACCAGACCGGGTGCTTGGGGGCGCCGCCGAGCGAGGCGACGACCGCGTACTCGCCCTGGTGTTCCACCCGCATCAGCGGGGTCTTGCGGAGCTTGCCCGACTTGGCGCCGACGGTGGTGAGCAGGATGATCGGCCTGCCGTTGAGCTCGGTGGCCTCCGTTCCGCCGGACTCCATGTACTTCTCGGCCTGTTCGCGGGCCCAATCAGAGGTGCTGGGTTCATATTCTCCGGTGAGTGGCATGAAACCAGCGTAGGCGGGTACAACACAGTCGTCCTGACTCGGAGTTTCGGTTGGTCGAAATCTTTGTTGAGAGGTATCGTTGAGACCATGACGACCGCCGGAAACTTTCGCTCGACCGTCGCTCGCGCGGCGTGCGACGTGAGTATCGCCGGGGTCCCCTGGCCGGCCTACAAAGTGATCGCCCTCGTCGTCGGCATCGTGGCCTTCCTCGTGGTGGGTGCGCTGACGATGAGCGCCGCGCCCGCGGTGCTGTCGGCCGCAGGTGCGGCCACCGCCAGCTGGGTGGGGTTCGGCATCTTCTGCGCCGACCGCCGCTAACCCTCGACGAGTCCGCGTAACGCCTCGAGATCGGCGGCCACCGCCGCGGCATCGGCCTCGAATTCCGCATCGGTCACCCCCGGGCGCCGCCGGAGGCTGAACACCACCTCGCACCGCGCCTCCCCCGGCCCGGCGGGCACCACGCGCAACGGGTTGTAGACCGCTTCCCCGGACGGCATCCGCACCACGTGGTCGAGCACACCGAACGTGTTCTCCGGTGAGAACTCGACGAGCACCTCACCCATCGGTGAATCGGCCACCCACCCCCGCTCGGTCCGGCGCAAGCCGCCCTGCGCGAGGCCGGCCGCCCATCTGGGCCACGTCAGGGGATCCGAGGCCAGCGCGTAGACCGCTTCGGCGGGCGCGGCCACCCAAACGCTGATGTGCCGGGTCGTCGTGTCGTCGCGCATCCGCCCATCTTTGCGCAGACACTGGCGCGGTGAACCGACTACTGCACGGGTTGTTCGGGCTCGGCGTCACGTCGGTCCGGGCGGCGGGATGGTTCGAGACCGTGGCCGTGTGCGTGTGCGTCGCCTTCCGGATCGCCGCCCATCAGCGGCTGAGCCCGCGACGGGGCCACTTCAGATACGCCCAGTCCGGCACCGGCCGCAGCGGCGCGCGGAACTCCACGTTCCTGCGCGGCTTCCTTCTGGTGAGTCTCGCCTTCTGCGGGGCGCACGGCCTGTTCCTCGGCACGATCCTGTTCCTGCTCGGCCGCAACGGGGCAGGTGGGCTCGCCGTGGTCGAGTGGCACAGCGTGGGCGCCGGATGCCTGCTGGTGCTGGTGTTCCCGACGCTGATCTTCGGCCTGCTCGCGGTCGCGGTGACCGGCGCACCCACCGCAGAGGACTTCTGGGCCGAGGACCGGCGCGACGAGGCCGACCGGCGGCGACGGAACGAGGAACCCTGGGTCGACGGTCGCTAACCGCCGAGGCAGCCGGGGCCCAGCAGCGCCTTGAGATCGCCCATCAGCGCCGACGAGGGCGTCACCCGTAGCGACTGATCCAGTTCCAGGGTGGTGATCCGCTCACCGTTGATCAGCCGCAGATGAACCTGTGAGGTGCCGGGGTGGTTGGCCAGTACCTGTTTGAGCGCGCTGACCTTGTCGACCGTGCACTGCCGGGTGGGCAGGCTGACCGCCAGCGGACGATCGGCCTGCGCGCTGGAGAAGTCGGGCACCACCAGTTCGTGCGCGATCAGGGCGATGCGGTCGTCACGCGCGGCGACCTTCGCCTTCACCAGCACCACCACGTCGTCGGCGATCTCGGCGCCGAAGACCGAATAGGTCTGCGGGAAGAACAGCACCTCGATACCGCCGGTGAGGTCCTCCAATTGCGCCGAGGCCCAGGGCAACCCATTCTTGTTCACCCTGCGGTTCACCGACGCGAGGATGCCGCCGACCAGCACCTGGGCGTCGTTGGCGACGTCGCCGTCGAGGATCGCGGGGATCTGCGTGTCGACCTGGTTGGCCAGCAGGTGCGCGACACCGTTGAGCGGGTGGCCGGACACGTAGAGCCCGAGCATCTCCCGCTCGAGCGCCAGCTTGTGCTTGTCCTCCCACTCCTCGTCGGGCACCTTGATGGTGAACACACTGTCCGTGGCCGTGTCGGCACCGCCGAACAGGTCGAACTGGCCCATCGCCTCGGCCTTCTTGGTGCCCAGCACCGAGTCGACGGCGTCGGTGTGCACCAGGAACAGACCCTTGCGGGGATGTCCGAGCGAGTCGAACGCCCCCGCCTTGATCAACGACTCCGTCACCTTCTTGTTGCAGGCGGCGATGTCGATCTTGTTGAGGTAGTCCGAGAAGTCGGTGTACTTGCCCTTCTCGGTGCGCGTGTTGACCAGTGAGGCAACGACGTTGGCGCCGACGTTGCGGACCGCACCGAGGCCGAACCGGATGTCGTTGCCGACGGAGGCGAAGTTCTGCACCGACTCGTTGACGTCGGGCGGCAGGACCGTGATCCCCAGCCGTCGGCAGTCGGCCAGGTACACCGCGGCCTTGTCCTTGTCGTCGCCGACGGACGTGAGCAGACCCGCCATGTACTCGGCCGGATAGTTGGCCTTCAGGTACGCCGTCCAGTACGACACCAGACCGTAACCGGCGGCGTGCGACTTGTTGAACGCATAGCCCGCGAACGGAAGGATGGTGTCCCACAACGCCTTCACCGCCGCCTGCGAGAAGCCGTTGGCGGTCATCCCCTCCTGGAAGCCCTTGTACTCGGCCTCGAGCACCTCGAGCTTCTTCTTGCCCATGGCCTTGCGCAGCGCATCGGCCTTGCCCATGGTGTAGGAGGCGACCTTCTGGGCGATGAACATGATCTGCTCTTGGTAGACGATCAGACCGTACGTCTCGGCGAGGATCTCCTTGAGCGGTTCCTCGAGCTCGGGGTGGATCGGCTTGATGGCCTGCCGGTTGTTCTTGCGGTCGGCGTAGTCGTTGTGGGCGTTCATGCCCATCGGGCCGGGCCGGTACAGCGCGAGCACCGCGACGATGTCGTTGAACTCGGTGGGCTGCATGCGGCGCAGCAGATCCCGCATCGGGCCGCCGTCGAGCTGGAAGACGCCGAGGGTGTCGCCGCGGCCGAGCAGTTCGTAGGCCTTGGGGTCGTCGAGCGGCAGGGATTCGAGGTCCACTTCGATGCCGCGGTTGGCCTTGATGTTCTCGATGCAGTCGCCGATGATCGTCAGGTTCCGCAGCCCGAGGAAGTCCATCTTCAGCAGGCCGATGGCCTCACAGGACGGATAGTCCCAGCCGGTGATCACCGCACCGTCCTGCGGCCTGCGCCACAGCGGGATGGCGTCGATCAGCGGCTCGGAGCTCATGATCACCGCGCAGGCGTGCACGCCGGCGTTGCGGACCAGCCCCTCCAGACCGCGCGCGGTCTCGTAGATGGTCCGCACGTCGGGATCGGTGTCGATCAGCGCGCGGACCTCGGCGGCCTCCTTGTACCGCTCGTGGGTGGGGTCGGTGATGCCGGACACCGGGATGTCCTTGGCCATGATCGGCGGCGGCAGCGCCTTGGTGATCCGGTCGGCGATCGCGAAACCCGGCTGGCCGTAGTGCACCCGCGCCGAATCCTTCAGCGCCGCTTTGGTTTTGATGGTGCCGAAGGTGATGACCTGGGCGACCCGGTCACTGCCCCACTTGTTGGCCGCATACCGCAGCATCTCGCCGCGGCGGCGGTCGTCGAAGTCGATGTCGATGTCGGGCGCCGACGGGCGTTCCGGGTTGAGGAACCGCTCGAACAGCAGGCCGTGCGGGATCGGGTCGATGTTGGTGATCCCCAGTGCGTAGGCCACCAGCGAGCCGGCGGCCGAACCGCGCCCCGGGCCCACCCGGATGTCGACCGACTTCGCGTAGTTGATGAGGTCGGCGACGATGAGGAAGTACGACGGGAAGCCCTTGTCGCAGATGACCTTGATCTCGTATTCGGCGCGCTCGATGTAGTCCTGTCCCACCCCGGACGGGAACCGCCTGCGCAGGCCCGCCATCACCTCGTGGTGCAGCCACGACGCCTGGTCGTGTCCTTCGGGCACCGGGAACACCGGCATCCGGTCGCGCGGTTCCCACACCTCGGTGTAGGGCTGCACCCGCTCGGCGATCAGCAGCGTGGAATCGCAGGCACCCGGCACCTGCCCGTCCCACAGGGCCCGCATCTCGGCCGCGGACTTCAGGTAGTAACCGTCGCCGTCGAATTTGAAGCGGGTGGGGTCCGAGAGCGTCTTGCCGGTCTGGATGCACAGCAGCGCTTCGTGGTTCTGGGCCGCGTCGCGGGTGACGTAGTGGCAGTCGTTGGTGGCCAGCGGCGGGATGCCGAGCTTCTGGCCGATCTCCAGCAGCCCCTCGCGCACCCGGCGCTCGATGTCGAGGCCGTGGTCCATGAGCTCGAGGAAGAAGTTCTGCGGCCCGAAGATCTCCCGCCACTTGGCGGCCGCCTCCAGCGCCTCGCGCTGGTGGCCGAGCCGCAGCCGGGTCTGCACCTCACCGGACGGGCAGCCGGTGGTGGCGATGATGCCCTCGGCGTGTTCGGCGATGATCTCGGCATCCATCCGCGACCACTTGCCGAGCTGACCCTCGAACGAGGCCAGCGAGGACAGCTTGAACAGGTTGCGCAGACCGGTGGCGTTCTCGGCGACCATGGTCATGTGGGTGTAGGACCCGCTACCGGAGACGTCGTCGGACTTCTGGCTGGGATCGCCCCACAGGACGCGCTTGGTGTCGAACCGGGACGCGGGCGCGATATACGCCTCGATACCGATGATCGGTTTGATCCCCGCGGAGGTGGCGGCGTTGTAGAACTCGCTGGCCCCGAACATGTTTCCGTGGTCGGTCATCCCGATCGCGGGCATCTCGAGGCGCTGCGCCTCGGCGAGCATCGGCTTGACCTTGGCGGCGCCGTCCAGCATCGAATACTCGGTGTGGTTGTGCAGGTGAACAAAAGACCCCGAGGACCGCGCGTCTGAACCGCTCATAGGATGGCCAGTCTAGGACTGCCCTCCGACACCCTTCGGCGTGTCGTGATGCGTGTCTTCCGCCGCGCCGGACGCGGCGGGCACCAGCCCGTGTGCGAACAGCTCGATCAGCTGTTTGGCGATCGGCCCCAGACCGGACGGGCCGTCGGTGAAACCCGAGTAGAAGGCCATCCCGTAGAGGATGACCTGCAGCATGTCGGCCACCCCTTCGACGTCGGTGTCCTCGTCGAGTTCGCCCAGCCGGATCGCGTCGGACACCAGCCGGTGCAGGAACGCGCGCACCGGCGAATCGCTGATCGCCCAGAGTTCGGGGTTGCGCTGCGGTTCCAGACGGGCGCTGATCAGGAACGGCACGATCGACGGATCCCTCTCGTCGAGGCGGCGCACCTCGGCGACGAACACCGACAGCCGGTCGAGCAACTTCTCGCTCCGCAGCGCCTCCGTGGCACAGTCGACGACGATCTCACGCGCCTCCAGGACGACGCCCTCGTACACCTCTTCCCGGGTGGCGAAGTAGTAGTGCAGCGTCGGCCGGCTCAGCCCCGTCCGTTCGGCGATGGCCTGGAACGTCATTCCGGAATATCCGCGCTCGATGAGCACGACGCGGGCGGCGCGCACGATCTGCCTGCGGGTGAGGGCGGAATCGGCACCCACCGGGCGTCCTCGGGCGCGCGCCACCGATTTCCCCCGGCCCTTGCGCTGCACCTAGCAAACGCTAGGACATAGCACTACGCCAGGCAACCAGCGATCCGGCAAACGGCCACACCGCACGGTTCGACGGCGTTGCCACACCTCGATGTCAACTCGAGGGTTGCAGGTGAACCGGAGTGCGGTCGGTCAGCCGGAGTTTGCCTCCTGCGCCGGTGACGGGTCGGGCGGACGCGCCGCGGACCCGGATTCCGGTTTCCCGGCAGGTTTTTCGCGGGGTGTCCGATTGCGCACCGCGTCCGCGGCCTGCACCGCCAACGCCAGCCAGATCAGCGCGAAGCCGACCCACCGCGCGACCGGCATCGGTTCGTGGCCGATGAGCACACCCCAGGCCATCTGCAGGGCCGGGTTGATGTAGAACAGCAGGCCGAGCGTCACCATGGGCAGCCGTTGTGCGGCGGCGGCGAACAACAGCAGAGGGATCGCGGTGACCGGTCCGGCCAACAGCAGCAGTCCGGTGTGCCCCACTCCTTCGGACAGGAAATGCCCGCGGCCGGCGACCTCCAGCGCCACCAGGTAGCCACCGGCGATCGGCAGCGCGAGCAGCGTCTCCACCGCGACACCGACACGCGGATCGGCGGTCACCACCTTCTTCACCAGCCCGTAGAACGCGAACGTCACGGCCAGTGCGAACGCGATGTAGGGCGGTGCGCCGACGGACACGCTCAGCAGCACGACCGCGCCGACCGCGAGCAGCAGCGCCGCCGCCTGCCAGCGGTTGATCCGTTCGCGGAACACCAGCACCCCGAGCAGCACGCTGATCAGGGGGTTGATGAAGTACCCGAGGGCGGCGTCCACCACGTGTCCGTGGGTGGCCGCGTAGATGTAGACCCCCCAGTTGGCCGACACCAGCGCCGAGGCCGCCAGCAGTTGCAGCCACGTACGCCAACGCAACCGGCGCAGATCCCCGAGCCGGCGGGCGACCGCGAGCACCAGCAGCAAAAACACCGCACTCCACACGATGCGGTGCGCCAGGATCTCCAGGGACCCGGCGGGCAGCAGCAGCAGGAAGAAGCCCGGGCACAGTCCCCACCAGACGTAGGCGCCCGTGCCGAACAGCAGGCCGTCGCGGCGCGGATCGGTCATCTGGCGTGCCGGCGCAGCACGTCGAGGGCGTGTTGCAGATCGTCCGGGTAGGGGCTGGTGATCTCGACGCGGCGGCCGTCGGCCGGGTGGGCGAACGCCAGCGAACGGGCGTGCAGCCATTGGCGTTCGAGCCCCAGCCGCTTGGCCAGCGTCGGGTCCGCGCCGTAGGTGAGGTCACCGCAGCACGGATGGTGCAGCGCGGCGAAGTGCACCCGGATCTGGTGGGTGCGGCCGGTCTCGAGTTCGATGTCGAGCAGGCTGGCCGCCTGGAACGCTTCGAGCGTGTCGTAGTGGGTGACGCTGTGCCTGCCGTTCTCGGTGACCGCGAACTTCCAGTCATGGCCGCGGTGACGCCCGATCGGCGCGTCTATCGTGCCGCTGCTGGGATCGGGATGGCCCTGCACCAGAGCGTGGTAGCGCTTCTCGACGGTGCGTTCCTTGAACGCGCGTTTGAGCACCGTGTAGGCGCGCTCCGACAGCGCCACCACCATGACGCCCGAGGTGCCGACATCGAGACGGTGCACGATGCCCTGGCGTTCGTGGATCCCGGAGGTGCTGATCCGGAAGCCGGCGGCCGCCAGACCGCCGAGGACCGTGGGTCCGTGCCACCCGACCGTCGCGTGGGCGGCCACACCCGGCGGTTTGTCGACGGCGACGATGTCGTCGTCGGAGTACAGGATCGCCATCCCCTCGATGTCGACCGGGGTGTTCTCCACCGGCGCGGGCGCTTCGGGCAGCCGCACCTCCAGCCAGGCGCCCGCGGTGAGCCGGTCGGACTTGTTCGCCGGCGTGCCGTCGATGTCGACCCCGCCCTGCTCGGCGATCGCCGCGGCCGCAGTGCGCGACAGCCCGAGCAACCGCGCCAGCCCGGCGTCGACCCTCATTCCGCCCAGCCCCTCGGGCACGGGCATCGACCGGGTCGTCACTATGACGGATCGGCGGCCGGACGGGCGGCCGGTTGCGCGTCGTCGTCGGGTCTGCGCCGGCCCGTGGTGTCGAAGTCGAAACCGAACAGCGACAGCACGACCAGCAGGATGGCCCCGCCCACCACCGACGGGTCGGCCACGTTGAACACCGGCCACCAGCCGATGGACAGGAAGTCGACCACGTGACCGCGCAGCGGGCCCGGCGAGCGGAAGAACCGGTCGATCAGGTTCCCGGTCGCCCCGCCGAGGATCATGCCGAGCCCGATCGCCCACCACGGCGACACCAGCCGGCGACCCATCCAGATGATGCCGATCACCACGCACGTCGCCACCACGGTGAGCACCCAGGTGTAGCCGGTGGCCATCGAGAACGCCGCCCCGGAATTGCGGACCAGCGTCCAGGTCACCGTGTCCCCGATGATCGAGACCGGCTGCCCGGGCGTCAGCAGGCGCACGGCGAGCACCTTGGTCACGACGTCGAGCACCAGGATCACCGCCGCGACCGACAACAGCAGGCCCAGACGGCGCCGCGGCTGCGGTGCCGGTGCGACACCGGTGTCCGCGGGCTCGGCGGCCCCGGTCGCGGAGTCGGCCTTGCCCGATGTTTCGTCAGTCACCACACCATCATCCCAAACGACCGATACGGAACAATTCCGCACGTGAGCCTCGTCGTGATCACCACCGGCGGCACGATCGCCACCAGCACCGACGCCGACGGCGTCCGCCGCCCGCAGCGCCGCGGCGCCGAGCTGACCGCCGCGATCGACACCGCCGACCTCGACGTGCGGGTGGTCGACGTGCTCAACAAGGACAGCTCCCAGCTCACCCCGGCCGACTGGGACCGGATCCGCGACGCGGTGACGGCCGCGGCACACGACGGGACGGTCGACGGGGTGGTGATCACCCACGGCACCGACACCATGGAGGAGACCGCGCTGTGGCTGGAGGTCACCTACGACGGGGAAACGCCCGTCGTACTGACCGGTGCGCAGCGCGGGGCCGACGCCCCCGACGCCGACGGCCCGGCGAACCTGCGTGACGCGCTGACGGTCGCCGCGCACGGCGATGCCCGGGGTCTCGGCGTGCTGGTCAGCTTCGCCGGGACGGTCCGCCGGCCCCTGGGTGTGCGCAAGGTCGCGACCGACAGCCTCGACGGGTTCGACGGCCCGGTCGTCGGCACGGTCGCCGACGGCCGGTTCACCCGCACCGCGGACAAGCGGCGCCCGTATCTGGGCGCGCTGTCGGCCGCGGGCGCCCCGCGCGTCGACATCGTCGCCACCTATCCCGGCGGCGACGCAGCCGCCCTCCACGCCTGCGCGGCCGCGGGCGCCCGTGCCGTCGTGCTCGAGGCGCTCGGCGCCGGCAACGCCGCGGCGCCGGTGATCGACGGCGTCCGCACACTGTGCGCCGACGGGGTGGTGGTCGCGGTGTCGACCCGGGTGCCCGGCGGGCGCGTCCGCCCCGCCTACGGACCGGGCCACGACCTCGTCGAGGCGGGCGCGGTGGTGGTGCCGACGCTGCGTCCCGCGCAGGCGCGGGTGCTGCTGATGGCCGCACTCGCCGCGGGCGTGCCCGCCGCGGCGGCGCTGGCCGAGTGGGGTTGAGCCTAGGGCGACTCGGACTGCGCGAGCGCGTCCACGTACTCGGGCCAGTCGAGGCTGTCGACCGGATTGGCCCGCACGATCTCGGGCAGGTCGGCGGGGAACGTCCGCGCTGAACCCGGCCCGGTGCTGCGGGTCTCGAACCGCACCGTCATGACGCCGTGGCCGGCGCCCTGGATCCAGCCGTGCCCCCATTCCGGATGGGCGACGTCGTCGCCTACCCGCCACGCCGGCGGCACGGCGGCCGCCTCGCTCACCGTCGGCGGAAGCACCGCACGGGCCGCGGGGTCCTCCTCGACCAGGTCCAGATCGGGGAACAGCGATTCCTGCCGCACCTCGGTCAGACCCGAGAAGCCAACGCCGACAAGGCGAATCGGGCCGATCTCGACGGGGTCGACGAGCAGCCTGCGGGCGGTGGCGCCGAGCGTCGCGGCGTCGGTGGTGGCCGACGGCAGCGTCGCCGACCGGGTCAGCGTGCTCATATCCGATTTCTTGAGCTTCACGGTGACGGTGCGGGCGCCCCGGCCGTCCTTCACCAGCCGCCGGTGGGCATGCTCGGCGATCGGCCCGACCGCCTCCCGCACCTGGTCGAGCGTGATGAGATCGGCCGGGAAGGTGGATTCGGCGCTGATCTGCTTGGCCTCGGCGCGTTCGGCGACGGGCCGGTCGTCGACACCGCGGGCGAGCCGGTGCAGCGCCGGACCGACGGTGGCACCGAGGACGTCGGCGACCTCGGGCTCCGACAGCGCCGCGAGCTGACCGATGGTCTCGATGCCGAGCCGGTGCAGCTTCTCCTCGGCGACCGGTCCGATCCCCCACAGCTTGCGCACCGCCAGCCCGTCGAGCAGCCGGCGCTCCTCGTCGCGCCGCACCACCCGGATCCCGTCCGGTTTGGCCAACCCCGAGGCGATCTTGGCGATCTGCTTACCCGAGCCGGCGCCCACCGACGCGACGAGTCCGGTCACCTCCAGCACCCGCGCCCGCAGCCGTTCGCAGAACGCCTCGACCTCCTCGGCCGATGCGCCGGCGAGCTCCTGCGGTTCGCCGAAGGCCTCGTCGAACGACAACTGCTCCAGTACGGGGACGAGCATGCGCACGGTGTCGAACACCCGCCGGCTCGCCAGGCCGTAGACGACACCGCGCGGCGGCAGCACCACCGCGGGCGCGCCCACCAGCCGGCGGGCCTGGTGCATCGGCATCGCCGACCGGGCGCCGTGCACGCGGGCCTCGTAACTGGCGCCGGCCACCACGCCGCGGCCGCCGAGACCGCCGACGAGTACGGGCCGACCCCGCAGTGTGGGCCGGGTCAGCTGCTCGACCGACGCGAAGAACGCGTCCATGTCCAGATGCAGGACCCAGCGCACGTCCACACCGCAGATGCTAGGGCGTTAGCCTGACGGGCATGGCGGCGCACGACGTTCCGATCGGTGACGACACCATCCGCCTCGGCCAGTTCCTCAAACTCGCCTCGCTGATCGACAGCGGCTCCGATGCCAAATCGGTCATCGCCGACGGTCTGGTCAGCGTCAACGGCGAGGTCGAGGTGCGCCGGGGCCGTCAGCTGCACCCGGGTGACACCGTGGCGCTGGGCGAGGAGTCGGCACGGGTCACCCGGGGCTGAACCTCAGGCCTTGGCGATCGCCACCCGCACCCCGTCGCCGATCTCCGCGCCGTCGGCGGGGTCGCCGAACTCGAACGCGGTCGCCAGGATCTCCCCCGCAATCAGGTCGCGGTGGGTGCGCGCCCACTCCTCGTGGGCCTGCGGCACCGACATCACCACGGTGATCCGGTCCGATACGTCGAGGCCGCTGGACTTGCGCAGCTCCTGCAGTTCGCGGATGCGGTCCTTGGCCCAGCCCTCGGCCTCGAGTTCGGGTGTCACCGTGCCGTCGAGCACCACCAGACCCGCCCCGTCGGGCAGCGCGGCGGTCCAGTCCGGGTCCGCGGCGACCAGCCGGGAGCTGTACTCCTCGGGGGTCAGCATCGCCGGTCCGGCGCTCAGCGTCCCGTCGGGATTCACCACACCCTCGCCGGCCTTGACCGCCTTGATGGCCGTCTGGACGTCCTTGCCCAGGCGCGGGCCGGCGACGCGGGCGTTGACCGTGAGTTCGAAGCGGCCGTAGGTGGCGATGTCGTCGGTCAGCTCGACCGCCTTGACGTTGAGCTCATCGGCGATGAGGTCGACGAACGGCTCGAGCTGAACCGGATCCTCCACCGCGACAGTCAGTTTCGGCAACGGTAGCCGGACCCGCAGCTTCTTGGCCTTGCGTAGCGACGACCCGGTGGAGCACACCGAGCGCACCTGGTCCATCGCGGCGACCAGCGCTGGGTCCTTGGGCAGCTCGTCGGGCGACGGCCAGTCGGTCAGGTGCACCGACCGCTCACCGGTGACGCCGCGCCAGATCACCTCGGTGATCAACGGCAGCAGCGGCGCCGCCAGCCGGCCCGTCACCTCGAGAACCGTGTGCAGGGTGTCGATCGCGTCGGGATCCTCGTCCCAGAACCGCGAACGCGACCGCCGCACATACCAGTTCGTCAGCGCCTCGGTGAACTGCCGCAGTTCGTCACACGCTCCCGAGATGTCGCACACGTCCAGCGACTCGGTGAGATCGTCGCGCAACTGGGCGAGTTTGGCGAGGATGTAGCGGTCGAGGACGTGGGTTGAGTCGGTACGCCAGGTGCCCTTCTCCGGTGCGTACAGCGCCAGGAACGTGTAGGCGTTCCACAGCGGAAGCAGCACCTGCCGCACACCCTCGCGGATGCCCTGCTCGGTGACGACGAGGTTGCCGCCGCGCAGGATCGGCGAGGCCATCAGGAACCAGCGCATCGCGTCCGAGCCGTCGCGGTCGAACACCTCCGTGACGTCGGGATAGTTGCGCAGCGACTTGCTCATCTTCTGGCCGTCGTTGCCGAGCACGATGCCGTGCGACACACAGGTTTTGAAGGCGGGCCGGTCGAACAGCGCGGTGGCCAGCACGTGCAGCGTGTAGAACCAGCCACGGGTCTGGCCGATGTACTCGACGATGAAGTCACCCGGGAAGTGCGCGTCTCCCGAAGCGCCACCGTCGAACCACTCGGCGTTCTCGAACGGGTAGTGCACCTGGGCGTACGGCATCGACCCTGAGTCGAACCACACGTCGAGCACGTCCTCGATGCGGCGCATCGTCGAGCGTCCGGTCGGATCGTCGGGATTGGTGCGGGTCAGCTCGTCGATGAAGGGCCGGTGCAGGTTCGTCGGCCGTACCCCGAAATCGCGCTCGAGTTCGTCGAGGCTGCCGTAGACGTCGATGCGCGGGTGCTCCGGGTCGTCGGACATCCACACCGGAATCGGTGTGCCCCAGTAGCGGTTTCGCGAGATCGACCAGTCGCGCGCACCCTGCAGCCACTTGCCGAACTGACCGTCCTTGACGTGTTCGGGATACCAGGTGATCTCCTGGTTGAGTTCGACCATGCGGTCCCGGAACTCGGTGACCTTGATGAACCAGGACGACACCGCCCGGTAGATCAGCGGATTGCGGCAGCGCCAGCAGTGCGGATAGGAGTGCTCGTAGGTCTCGTGCCGCACCAGCACGGCACCGTTGGCGCCCGCCGCACCCGTGCCGTTCTTGAGGTCGCGGATGATCTGCGGGTTGGCGTCGAAGACGTGCTGGCCCTGATAGTCCGGCACGCTCGCGTCGAACCGGCCCTTGGCGTCGACCGGGGTGACCGGCGTGATGCCGACGGTGTCGGTGGTCGCCTTGTCGTCCTCGCCGTAGGCGGGCGCCATGTGGACGATGCCGGTCCCGTCCTCGGTCGTGACGAAGTCGCCGCGCAGCACCTGGAACGCGTTGCGGGCCTCGTCGCGGTCGGTGAAGTACGGGAACGGCGGCAGGTACCGGGTGCCGAGCAGCTCGCTGCCGCTCACCCTGGCCAGTACCTCGGGCTCCTCGCCGAGCTCACGGGCGTAGGCGGCCAGCCGGGCCTCGGCCAGCACATACCGCTTCCCGTCGACCGCCACCTGGACGTAGGTGACGTCCGGGTTGACCGCCACCGCCTGGTTCGACGGCAGCGTCCAGGGCGTCGTCGTCCACACCAGCAGATGCGATCCGGCCAGCGGGCCCCCGAAGTCGGGGTGGATCTGGAAGCCGACGGTGATCGCCGGGTCCTGCCTGCTCTGGTAGACATCGTCGTCCATCCGGAGCTCGTGGCTCGACAGCGGGGTCTCGTCGTTCCAGCAGTACGGCAGCACCCGGACGCCCTGATAGGCCAGACCCTTGTCCCACAGCTGTTTGAACGCCCAGATCACCGACTCCATGAACCCGAGGTCGAGGGTCTTGTAGTCGTTGTCGAAGTCCACCCACCGCGCCTGGCGGGTGACGTAGGACCGCCACTCGTCGGTGTATTTGAGCACCGAGGCCCGGCAGGCGTCGTTGAACTTCTCGATGCCCATCGCGTCGATGTCGGCCTTGTCGGTGATGCCGAGCTGACGCTGCACCTCGAGTTCGGCGGGCAGCCCGTGGGTGTCCCAGCCGAAGCGGCGTTCCACCTTGTAGCCACGCATGGTGCGGTAGCGCGGAACGATGTCCTTGACGTACCCGGTCAGCAGGTGCCCGTAGTGCGGGAGCCCGTTGGCGAACGGCGGCCCGTCGTAGAACACGTACTCGGGGGCGCCGTCACGGCGGGCGATGCTGGCACGGAAGGTGTCGTCGCTGTCCCAGTAACCCAGGACCTCGGTTTCCAACTGCGGGAAGTTCGGCGATCCACCGGCGGGCTTGGGGTAGGCGGTCACTGCGTTGGTCTCCTGTGCCTTGAACGATCCGGCACGGGGACGACATCACGCCGATGGGCGAGCGCCGCGGTACCACCCCGCTTGCGCACCGCCGTGGTGCGCCACTTGATTGAGGCTGTGACGGGCCCACCCGTCCGGTTCTACTGGGGCTTGGCCGCCGAGGCGCAAGCCCGTTCTTCCGGAGGCTCCCCGGTGATGGCCGGATCAGTGCCGCTGAACAGCGATTCTAACGGCTACGCCGACGGGGCCGCTTCCGAGGTCAGCTCGATCAGCGCGAACGGGAACTGCTCGGCGAACTCCTGAATGGTGGCGTGGTCGAAGCGGTGGCTGTCGAACCACCAGTCCACCTGCATGATGCCGCCGTCGCGGTAGGCCCGCAGTTCGAGGGCGTGCCCGACCAGCGGCGGGGTCGCGGTGCGCGCGGGGGTGGTGCCGACGTAGTTGAACAGCACGTCCGCATCGACCCCGCCGTCACCGAAGGAGCCGCCGAGGCGGCCCGCAGCGGACTCGGTCAGCACCTGGTGCGCCATCAGGACCATCGCGGTGGCGTCGAGCTGGCGGTCACCGAGGCAGATCAGGTCGACCAGCGCGGGCGCCGACCGGCCGTCCCGGACGACGTCGACCGCGACGACGCCGTCGCCCATGGTGCGCGCGACGGTGCGCCCCAACGCCGCGAGGAGCAGTTCGTCGGCGGCCACCCCCAGCGCGAACGCCGCGCCGTCGAGCTCGAGGGTCAGCACCGTGTCGAGCGGCGCGGAGACCCTCTCGGCGGTACCGGGCTCCGTGCCGCGCACCGCGTCGCGGTCGGTGACCCGCATCCGCAGAGCGGACGCCGCGAAGTCGTGGGGTGTAGCCAGGTGGGGAGCGACCATGGGCCATACGCTACGCGGTGTGTCCCAGAATTGGGAGACCACTGCCAAAACTGTGACGGCCATGTCAATAACGGAACGGACGTCCGAAATGTGGTTGCCACTGCCCATGCGCGGGAACAGCGTCTATCGTGGACGGATGCCACGGACTGACGAGAACGGCAGGCAGCTCAAAGCGTTGCTCGACTATCTGCTCGACGGCGATGTCGAGGCCAAGGCGATCTACGACGCGCTCGGGATCTCCAGCAGCACGTATTACCGCCGCATCAAGGAGCCGGACTACCCCGACGCCGAAGAGCTGCGACGTGTCGCCGACCGGTTCGAACTGAGCTATCCGGATCTGCAGATCCGGTTCGGTCTCATGAGCCGGCAGGAGGTCTGGCACTACGTGGAGTCGGCGCCGTTCACCGTGACCACGGTCGCCCCGGTTGCTGACGCCGCGCCGACGACACGCCGCAGGCCGAAACTCTCGGAATTGGCACCGCGTCCTGACGCACCGCCGTTGTAGGTCGTACACTTTGCTGAACGTCTTTCAGCACGAGAGCGACTCCTGATGACCCTCGCAGTACTCATTGCCATCACGGTCGGCTGCATGGCGTGGAGTCTGTGGATTCGCCGGGTGACCTGGAACTGCCGCTGGGAGGTTGCCGCCACCCTCAACATCGCGCTGCAGCTTGGCGCCGTCGTGTTGATGTCCCCGGTGGCCTCCGAAACCCTCGGCCACCTGCTCCACGACCTGACCGGTAAGTGGAACCTCGAGGACTACATCGCCCACGACCTCTACATCGTGGCCGCCTCGGCCGTCGTCTACAACACGCTGGGCCGCCTCCAGGACGACCACGCCATGCAGACGTCGTTCAAGCGCTATGTCGAACTGCCCGCCACGCTGTGCATCCCGCTGCTGCTCGCCGCGTTCTCCGCAGGCAACGGCGCCGCCGTGTACCGCGCGGACTTCTTCAAGACGCCCACCGACTTCTGGCTCAGTGCCTACTGGTTGATGCTCTGCGGGATGCTGATCTACCTGCTCGGCTACGGCGGCCGGGCGCTACTTGTACTGCGGCGGGACCCGCGCTCGCGGCGCATCGCCAACATCTACCTGGCCGCCTCGGCCAGCGGCATCATCGCGTGCGCGATCCGCATCGCCACCGCCTACGTGCCGTGGCTGCAGGCCATCGAGGGCGGCACACTCGTGTGGGTGTTCGCCTGCTTCTGCGGGGCCGGCTTCGCCCTCGCGTCCGCACACTCGTGGCGGATCAAGACGAAGTGGTTCACCGGCGCACGTCGCTGACCGACGCGACGACAGCAACCGGTATCGGCCGTCCCGTAGGCCAGGCGGGCAAAGCCCGGACGCCACATCGGCAACGCTCACACCGCATTTCGCCGCCGTCGGCGAATGCGTGCTTTCGGCATGCGTTGCCTTATGCTCGGAGGCATTGTTCGCTATGGCAAGGATGAAGGGCCCGTCATGACTGCGTCATCACTTCCCACCGTGCTGCGGGAACGCGCAAGTCTGCAGCCCAACGACCCGGCATTCACGTTCATCGACTACGAGAAGGCCGTCGAGGGCGTCCGCGAGACGCTCACGTGGGGACAGCTGTACCGACGCGCGGTCAACCTCGCCCACGAGCTGAGCGAGCGCGCACGACCGGGTGACCGCGCCGTCATCGTCGCCCCGCAGGGGCTGGACTATCTGGTGGCGTTCCTCGGCTCACTGCAGGCCGGTCTCATCGCGGTGCCGTTGTCCACGCCGATGCCCGGGGTGCACGACGAGCGCATCAGCGCGGTGCTGCGCGACTCGGCCCCCACGGTGGTGCTCACGACGTCGTCGATCGGCGCCATGGTCGCCGAGTACGTGGCCCCGGAGGACGGTGAGACGGCGGCCGCGCTGATCGAGGTGGACCTGCTGGATCTGGAGAGCCGGCGCAAGGGATCGTCGCGCCGGGTCGAGCGGCCCGAGACCGCGTATCTGCAGTACACATCGGGGTCGACGCGCACCCCCGCGGGAGTCATGGTCTCCTACCGCAACCTGTCGGCGAACTTCGAGCAGATCATGGCCTCGTTCCTGGCCCACTACGGCGGCATCGCCCCGCCCGGGACCACGGCGGTGACGTGGCTGCCCTTCTACCACGACATGGGGCTGCTGCTCGGAGTGTTCGCGCCGATCCTCGGCGGCTGGCAGACGGTGTTCACCACCCCGCTGTCGTTCCTGGCCCGGCCCGCACGGTGGATGCAGATGGTGGCCGACAGCCCGCACGCCATCACCGCGGGCCCGAACTTCGCGTTCGAGTTGGCCGCGGGCAAGACCTCCGACGAGGACATGGCCGGCTACGACCTCGGCGACACCTGCATCATCATCAGCGGCAGCGAGCGGGTGCACGACGCCACCCTCAAGCGTTTCGCGCAGCGCTTCCGCAAGTTCAACCTGTCCGAAGAGGTGCTGCGCCCCGCATACGGACTGGCCGAGGCGACGCTGTACGTGGCGACGGACGCGCCCGAGAAGCCGCCGACGATCGTGCACTTCGAACCCGAGAAACTCTCGGCCGGCCACGCCAAGCGCTGTGCGAGCGCGACCGGCACCCCGCTGGTGAGCTACGGCACTCCCGACTCCCCCGTCGTCCGGATCGTCGACCCGCAGACCCGAAACGAGCTGTCGGCCGGCGCGATCGGCGAGATCTGGGTGCGCGGCGAGAACGTGTGCCTCGGCTACTGGCGCAAACCGGAACAGACCGAGGAGGTCTTCAACGCCTTCCTCGACTCGCCGTCGCCGGGCACCGACAGCGGGCCGTGGCTGCGCACCGGCGACCTGGGATTCATGTCCGACGGTGAGCTGTTCATCATGGGCCGGCTCAAGGATCTGCTGATCGTGCGCGGCCGCAACCACTATCCCGACGACATCGAGGGCACCATCCAGGAGATCTCCGGCGGCCGGGTCGCGGCCATCTCCGTCGAACAGGACCGCACCGAACAACTCGTCGCGATCGTGGAGGCCAAGCGCCGCGGTGACACCGACGAGGAGGTGGCCGCCCACTTCGCCGAGCTGAAAAGCCGTATCACCAGTGCGATCTCGACCGCGCACGGCATCAGCGCCGCCGATCTGGTGCTGGTCCCCCGCGGATCGATCCCGATCACGACGAGCGGTAAGGTGCGCCGCGCGTCGTGCGCGGAGCTCTACCGAGAGGGCGCCTTCACCCGCCTCGACGCCTGAAAGCAGCCGGCCCGGGCGTCAGTGGTCGGTGAGGAACCTGACCAGTCCGTGCTTGCGGATCATGTAGCGGACCGCCTCGCGTTCGTATCTGCTGCGGTTCTTGCCCCGGACGTCGATGTAGTGGTGCACGACCTCGATGCTCGGGTCGAACCGGCGCTTGGCACCGATGCGGTCCAGTCGGATCGCCAGGTCCTGGGCCTCGTGGGAGCGGAATTCGGGGTCGTAACCGCCGACCGCGCGGAACGCGCCCGCGTGGATCAGCATGTTGCCTTCGTGCAGCCAGTACGTCTCGGTCGGCCGGGGCGACTCCAGGATGTTCGGCCACTGACGGGTGCCCGGCATGCCGGTGCGCCGGAAGACCTCGACCAGACGCGGATGGTGCCGGATGCGGTCGACCATCCAGGGAAACGAGGTGACGTTGGTGCGCAACGAGAACACCGGACCGTAGTTGAACGGTTCCTGACTGCCGTCGGCGCGGCGGACCAGGCCGCCGATCGCCCCGACGCCGTCCGGAGCGTAACGGGCGAACAACTCACGGGCCACCGCCGCCGACCGCGGGGTGGCGATGTCCATGTCGGCGTCGATGAAGTGGATGACGGTGGCGTCGTCGACCTGACCGATGATCTGGTTGCGGTTCGCCCCGGCCCCCTGATTCGTGGCACTGCGCACCAGCGTGACCGCGTCACCGAATCCGCCGACCACCTCGGCACTGTCGTCGGTCGAGGCGTCGTCGAGGACGAACACGTGGTCGTAGCCCTGCTCCAGCACCTGCGGCAGCAGGCGGCGGAGATGGCTGCCCATGTTGTAGTTGGGGATCGCCGCCACGACGGGCATCCGCTCGTAGTCGATGATCACAGGTCTCCCCCACGGGCGCGCTGGCTGTCGGTTTACGTCGACACCATATATGCGCAAGCCGCAACCGGATTCGGGTGCGCCTCGAATAGGCTGGGGCGCGGAGGGGGTAGTTGTGCTGGCATTCGTGACGTCGCTGCGGCATCCGCAGAACAGCGGGGACTACCGCAGAGTCGAGCGGCTGCTCGACGACACGCTGAAATCGCTTCTGCGCCAGGACCACGACGATTTCGGCATCTGGGTGGTGGGCAATCGCGAACCGGCGCACCTGCCGCGCGGGGTCCACTACGTCGACGTGCGGTTCCCGCCGCCGTCGGCCAAGGCGGGTCCGCGTACCGGCCGCGACGCGGTGCTGCTCGACAAGGGCACCAAACTGGTGATCGGGCTGCTCGCCGCCCGCGCGGCGGGCGCGTCGCACGTCATGTTCGTCGACGCCGACGACTTCGTCAGCAGGCGACTCGCGGGCCTGGTCGCCGGCGATCCGCACGCGAACGGCTGGTACGTGGAGCGCGGCTGGCGGTACAACGCCGACCGAGCCGCGGTGCGCCCGCAGCGGCGGTTCCACACCCGTTGCGGCACAGCGCATATCGTGCGCACCGATCTGTTCGGCGATTTCGCGGACCTGGACGTGCGGTCGAGCCAGGCTGACCTGCAGGCGACGCTCGGCGGCCGGCTCGAGCGGCTGTTCGGTTCCCATCTGCACCTCGCGGCCGACCTGGCGCGCGCCGGCACGCCGCTCCGGCCGATCCCGTTCCCCGCGGCGCTGTACCGCCTGGGAACGGGCGAGAACCACTCGTGGAACGGGATGGGCGGACTCGGCCGACCCGTGACACAGGCGATCGCCGATGAATTCGGCGTCGAGCCGACACCACGCACCGCGGGCGCGGTCCTGCGCGCCGTGTCACCGGGCGGTGCCGCCGTGCGCCACCGGGTGCAACGTCTGCGCGCTCTGACCGAACGGACCTGAAAGAGGCCGGGATTCGTCATCGTCGTGCCGTTTCAGCAAACGCCTTGGAACTCACCGGAGCGGGCCGCGCGCCGCTGTCATCGGTGCCGTCGCGCTGATCTTGGTTTGCTGTGACGTTGCATGTCGAACAATCACCTGACCCGGTGGACGTCCGAGCCCGCCCATTCGAAAGCGTTGCGCCATTTCGGCACTGGCGCTGAGGACAGGGGTTTCGCTGTATCGTATGAACCCGTGATCGAGCTGAGAAACGTCGGAAAAACGTTCGGGGGCGGAGTACCCGCGCTCCGCGATGTGAGTTTTTCCGTTCCGACGGGCTCGATTTGCGCACTGCTCGGCCACAACGGCGCCGGTAAGACCACCACGATCAAGATCTTGTCGACGTTGATCCAGCCCTCTTCCGGCCAGGCGATCGTCGCGGGCTACGACGTGGTTCGCCAACCGGGGAAAGTGCGCGCGAACATCAGCGTCACCGGACAGGATGCCTCCCTCGACATTTTGCTGACCGGGCGCGAGAATCTGGTCCTGTTCGGCCGGTTGCGGGGTATGCGGCGCCGCGACGCGCGAATTCGCGCCGATGAGCTGATCACCCAGTTCGACCTGGCACACGCCGCCGACCGGCCGGTCTCGACGTATTCCGGCGGTATGCGCCGCCGTATCGACATCGCCGCGGCGCTCGTCGTGCCGCCGAAGGTGCTGTTCCTCGACGAGCCGACGACCGGACTCGACCCGCGTAGCCGCCGTGACGTGTGGTCGCTGGTCGCGTCGCTGTCGGCTCAGGACGTGACGGTGCTGCTCACCACGCAGTACCTCGAAGAGGCCGACGTGCTCAGCGATTCGATCATCATCCTCGACGCCGGCCAGATCATCGCCAGCGGCACCGCCGACGACCTCAAACGCCGTGTCGGGTTCAGCTACTGCCAGGTGACACCGATGAATCCGGACGATCTGTCGCGAATCGACGTGGCGCTCGCCGATTTCGAGGAGTCGGAGATCGACTACGACGCAGGCACCGCATCCGTGCCCGCCCCCGACGGGGTGGCGACGTTGTCGGAGGTGCTGCGCCGGATGGACCAGATCGACGTGGAACTGGCCGACATCTCGCTGCGCAAACCGTCGCTCGACGAGGTGTTCCTGCACCTGACCAAACCCTCGGTCAGCCCGTGAACGCGCTGGCCGCACTGACCGAGCGGGTGGTCATCAGCACGATCCGCGACCTCGACCTGCTGTTCGCGATCCTGGCGCCGGTGGTCACGTTCATCGGCCTGACCTTCATCCTGCGCAACGTGATCGACACCGGCGGCATGAGCTATCCGCAGTACGTGCTGCCCGCGATCGTCATCCAGGCGATGGTGTTCAGTTCGATGACCACCGCCGACCGTGCGGCGCGCGATCAGGCGTCCGGGTTCGGTGTCCGGCTACGCACGATGCCGATGTCGGCGGCGGTGCCGCTGATGGCGCGCATGCTGTACTGCCTGCTGCGCGGCATCCTCGGGCTGGTCGCCTCGCTGGCGGTCGCCTACGTCTTCGGCTTCCGGATGAGCGGCGGCTGGCTCTACGCCGTGGTGTTCGTCGTCATCGCGCTCGTCCTGACGATCGCGCTGTCCCTCGGTGCGGACGCGACCGGGACCCGGCTCTCCCACATGGAGGCGTCCAGTCAGGTGCTGCTGTTCCCCCAGCTGATGCTGGTGCTGCTCTCGACCGGGCTGGCGCCGCTGGACTCGTTCCCCGACTGGGTCCAGCCGTTCGTGCAGTACCAGCCGGTGTCCCAGGTCGCCGAGACGCTGCGCGGCCTGTCGACGGGCCACGTGGCGGCCGGGAACATGGCGGCCACGCTGGCGTGGTGCATCGGGTTGTTCGCGGTGTTCGGCTTCGTCGCCCTGCGCATGCAACGGCGGCCGCGGTGACGGCGCCGGTCACGCACGAGAACTCGCTGCTGACCGAGAGTTTCATCTTCGCGGGTCGACGGTACGCCCGCTGGCGGCGCGATCCGATGATCCCGCTCCAGGCGGTCCTGTTCCCCACCCTGCTGCTGGTCACCTACAAGCTGCTGCTCGGCAAGTCGATCATGCGGATCACCGGAACCGACAGCGTGTACGGCCTGGTGCCGATGTGCGCGATCGCCGGTGCGATGTTCGGTGCGCTGGCCATCGGGCTGGCCATGACCGCCGAACGCAACACCGGTGTGCTGACCCGGTTCTGGACGCTGCCGGTGCACCGTGCCAGCGCGATGATCGGCACGCTGATCGCCGAGGGCGGTCGCACCCTGGGCGGGGCGGTGCTCATCACCGCCATCGGAATCGCGCTCGGCCTGCGGTTCGAACGCGGTGTGCTGATGGCGATCCCGTTCGTACTGGTGCCCGTCGCGGTCGTCTCGGTGTTCACGATGATGGTGATCGCGCTGTCGATCCGCGCCGAGAACAACGTCATGCTGACGTGGTTGGGTACCGGCTCGATCGGGTTGGTGTTCTGCAGCTCCGGGATGGCCCCGGTGGGGATGTATCCGTCGTGGCTGCAGTCGTTCATCGCGTTCCAGCCGATCTCGCCTGCGATCGAGACGATGCGCGGTCTGGCCGGCCAGGGCCCGGTGCTGTGGCCGCTGCTGCTGACCTGCGCCTGGCTGATCGGCCTCGCGGCGATCTTCGGGCCACTGGCGGTGCGCGGTTACCGCGCCGTCGCCGAAGCGGGTTAGGCGATCCCGACGTTCTCGCGCACGCGCGCGTAGTCCGCGTGCAAACGCGCCCGCAGCGTGTCGACCGCCGTAGAGGTCCTGCGCCGGATGGCGTCGGCATCGGCGAGGGTCTGCAGCACCCGGTCGACGAGTTCGCCGCCGGTCACCCGGTCGGTGCGCAGCAGCGAGCGCTCGTCGTCGATCGACAGCGCGAAATCGCGGCACTTGGGCTGGTATTCGAGGGAGACCACCGGGGTGCCCGACAGCGACGCCAGGATCCCGGCGTGCAGCCTGCTGACGACGACGGCCGAACAGCCGGCGAACTGTGCCGCGGCCGCGGCCGCGTCGACAGGGAGCACGATGTCCGCCGACACCCCCGCGAGCGCCCGCCCGGTCCACTTCTCGTCGTCGGGGTTCATCAGCACGCCCACGAATCGGTAGCCCCGCGCGGCGAGTTCACCGACCGCCACGGTCACCTCGGCCACCACCCGCTCCGGGTCGTGGCCCCATAGATCGTCGCCGAAGCCGAGGTTCAGGCCGATCAGTCCGTCGACCGGTTTCGCCTCGGGCGACGGCAGCACGAGCGCCGGATCCCCCGACACACTGACCTCGAAACCGGCGTCGGCGAGCAGTTCGGCGCTGCGCGGCCCGCGCACCGACACGGTGTCGAACCGTTCGAGCAGCGGCACCCACCGTGCCAACTCGTTACCGCCGGATCCGCTTCTGCGGCCGATGAAGACCGGATCCTCGACGCCGACGCCGATGGCGTAGTCACCCCGGCCGGTCCGTTTCGCGGCGCTGGTGATCAGCCGCCGCCAGTGCCGCCTGCCGATCAGCGTGCCACCGCCGACCACCTGGGCGCTCTGCCGCAGCGGTTTCGTCAAACCCGTTGCCGTGGCGCGAATCCACTCATGCGGGAAGCGCGGCAGGTCGAGGAACGTGGCGCCGGGCAACTGTGAGCGCACCGCGTCGTAGATCGCGTCGTCACCGAGATTGCCCTTACCGTGCCAGCCGAGGTAGCCGACGTAGGGCACCGCGGCCGCCGTCACGCCGCATCGCTCGCGGTCATCTGTCACCTTCCCGCGGACCGGGATCCGCTGCTGGTCCGTGTTCCGTCGCGACGATCGGTTCGGTCTGCAGGTCGTGGAGTTGGGCGCGGTACGTGCGGTAGTTCGCCGTCACCTCCGCAAGCCGTTGGCGCACCCGCGATCTCGGCGTCGCGGGCAAGGCTACCGCCCCGCCGTTCCCGACGCCGGCGGGGACCAGATCGTCGTATTTCGGTTTGGACGGCCACCAGTTCGCGTTCCCGATCAGCACGGCGGCAGCGGGCACCGTGATGGTGCGCACGATGAACGTGTCCAGCAGCAGGCCGACCCCGATGACGAAGCCGAGCTGGATGACCGTGCCGATGCTGCTGACCGTCAGCGACAGCATCGACGCCGCGAAGATCAGCCCGGCCGAGGTGATCACACCACCGGTGGCGCCGACGGTGCGGATGATGCCGGTGCGGATCCCGTCGCGGGACTCCTCGCGTATTCGCGCGATCAGCAACAGGTTGTAGTCGGCGCCCACCGCCACCAGCACCAGGAACGCCATGCCCGGCACCGTCCAGGCGAGTTCCTGACCGAGGATGAATTGGAAGAACAGCACCCCGATGCCGATCGCCGATACGTAGGACAACACCACCGACGCCACGAGGTAGATCGGCGCGACGATCGCGCGCAGCAGCACCACGAGGATCAGGAACACCACCAGCAGCGTGACGATGATGATGAACCGGATGTCGTCGTTGTAGTAGTGGCGCAGATCGTTCTGCACCGGTGAGAACCCCACCATGGTGATCTCGGCGTTGGCCAGTGTGGTGTTGGGCCTTGCGCTTTCGGCCGCGTCGATGATGTCGGCGACCTGGTCCATCGCCTCGGTGCCGAACGGATCGAGCGCGGTCTGCACGAGGTAGCGGGCGGTGTGGCCGTCCTTGGCCACGAACAGGTTCGCCGCCTTCTTGAACTCCTCCTGGGTCAGGATCTGCGGCGGGATGTAGAAGCCGGCCTGATTGGGTTGCGACGCATCGCGTTTCATCGCCAACAGGAAGTCCGACGCCTGATCGAGGCCGCCCCCGATGTTCTTGGTCTGGTCGACCAGCAGCTGGACACCCTCGGCCAGTTGGCGGCTCGAATCGGCCAGGGTGTTCGCGCCCTGGGTGACCTCGCGGATCTTGTTCTGCACACCGTTCGGCTCGTCGAGGCCGAGTTCGCGGGCCGCGGCGGTCGCGGTCCTGAGGCTCTTGCTGAGCCCCTGGATCGTCTCGTCGAGGGTCTGGAAGCCCTCGGTGTTCTGCAGCTGGCTGCCGAGATCGGAGATGCTGTTGAGGTAGGGGCTCTCGCGGGTGCTGACGATGCGGCGCATGTCTTCGCGCGAGGCCACGCACTCCGGGTCGGCGTCGCACGTCGGGCTGGTGTCGAGGGAGCGCAGCACCGGATCGGCCCAGGCGTAGATGTCGGTCATGCGATTGACGTCGACGCCGATCGCGTTGCCCAGGTCGCGCATGTTGGTGACCAGTGTGGCCGTCCGGTCGATCTCGTCGAGCGTCTTGGCGCCGCCGTACTTTCGCGACATGTCGTCGAGCGCGCCGGCCAGTCCGCGCACACTGCCCACGGCGCCCATCACGCCGTCGCGGACCTGGTCGAGGACGTCGGCGAGTTGATGTGCACCGCCGCTGAGCCGGTTGAGGTTGCTGTCGTTGTCCTGGATCAGGGTCGACGCCTCGTCGAGTTTGCCGCCGACCTCGCCGGCCTGGTAGGTGGCTTTGGCCTGTTCGAGCATCTCCCCCGTCGGCCTGGTGATGCCGCGCACCATGTCGATGTCGGGCAGCGCGGCGATCCGCTGCGCCATCTCCTCCATGTCGGCCAGGGATCGCGGCGAACGCAGATCCTGGTCGGGCGCATGGATGACGATGAACTGCTGCATCGTGGTGCTGATCGGGAAGTGGTCGTCCATCGCCTCGTAGCCGCGGTTGGACTCCGAATCGGCGGGCAGCGCCTTGCGGTCGTCGTAGTTGAACTGGATGAACGCCGCGCACGCCGCCAACGCGATCAGCACGACGAGGCTGCCCGCCAGGTGGATGACCGGTCTGCGCACGATGTGGATGCCGGAGCTGCGCCAGAACCGTCCCGTCAGGTCCTTGCGCGGTTTGACCCAGCCGCGCCGCCCGGCGAGCACGATGAGCGCGGGCAGCAGGGTGATCGAGGCGAGGAAGCCGATCGCGATGGTCACCGACAGGGCGGGGCCGACGGTGGCGAAGACACCGAGGGTGGTGAACGCCAGCCCGAGGAACGCGATCGCCGTGGTCGCCGCGGACCCCGCCACCACCTTGCCGATGGTCACCAGTGCGCCCACCATGGCGTCGTCGGACTCCATGCCTTCGCGCACGAGTTCGTGATATCGGCTGAAGAAGAAGATCGAGAAGTCGGTGCCCGCCCCCATCAGCATGCCGGTCATCAGCACGATGGTCTGCGGCCCCAGGCCGAGGCCGAGTTCGCCGAGCCCGGCCACCGTCTGGTTGGCCACACCGAGGGCGAGCCCGATGGTGAGCAACGGGATGAGCATCCCGATGATGCTGCGGTAGACGATCAGCAGGATGGTCAGGATCGTTCCCACCGTGGCGATCTCGATCACCCGCTGATCGCGCGCACCGATGGCGTTGATGTCCTCCAGCGTCGCCGCCGCGCCGACCATGTTGGCCTGCAGTGTGGTGCCCGCCGTCGTCTCCTTGACGATGTCGCTGGCGGCACGGTAGGCGGCCTGCCCCTTGGGGGTGCCCATGTTGCCGGCCAGGCTCACGGGCAGGTTCCAGGCCTTCCCGTCCTTGCTGGTCATCACTTGCCGCAGTTCGGGAGTCGCGACGAAGTCCTGCGTGGAGATCACATGTTCTTTGTCGGCCTTCAACCGTTCGACGAGGGTCTTGTACGTCGCCTCGTCCTCGGGCGACAGACCGTTGTCGTTGCTGAGGATGACGACGTTGAGGTTGCCGGCGTTGGTCTCCTCCGCGCCTTTGAACGCATCGCTCATCTGCTTGCTGGCGACCATGACCGGCGAGTCAGGCGGCAGGAATTCGGGCGGGTTCTTCTGCGACACCACCGCAAGCGGCGGGATGAGCAGGAACAGCACGGCCGCCGTCGCGACCCACGTGACGATGATCCACACCGGATGGCGGACGATGAAGCGGCCGAGAAGGGGAAGACCCCCGTCGGCCAACGCACCACGGAGTCTGGTGCGGTTGAACATGATTTTCACGCTACACGGCTCACAAGATCAAAACCCCTGACGCAGTTGCGCTCAGCGCACAGCGCCGGTTCCCTCGCCGAGCACCCCTCGACCCGATCCATGTTGTAATCGAGTGTGCCCTCGTTGCCGTTACATGCCGCCCTGCGAATCAAGCCGCGCCGGTGAGATTCGTCGTCGCCGTCCACGGCACCCGCGGCGATGTCGAGCCCTGCGCCGCCGTCGCGCTCGAACTCGTCCGGCGTGGGCACGAGGTGCGGACGGCGGTGCCGCCCAACCTGGTTTCCTTCGTCGAGGAGTGCGGACTGGGCGTACCGGTGCCCTACGGGGTGGATTCCCAGAAGCAGCTCGACGCCGACATCTTCCGCGAGTGGTACAAGCTGCGGAACCCGCTCACGGTGCTGCGCGAGGCCCGGGAGTACGTGGTCGAGGGCTGGGGGCAGATGAGCCGTTCGCTGTGCGCGCTGGCCGACGGCGCCGACCTGATCCTCACCGGCACCACCTACCAGGAACTCGCCGCCAATGTGGCCGAGGCACAGGACATCCCGCTGGCGGCGCTGCACTACTTCCCGGTGCGCCCGAACTCCAAGGTGCTGCCCGTACCGCTGCCGTCGGCGGTGGTCGGCCCGGCGTGGGCGGTCGGTGAGTGGGCGCACTGGCGGGTGCTCAAAGGCGCCGAGGACGATCAGCGGCGCGAACTCGGCCTTCCCCCGGCCACCACCCGCGCGGTACGGCGCATGGTCGAGGGCGGTGCGCTCGAGATCCAGGCCTACGACGAGATGTTCTTTCCCGGCCTGGCCGACGAGTGGGGACCGGAGCGTCCCCTGGTCGGGGCCATCACACTCGAGAAGCACACCGAGGCCGACGACGACGTGGTGTCCTGGATCGCGTCCGGCACGCCGCCGATCTACTTCGGATTCGGCAGTATGCCGGTGAAATCGCCGGCCGAGGCGGTCGCGATGATCGAGGCGGCCTGCGCGGACCTGGGCGAACGGGCACTGATCTGTTCGGGGGTGCTGGACGTCGAGGACCTGCGGCACGCGGACCACGTCAAGATCGTGCGCAGCGTCAGCCACGCGGCGGTGTTCCCGTTGTGCCGGGCCGTTGTTCACCACGGTGGGGCGGGGACGACGGCGGCCGGCGTGCGTGCCGGGGTACCCACCCTGGTGCTGTGGGTCGGTGCCGAACAGCCCATCTGGGGTGCCAGCGTCAAACACCTCGGTGTCGGCGAATACCAACGGTTCTCGGCCACCACGCCGACCTCGCTGCGCAAGGCCCTGGGCAAGGTCCTGAGCCCGGGGTACGCCGCGCGGGCCCGCGAGGTCGCAGCGGCGATGACGAAACCGGCCACGAGTGTGGGAACTGCGGCCGACCTTCTCGAAGATGCGGCGCGTGAAGGGCGCCGGCACAGTCAGACGATCTCGCCGTAGAGGTCGAACTCGGCCAGCGTCAACGTGGTGAGATCGCGCAGTCGGCGCTTGGTGTTGGCGCCGCCGGGCTGGTACGACACGATGCCGATGGAGATCACGTCACCGAGGCGCACGCACGCGACGACGAGTTGGCCACCGGCGCGTTCGATCTGCTCGCGGGTGAGGTCCTGGTCCACCCCGCGCAGCATGAAGTACTCGGCGTCGGAGCCGTCCGGACGGCCGACCGCCGGATCGATCTCGCCGAGGTTCGAACACGACACCGGAAGGTCGCCGAACATGACGTCGGCGGCGCGGCGGACGGCCCGCTTGGGGACGAACGGCGTCAGCGGCAGCAGTGCGAACGTCTCGTCGGGCACCTCGCGCATCGTGGTGAGGGCCTGGCGGATCGCCGCGCGGCTGTCGGACAGGTCGCTGGTGACCCGCGCCGGGTCGACGCTCACGGTGGTGATCGAGACCGCGTTCGCGCGGGTGTCGTCGGGTGTGCGCTCACTGATCGCGATCAACAGCGACACGGCGCCGTCCTCGGGGTGGTGCCGTCCCGTGCGTTCGGCCAGTCGCGCCGCGAAACCGGCCAGCAGCGAATACGTCGTGCCGTTGAGCTTCTCCGCGCACGCGTCCCAGTGGGAGGCGTCGACGAACGCGTTGATCGCCGGGATGATCACCGGCTCGTCGCCGTCGGTGACGCTCACCTGCGGACGCGTCGCACCCGACTGCGCGAAGTCCTGGCGCCGCCGCAAACCCAACCGCACCGCCGCCGCCAGTGTGCGGCCCACCTCAGGCAGGTCGCGCACCGTCTGGCGGGCGTCGGCCCGCACGGCCGCCCCGCGGGACCGGGCACCGGCAGGGGCGTATCCGAGGTGGCGGGTCCGGCCCTCGGCCGCGTCGGCCACCGACCGCAGCAACCCGATTCCGTCGGTCACACAGTGTGACGCCACCAGGCTGATCGCGGTCGACCCGTCGTCCATCGGCAGCATCGCCAGATGCCAGCTCGGCCCGTACTCCGGATCGATCGGCACCGCCGAACGTTCGTCGATCCAGTCGCTGAGTTCGGTGCGCGGCCGCGGCCCGGCCATCTCCAGCGGACCGCCGCGGGCCGACACCCACCGGTGCCTGCCGAAGGGCAGCGCCGACGGCTCGATGCGCCGCCCGAGCAGGCTGTGGTCGAGGTTGGCGTGGAACCGCCGCAGCGCGTCGACGTCGACCGGATGCTCGTACACCCACACCGCCTGCGCCAGCTTGCCGGGACCGGTCGCGCGCAGCTGCAGGAACGCGGCCTGGTCGATGTAGGCCAGCCGGTCGTCGCACACCTGCCCCTCGTGCCGTGACACCTTGGGGCGCATCTGGATCGCCATCGGACAGCGCCTCAGATGACCGTGGCGGTCAGACCGAAGTCCGCCAGCGCCGCCGTCGTCAACTCCCGCAGCCGCGGTTTGGAATTCGTGGTGCCCGGCTGGTATCCGATCACCGCGATCGACATCTTGCCGCCGACCCTGGCGCCGATCACGGTGAGCAGGCCGCGGCGCTGCTCGAGCACCGAGCGCGGGATGTAACGGTCCACTCCACGCAGGATCACATAGTCCGCGTCGGTGCCGTCGACGCGACCGATCTCGGGGGGCAGTTCGCCGAGGTTCGAGCACGACACGGGCAGGTCGGAGAAGCCGAAAGCCACGTCGGCGGTGGACTTCACGGCCCGCTTCGGGATGAACGGCGTCAACGGCAGCAGCGCAAGCGTCTCGTCGGGTTCCTCCCGCATCGCCTTGAGCGCCTGTTTGATCGCCGCCCTGGCGGCCGTGAGGTCCTGGGTCACGCCGTCGGGGTCGATCCTGGCGTTGGCGAGCATCACCGCGTTTGCGCGGGTGTCCTCGAGGGTGCGGTCGTTGATGGGGATGATGAACGGCACCGGCCCGCTGCCCGGCTGGTGGCGCCCGATCCGCTCGGACAGCATCGCGCCGAAACCCGCCAGCAGCGAATAGCTGTTGCCGCCCAGGGCTTCTGCCCGCGCGTCCCACTCGTCGCCGTCGACGAACAATGACACCGCGGGGACCACGACGTGCTCGTCGCGTCCGGTGGCGGCGGCCTCGGACGTGCCGCCGCGAGCGAAGTCCTTGCGCCTGCGGTAGGCCAGCTTGGCCGCCGCGACGAGGGTCCGGCCGATCTCGGGCGCGTCGCGCAGCGTCTGGCGCGCATCGGCGGCGATACCGCGAAGCCTGGTGCGCGCACCGGGCATCGGATATCCGAAGTCGGGGGTGTTTCCGGTGACGGCGTTGAACACCGTCAACAGGGCCCCGCCCCCGTCGCCGATGCAGTGCGAACCGACCAGGCTGACCGCGGTGGAGCCGTCGGTCATCGGCAGCACACCCAGATGCCAGGCCGGTCCCCATTCCGGATCCACCGGCAACTGCGCGCGCTCGTCGATCCAGTCGCTGAGTTCTGACCGGGGACGCGGGGTCTCCTCGACGTCGATGCGCGACGGCGGCCCCAGCGACGACACCCAGCGATGCCTGCCGAACGGCAGCGGCGAGGGTTCGATCCGCCTGCCCGCCAATCCGTATCCGAAGTTGAGGTGGAACCGCCGCAGGCCGTCGAAGTCGACGGCGCGATCGTAGATCCAGACGCACTGCATGACGGCGGCCTGCCCGGTCGCGCGCAGGCCGAGGAACAGCGCCTGGTCCAGGTACGACAGCCGCTCGTCGGGTCGCTCTTCGATTCTGGTCACGAGATCGCGGAAAGGCCGCAGTGTCCGGGCCGGCCTCGTCTGCGTCGACAACATCAACCTCCGACTACGGGAACCAATTCGTCGCGGTGCCGCACCGCCGTGGCGTGCCGACCCGACAGCGGGCCGCCGGCGCCGCCGTCCGCGACGCGCAGGTACCACGAGATCATCACCTGCAGGTAGCGGTTGATCGACTCCCTGGCGGTGGGGTTGTCGGGGAACGCCACGGTCACCGTCGTCTCCCGCTCGGTGCGGTTCACCCACATGCCGACCTGGAAGGCGGCGCGCGCGTCGCTGTAGACCTTGCCGTTCATCCCCTCCCACTGCGCGATGACACTGGGAGACAACGGCGGCAGACCCGCGTCGAGGTAGGACACCATCGGCACACCGGGGCCCGGCGGGCGCACACCCACCGGACCGGCGAGTTCCAGCACCCGCTCGAACGGCACGTGCGCGAGATCCAGACCCGAGTCGAACGACTTCTGCGCCGAGCGCGCGGTGTCTCCGAAGCTGCCGCGATCGACCGACACCGTGACCGGCACCAGCCCGGTGAACCACCCCGTGGTCATGAACTCGGCGGGCGTGCGCCGCGTCGTGGTTGGGGTGATGACGAAATAGTCGGTGTTGCCGGTGAACTCGTGGTCGGTCAGCGCCGCGCAGGCGAAGACGCCGCCGATGAACCGCGCGTCGGCGGCGTTGCACGCCGCTTCGAACCGTTCGCCCTGCTGCCGGTCGAGCAGTCGCACGGTGAGCAGTTCGCCGGAGCAGGGCTCCGACGGGTCGCCGAGCGGCAGCGGGAAGTGCGGCAGCGTGCCACCGTTGTTGTGGGCGAAGCGCACCCAGTCCTGCACCTCGGGGGATTCCAGCGTCAGCGAGTCGGTGTACTCGCGCTGACGGAGGCAGTAGTCGTCGTAGCTGCCGGCGTCGGGCAGCTTCAGCGGTGCCCCGCCGCCGACGAGGGTCGCGTACATCATGTGGATCTCGACGAGCACCAGACCCATGAACATCGCGTCGGTGTGGACGTGGTCGACGCTGATGTAGAACGTGAAGTGGTCCTCACGCTGGATGATCCCGAAGTTGAAGCAGTTCCACTGCAGCGGATCCGGCGTAGACAGCACGTGGCGGCGCCACTGCTCCGCTGTCACCTCCCCGTGCTTGGTCGGCACGAACTTGATGTCACGCGGGTTGGCGATCGTGCGCCGGACGACCTCGTCGGACTCGGTGATCTCGAACCGGCTGTGGTACGTGTCGTGCCTGCGGATGTAGGCGTTGATGACGTGGGTCATCGCCCGGATGTCGCACTGGCCGGGCATGTCCCACGCCGGGATGTTCAGCCGGGCCATGTCGGTGCCCTGTGACAGGTGCTTGCGGTAACCCCGGATGTGCTGTTCCTGTTGGTAACTCACCGGCACCGCGCTGACCGGCGCGTCAGCCATCTTCGCCAGCGACGTCGCCGACGGATCCCAGGAGACGAGCGTACCCGGGGCGCCGATCCAGTCGTGGATCGCTTTGATGGCAACCATCAGACCTCCCGTGCTTCGTTGGTGTTCCCGGGCGACTTCGTCGACGCCTTGGCAGCCGTCATCACGACGGACTCGATGTCGCCGCATCACCGGCGAGCGTGTCGGCCAGACGCTGTGCCAGCGCCCGCACCGTGGTGATGTCGGTGGAGCCGATGCGGATACCCGTCTCGTTCTCGATGCGGGTGCGCACCTCCAGCGTGCCCAGCGAGTCCAGGCCGTACTCGGACAGCGGGCGGTCGGCGTCGACCGACCTGCGCAGGATGAGACCGATCTGATCGGCCACCAGCTTGCGCAACCGGCCCGGCCACTCCTCCCGCGGCAGGTCGTACAGCTCGGTCAGGAAAGCGCTCGTGCCCGCGTTGCTCTGCCCCAGCGACGCGAACGCCTCGGCGAACTTGCTGGTCTGGGCGAAGGCGGTCAGCCACGGCGCACCGGCGACCGGGGCGTAGCCGCTGTAGCCGCGGTCGTGCCGCAGCAGCGCGTCGAAGGCGTCGGCACCGTCGTCCGGCAGGATCGCCATCGCGGTGTCCTCGGCCATTCCCTGGCCCTTGCCGATCTCCGCCCAGGCACCCCAGGCGATCGCGCCGGCAGGCAACCCCTGCGCCCGCCGCCAGTGCGTGAACGCGTCGAGCCAGCTGTTGGCGGCGGCGTAGGCGCCCTGGCCCGGCGAACCGACCATGGCCGCGGCCGACGAGAACGAGCAGAACCAGTCCAACGGCTGACCGTCGGTCGCGGTGTGCAGGTTCCACGCACCGTGGACCTTCGGCGCCCAGTCGCGGTCGATCAGCTCGTCGGTGATGTTCGGCAGCGTCGCGTCCTCGACGACCGCCGCCGCGTGCAGCACTCCCCGGACCGGCAGGCCCGTGGCGGTCGCCGCGGCCACGGCGCGTTCGGCGGTGGCGGGATCGGCGATGTCGCCGAGCGCCACCTCGACCTCGGTGCCGGCCGCCCGGATGCGGTCGATCACCTTGGCGGCCTCCGCATTCGGCGCGGAGCGGCCGTTCAGCACGATCCGGCCGCAACCGGCCGCAGCCATCTTCTCGGCCAGGAACAGCCCGAGCCCGCCCATACCGCCGGTGACGATGTAGGCACCGTCGCCGCGGAAGACCGAGGCGTTCACCGGCGGCACCACCGCGGTGCTCTGCCCGGTGTGCGGCACGTCGAGGACGAGCTTGCCGGTGTGCCCGGCCGCGCCCATCACCCGGATCGCCGTCGCACCCTCGGCCAGCGGGTAGTGCGTGGTCTCCGGCAGCGGCAGCACCCCGTCGGCGATCTGCTGGTAGACCGTCTCCAGCAGGCGGCGCAGGATGCCCGGATTCGTCAGCGTCAGCAGGGCGAGATCCACGGCGTAGAACGCCAGGTTGCGGCGGAACGGGAACAGACCCATCTTGGTGTCGCCGTAGATGTCGCGCTTGCCGATCTCGACGAAGCGGCCACCGAAGGACAACAGTTCCAGACCGGCGCGCTGTGCGGCACCCGGCAGCGAGTTCAGCACGATGTCGACGCCGTAGCCGTCGGTGTCGCGCCGGATCTCGTCGGCGAAGTCGGTGCTGCGCGAATCGTAGACGTACTGGATTCCCCAGTCGCGCAACATTTTCCGCTTCTCCGGGGTACCCGCGGTGGCGTAGATCTCGGCGCCGGCGGCCTTGGCGATCGCGACGGCGGCCTGTCCGACACCGCCGGTCGCGGAGTGGATCAGCACCTTGTCGCGGGCGCCGATGCGGGCCAGGTCGTGCAGCGAGTACCACGCGGTGGCGTGGGCGCTGGGCACCGCGGCCGCCCGGTCCTCGGGAACACCCGCGGGCAGCGTGACGGCGAGGTTGGCGTCACAGGTGACGAACGTGGCCCAGGCCCCGTTGGCCGAGATGCCCGCGACCCGGTCCCCGACCTGATGTTCGGTGACACCCGGCCCGACACCGGTGACCACACCGGCGAAGTCGGCGCCCAGCTTGGGCAGCCGGCCCTCGAAGCTCGGGTAGCGGCCGTAGGCGACGAGCACGTCGGCGAAGTTCAGGTTCGACGCGGTCACCGCGACCTCGATTTCGCCCGGCCCCGGGGGAACGCGGTCGAACGCGGCCAGCTCCAACGACTCGAGGTCGCCGGGGGTACGGATCTGCAACCGCATGCCGCCGGTCTCGTGATCGACGACGGCGGTGCGGCGCTCCTCGGGACGCAGCGGGCTAAGGGCCAGCCGAGCCACGTGGAACTCGCCACCGCGCCAGGCGGTTTCGTCTTCCTCGGACTCCGACAGCAGCTGTGCTGCGACGTATTCGGGCGCGGTGGCGTCGTCGAGGTCGACCTGCGTCGGCCGCAGGCTCGGGTGCTCCATCACCAGCACGCGCATCAGACCCCGCAGGCCGGCGTGCTCCAGGTTGGCGACGTCGCCGTCCAGCACCGTCTGCGCGTTGCGGGTCAGCACGAACAGCCGCGGCGGCTCGCCCGGGATCTCGGGCAGCTCCCGCGCGATACGGACCAGATGGCGCACCTGGTCGGCGCCACGGGTGGGTGCCTGCTCGGCGGATCCACCCGCGGCGGTCACCACGACCACACCGCTGTGGTGGTCGGCCGTGAGCCGGCTGCGCACCTCGTCGGCGACGCTGTCCGGGGCGTCCGCCGGCCACACCGTCGTCGTCACCTGGGCGTCGGCGGCGGTCAGCGCGTCGGCCATACGGGCGGCCTCGGCCTGCGCGGCGTCGGAGGTGGCGATCAGCAGCCACCGTCCGGCGTCGACGTGTGCGGCCTCCGGCCGGTCCTGCCGGCGCCAGTCGATGGTCAACAGCCGTTCGTTGAGCAGCCGTTCACGATGCCCGCCGGCGGTGGCGCCGCTGCCGAGACGCAGCCCCTCCACGGTCAGCAGGACGGCCCCGTCCTCGTCGAGGACCTCGATGTTCGCCTCCACCGCGGCCGCGCTCACGTTGGTGACCGTGACGTAGCAGTAGTGGGCGTTGCGGGTGGACGCGTGGGCACTGAGCCGGCGCACACCGAGTGGCAGCATCAGCGTGCCGGCCACGTCGGCCTGCAGGGCGGCGTGCGCCCCCACGGCCTGGAAGCAGGCGTCGAGCAGGGCGGGGTGGATACCGTAGGCGCCCTGCTGGGAGCGGATCGAACCCGGCAGCGCCACCTCGGCGAGCACGGTGTCACCGCCGTCGTCGCGCGTGTGGGCGGCGACAAGACCGGAGAACGCCTGCCCGTAGGAGATGCCGCGCTCGGCGAACCACCCGTGCAGATCGGCGCCCTCGCGCCGCTCGGGGTGGGCGGTGAGCAGATCCTGGATGTCGTAGGCCGCCGGGGCGTCGGTCGCCGGTTCGCCGTGCAGCACGGCGGTGGCCCGGCGCACCTCGGCGCCCTCGTCGTAGGTCTCGACCACGAACTCGCCAACGCCGGGCCGCTTCACGGTGGCCACCGACGAGACCGGGGTCTGCTCCTCGAGCAGCAGCATCTGCTCGAACGTGATGTCACGGACCTCGGCCGTCTCGCCGAACACGGCCCGCGAGGCGGCCAGCGCCATCTCGCAGTACGCGGCGCCGGGCAGCGCCGCCACATTGTGCACCTGGTGGTCGCCCAGCCAGGGCTGGGTCGCGGTGCCGAGGTCGACCTGCCACACGTGACGCTCGGGCTCCTCGGGCAGCCGCACGTGGGCGCCGAGCAGCGGGTGCACCGCCACCGTCGAACCGCCCTGCGCCTGCTCCTGGCCGTCGCGGGTCAGCATCAGGTGGGTGTGGGTCCATGTCGGCAACGGGGCGTCGACGAGGCGCCCGTCCGGGTAGATCACCGAAAAGTCAACGGCGCCACCGGAATTGTGGACGTCGGCCACGAAGCCGAGCAGCCCGTCGGGCAGCTCCTGCTCCCGGCGCATCGCGGCGAGCGCGGCCAGGCTCATGTCCAGGCTGCGGCCGGTCTGGTCGACGGCGTGGGTGAGCAGCGGGTGCGGGGCGAGTTCGCCGAAGACCCGGAACCCGTCCTCGAGGGCCGCCTGCACGGCCGCGGAGAACCGCACGGCGTGGCGCAGGTTGTCGACCCAGTAGTACGCGTCGAACTCGGCCGGGTCGCGCGGATCGTAGAGCGTGGCCGAGTAGTACGGGAGCTGCGGCTCCATCGGCTCGATGTCCTCGAGCACCTCGGTGAGCTCGTCGAGGATCGGATCGACCTGCGGCGAATGGGATGCCACGTCGACGGCGACCTCACGGGCCATCACCCCGCGGCTGTCCCATTCGGCGACGAGTTCGCGGATCGCCTCCTTCGCGCCACCGACGACCGTGGACTGCGGCGAGGCGACCACCGAGAGCACGACGTCGCTGACGCCCCGGGCGGCCAGCTCGGACAGCACCTGCTGGGCGGGCAGTTCGACCGAGGCCATCGCACCGGAACCGGCGATGCGCGCCATCAGCCTGGACCGACGGCAGATGACCTTCGCGCCGTCCTCCAGCGACAGACCGCCGGCCACGACTGCGGCCGCCGACTCCCCCATCGAGTGGCCGATCACCGCACCGGGGGTCACCCCGTAGGACTTCATCGTGGCCGCGAGTGCGACCTGCACCGCGAACACCGTCGGCTGCACCCGGTCGATTCCGGTGACCTTCTCGGGTGCCGACATCGCCTCGGTGACCGAGAAGCCGGACTCGCGGGCGATCAAAGGCTCGAGTTCGGCGACGGCGGCGGCGAACACCGGTTCGGTGGCCAGCAGGCCCTTGCCCATCCCGGCCCACTGCGAACCCTGCCCGGAGAACACCCACACCGGACCGTGCTCACCCTTGGCGACCGCGGGTTCGTAAGGGGTCTCGCCGGAGGCGATCTCGCGCAGACCCTTGATCAGCTCCTCGCGGCTGGTGGCGACCACGCACGTGCGGACCGGGCGGTGCCCGCGCCGGCGCGCCAGCGTGTAGGCCAGATCGCGCAGGTCGCCGTCGGAGTGGTCGTCCACCCAGTCGGCCAGGCGGGCGGCGGTCCGCCGCAGCTCCTCGGCCGAGGTGGCCGACAGCGGGAAGATCAGCGCTTTGGCGGTCGGCTCGACGACCGGGGTCGAGACCGGCTCGGGGGCCTGCTCGAGGACCGCGTGCACATTGGTGCCCGACAGCCCGTAGGAGGAGACCGCGGCGCGCCGGGGCCCTTCGCCGCCGCGCGGCCACGGGGTGATCTCCTGCGGCACGAACAGGTTGGTGTCGATGCGCGCCATCTCGTCCGGCATGCGCGTGAAGTGCAGGTTCTGCGGCACGGTCGCATGCTGCAGCGACAGGATCGCCTTCATCAGGCCGACGGCACCGGAGGCCGACTGCCCGTGGCCGAAGTTCGTCTTGACCGAGCCGAGCGCGCAGGGGGCGTCGGTGCCGTAGACCTCCGCGAGGCCGGCGTACTCGATCGGGTCGCCGACCGGGGTGCCGGTGCCGTGTGCCTCGACCATGCCGACCGTCGCGGGATCCATCCCGGCGGCGGTGAGCGCCGCCCGGTAGACCGAGACCTGGGCGTCGCGCGACGGGGTGGCGATGTTGACGGTGTGACCGTCCTGGTTGGCCGCGGTGCCCTTGACGACGGCCAGGATGCGGTCACCGTCGCGCTGGGCGTCCGCCAGCCGCTTGAACATGAGGACCACCGACGCCTCTCCGGAGACGAAGCCGTCGGCGTCGACGTCGAAGGCGTGGCAGTGGCCGGTGGGCGAGAGCATGCCCTGCGCGGAACCGGAGGACATCTTGCGCGGTTCCAGCATGATCGAGACGCCGCCGGCGAGCGCCATGTCGCTCTCACCGTCGTGCAGGCTGCGGCAGGCCATGTGGACCGCCAGCAGGCTCGACGAGCAGGCCGAGTCCACGGTGTAGGCCGGGCCGTGCAGACCCATCGCGTAGGCGATGCGGCCGGAGGCGAGGCTGTAGTTGTTGCCGGTGAACCCGTAGGGACCCTCGATGGCGTGGGCGTCGGCGGCCAGCAGCTGGTAGTCGCCGTGCGTCATGCCGATGAAGACACCGGTCAGCGAGCTGTTGAGGGCGGCGGGATCGATACCCGCGTGCTCGACGGCTTCCCAGGCGGTCTCGAGCAGCAGCCGGTGCTGGGGGTCGATGGCCGTGGCTTCGCGTTCGCTGATGCCGAAGAACTCCGCGTCGAAGCCCGCGACGTCGTCGAGGAAGGCGCCCCACTTGGACACCGACCGACCGGGAACGCCGGGTTCCGGGTCGTAGTACTCTTCGGCGTCCCACCGCTCCAGCGGCACCTCGGTGACGAAATCGTCGCCGCGGAGCAGTGCCTCCCACAACCGCTCGGGAGAATCGATCCCACCGGGCAGCCGGCAGGCCATTCCGATGACAGCGATGGGAGTGACCGGTGCGTCGACCACGTGTGCAAACCTCTTCTGGAACGTGATACGGATTCGAGACGGATAGAAAATCGATAGTTTCCGAAATTCAGCACTTTTCCGGCGTGCTCCGTCCGCTCCCCTCTGTATCTCTTCGGCCTTCGCTTGCGCCGAGTCGGAGCGTAACCGCTCACACCGACTCCGGTGCAAGTACCGAGCAAATCAGTCTCGGCTGTTGCTAGATCAATGTCCGCGGCCAAAACGTTACACGAGCAAGGACAAGATCGCAGTTTCATCACCTCGCAGCCCTTTGACCTGCAGTTATTTCGTTTTTTGACTCTAATGTCAATCTTGGCGCTTTCTTGGGTTCCTCTCAGCTTTTTCGCTACGCAAGAATCCAGCAAACTTGTTAGGTGCTTATCTGGAATTGCTGTGAACCCACTCTTGGCGCCAGTTCCGTCGCCCGACACACGACTCGGATCGAAATGACGATCTTGTTTCGGCAGCGCACAGCGTTTTTTGCATGCTCAACATCGCCGGCGCCCACCGGCCCGCCGAGCGCCGGCCCCGATGTGCTGATATGTGCGAAAGCGAGGACCTCTGTGACACGGCAACAGAAGACCCCATAACGATGTTGGCGCACCACCGCCCACCAGCAAAGCCCCCAGCGAGGGAGCACAGCAGTGTCACAGGCATGCACCATCAGTGCTGGCAAAGGTGAAATTACCTGGTGGACAAGCATTTCCAGGGACAACAGACGTTGTCACAGCAGGTGGTGAAAAACCCCTGAAAAGTGGTCGAGACCGTCTCTGAGAGGGGGTCGGCGACCCTACCCGGCAACCGGCTTGGGTACCGCGAAGGGGGCGCCGAGATCGGGCACCACCTGGTATCCGCGCCTGCGGGCACGGGCCACGTCACGCCGGATCAAGACGTTCAGCCCGGCGAACGACCCCATGTCGAGGAGCATCGGGGTGAGCAGCCGGTTGTGCACGAAGCCGAGCGCCAGACCCGTGGACGGATCGGCCCAGCCCACGGATCCGCCCAGTCCGACGTGCCCGAAACCGCGCATCACCCCGAACGGCAGGCTGTGATACCCCAGGTGGAACGCCAGCGGGATCACCAAATTGCGGTCGGGCCGCAGATTCGGCCGGCCGGTCAGGTCCGCCGCCACCCGTGGCGAGAGGAACTGCTGTCCCTCGATGGTCCCGCCGTTGGCGATCGCGCCGTACATGCGGGCGAGGCCGCGTGCGGTGGCGACTCCGTTGGCGGACGGGATCTCCGCGTCGAGGAACGGGATGTCGCCCTGGACGACCGCCTTCATCCCCGGGAAGTACATGGAACCGAACATGCCGGAGAACTGCAGGGCGGCGACCTTGGGCGCGACGAAGTTGAACACCGGATTGGCCAGCGTGCCCTGCGGGGCCAGGATCTGGGCCGGCCGCGTCGCGGCATGCGCCGGCGGCCGCCCCAGATGCAACCCGTCGGTGTTGAGCGGTTCGGCCAGTTCGGTGCGGATGAGGTCACCCATCCCCTGCCCCGTCACCGCCCGTGCCAACCCGGCCACCAGCCAGCCGTACGTCAGCGCGTGGTAGGCCGGATGGCCGTGCAGCAGCCGGTTCACCGGCGCCGCCGCCAGGCGCTTCTCCATCCCCAGATGGTCGAACAGGTCCTCCTTGCGGACGCCGTTGAGCTGTGACAACCCGGCGCGGTGCCGCATCAGGTCGCGGACGGTGATCTTCTCCTTGCCGTTCGCGCCGAACTCCGGCCAGTACTGCGCGACGGGGGCGTCGTAGGTCAGCAGACCGCGGTCGACGAGCCGGTGGATGACCGTCGAGGCCATCCCCTTGGTCGCAGAGAACACCATCGCACCGGTGTCGGCGGTCCAGTACTGCGTGCCGCGCCGGTCCGAGTACCCCGTCCAGACGTCGACCACCGGCTCACCGTGCAGGTAGATGCAGAGCGCACCACCACCGAAGCGGCGGCCGGGGAACAGCTGCGAGAAGCCCTGCAGCGTGCGCGCGAAGTTCGCATCCGCGGCGCCCTGCACGCCGTGCGGGAGCGCCGCGTTGCGAGCCCGCGCTGAGATGTTGGTCACAGCTATGAATTTAACCCCGCGACAGGCCCCGGAAACAGAGCGTTATTGAGTCGTTAAAGACCAGCTCAGCAATGTGTCACTGGGCGGCGTCGAGGATTTGCCTGGCGGCCAGCGCCGGGGTGAGCTCGCCGTCGCGGACCCGACGCTCCACCTCGGGACGGATCCTGCGCACCTCGGGATGCGACAGCACCCGGTCGAGGACGGCGTCGCGCACCATCGACCATGTCCATTCGACCTGCTGCGCGCGCCTGCGGGCCTCGAACTCGCCGGCCTCGCGCAGCACATCGCGGTGCTTGAGCACGGTGTCCCACAGCTCCTGCAGGCCGCTGCCCTCCAGCGCGCTCATCGTCAACACCGGTGGGCGCCACAGCGTCTCGCGCGGATAGATCAGCCGCAGCGCCGCGCTCAGCTCGCGTGCCGCGGCCTTGGCCTCGATCGCGTGCTCACCGTCGGCCTTGTTCACCACCACCACGTCGGCGAGTTCGAGGACACCCTTCTTGATGCCCTGCAGCTGATCACCGGTGCGGGCCAGAGTGAGGAAGACGAACGTGTCGACCATGTTGGCGACCGTGACCTCGGACTGCCCCACCCCCACCGTCTCGACCAGGATCACGTCGTAGCCGGCCGCCTCGAGCAGCACGATCGTCTCGCGAGTGGCCTTGGCGACCCCGCCGAGAGTGCCCGAGGTGGGCGACGGGCGGATGTAGGCGTCCGGGTGCACGGCGAGCTTGGCCATCCGGGTCTTGTCCCCCAGGATCGACCCGCCCGTGCGGGTCGACGACGGATCCACCGCCAGTACCGCCACCCGGTGTCCCTGTTCGATGAGGTACATCCCGAGCGCCTCGATCGTCGTGGACTTCCCGACGCCCGGCACGCCGGTGATGCCGACGTGGAGGGCGCTGCCCGCCTCGGGGGTCAGCTCCAGCAGCAGCTCCTGGGCCCGCTCGCGGTGGTCGGCGCGGGTCGATTCGACCAGCGTGATGGCCTTCGCCAGCGCGGACCGGTCGCCGCCGCGGATGGCGGTGGCCAGCTCGGCGACGGTCGGGACGGGCACGTCAGGCGTTCAGGTCATAGCCGAGCCGCTCGGCCAGCTTGTGCAGCAGCCCGGTCGCGGCGTCGGCGATCACGGTGCCCGGCGGGAAGATCGCGGCGGCACCGGCGGCGTAGAGCTCGTCGAAGTCCCCGGGCGGTATCACCCCGCCGACCACGACCATGATGTCGGGTCTGCCCACCGCGGCCAGCGCGTCACGCAGCGCGGGCACCAGCGTGAGGTGACCGGCGGCCAGCGACGACACCCCGACGACGTGGACGTCGTTGTCGGCGGCCTGCTGCGCCACCTCGTCGGGCGTGGAGAACAACGAACCCACGTCCACGTCGAAGCCGATGTCGGCGAACGCCGTCGCGATGACCTTCTGACCGCGGTCGTGGCCGTCCTGGCCCATCTTGGCGACCAGGATGCGGGGCCGCCGGCCGTCGGCCTCGGCGAACTTCTCCACGAGTTCGGTCGCCGTGCTCATACGCGAGATGTTGTCACCCGTCCCGGCCTCGTCGCGGTACACACCGGAGATCGTGCGGATCTCGGCGACGTGGCGGCCGTAGACCTTCTCCAGCGCGTCGGAGATCTCCCCCACGGTCGCCTTGGCGCGTGCGGCGTTGATCGCCAGCGCCAGCAGATTGTTGCCCAACCCGTCCTCGCCGGCCGGCCCGTGGGCCCCGGCCGCACGGGTCAGCTCGTCGAGCGCCGCGCGGGTGGCGGCCTCGTCCCGCTCACTGCGCAGCTGCTGCAGCTTGGCCAGCTGTTCGGCGCGCACCCGGCTGTTGTCGACCTTGAGCACCTCGATCTCGTGGTCCTCGGGCACCTGGTACTTGTTGACGCCGATCACGGTCTGGGCGCCGGAGTCGATGCGCGCCTGGGTGCGGGCGGCGGCCTCCTCGATGCGCAGCTTCGGGATGCCGTCGCTGATCGCCTGGGCCATCCCGCCGTGCGCCACGACCTCGCCGATGTGCATGCGCGCGGCGGTGGCCAGCTGGTGGGTCAACCACTCCACGTAGTAGGAACCGCCCCACGGGTCGATCGGCCGGGTGGTGCCAGACTCCTGCTGCAGCACCAGTTGGGTGTTGCGCGCGATGCGGGCCGAGAAGTCCGTCGGCAGGGCCAGCGCCTCGTCGAGGGCGTTGGTGTGCAGCGACTGGGTGTGGCCCTGGGTGGCGGCCATCGCCTCGATGCAGGTGCGGGCGACGTTGTTGAAGACGTCCTGCGCGGTCAGCGACCAGCCCGAGGTCTGCGAATGCGTCCGCAGCGACAGTGACTTCTCGTTCTTCGGTCCGAATTCGGCGACCAGCTCGCTCCACAGCAGCCGCCCGGCCCGCAGCTTGGCGACCTCCATGAAGAAGTTCATGCCGATGCCCCAGAAGAACGACAGGCGGGGCGCGAACTTGTCGATCGACAGACCGGCGTCCAGGCCGGCCTTGATGTACTCGACGCCGTCGGCCAGCGTGTAGGCGAGCTCCAGATCGGCCGTCGCACCGGCTTCCTGGATGTGATACCCGGAGATGGATATCGAGTTGAACTTCGGCATCTTCGCGCTGGTGTAGCCGAAGATGTCGGAGATGATCCGCATCGACTCCTTGGGCGGATAGATGTAGGTGTTGCGGACCATGAACTCTTTGAGGATGTCGTTCTGGATGGTGCCGGCCAGCTTCTCCGGCGGCACGCCCTGCTCCTCGGCGGCCACGACGTAGAGCGCAAGGATCGGCAGCACCGCGCCGTTCATCGTCATCGACACCGACACCGTCGACAGGTCGATCCCGTCGAACAGCTGGCGCATGTCCAGGATCGAGTCGATCGCCACGCCGGCCATGCCGACGTCACCCTGCACGCGGGGGTGGTCCGAGTCGTAGCCGCGGTGCGTGGCGAGGTCGAACGCCACCGACAGACCCTTCTGGCCGGCGGCCAGATTGCGGCGGTAGAACGCGTTGGATTCGGCGGCGGTGGAGAACCCGGCGTACTGACGGATGGTCCACGGCTGGTTGACGTACATCGTCGGGTACGGGCCCCGCAGGAACGGCGGCGCGCCCGGGAACGTGTCGAGGGGGTAGCCGGCCGCGGCGGCGGCATCGCGGTCGGCCGCGACGTAGACCGGTTTGACGTCGATGCCCTCGGGGGTGACCCACGTCAGCTGGTCCGGGGTGTACCCGTGCGCGGCGGCCGCGTCGGCGACGAACTGTTCGACGGCCGTGTCGGTCGCCGCGTCCCCGGCACCGTCACCGCGCAGCGGCACGTCGGCGAAACTACCGATGACGGCGGCCTTCTCCGGTGTGGCGGTCATGCTCATGCCCCCAATCGGGTCAGCAGGTCGGACAGGGCGCCGACCGCGTCGATCTTGGCGGTCAGGTAGTCGTCGGGTTCGGGTTCGGCGTCGGCGACCGCCTTCTGCGGGCCGGCGAGGTAGACCCGGGTGACTCCGGCCTCGCGCGCCGCGGCCACCACGCCCGCGGCGTCGGTGGCGTAGCGGGCGTCGGTGCCGCAGACGACGGCGACCGAGGGGCTGCCCGCGGCCGACACCGCCCCTGCCACGTCGGGCGCGGCGATCGGGCCCGGGTTGACGGCCTCGATCCCGCCCGAGGCCAGTAGGTTCGCGGCGAACGTCGTGCGGATGTTGTGTTCGGCCAGCGGGCCCAGCGGCAGCAGCAGAACCCGCGGGCGGGCGCCGTGCTCGGCGAGGTAGGCGTCGGAGCGGTCGCGCAGCGCTTCGAACCCGGCCGCGTAGCGGGCGACGGCCGTGAAGGCCTCACCGGCGGGCAGCGGCGGTTCGTCGAGGTCGGGGTATTCGTTCACCCCGGTCAACGACGTGCGCCGGTGCGCGATGTCGTCGGCGCGCCTGGCGGCGACGTCGGCGATCCGCTCGACGAGGAAGTCGTGCGCCGCCACGAAGCCGCCGCGGGATTCGATGTCCTGGAAGTGTTTCCAGGCCTGCTCGGCCAGCTGACCGGTCAGGTCCTCGACGAACCACGAACCGCCGGCGGGATCGAGCACCCGGCCGATGTGCGACTCCTCGAGCAGCAGCAGCTGCGTGTTGCGGGCGATGCGGCGGGCGAATCCGCGTGCGGTGCCGGGGTAGCCGTCCGGGATCGCGACGTCGAACGGATGGACCAGCACGGTGTCCGCACCGCCGACCCCGGCCGAGAACGCCGCGAGCGTGGTGCGCAGCATGTTCACCCACGGATCGCGCTGGGCCATCATCGGCAGCGACGTGACCGCGTGGATGGTCGCCGCACCCGCGTCGGCGGCGCCGACGACCTCGCAGACCCGGGCCCACAGCAGCCGGGCGGCGCGCAGCTTGGCGATGGTCATGAACTGGTCGTCGTCGGCGGCGAGGCGGAAGCTGATCTGGCGGACCGCATCGGCGATCGCCAGACCGCCCTGCTCGAGCAGCCGCAGGTAGGACACCCCCGCGGCGACGGCGCCCGCCAGCTCCCAGGAGGCGCTCGCCCCGCGGTTGTGCAGGGCCGGCCCGTCGACGGTGACGGCCCGCACGTGGCCGCCGTAGCCGGTGACCTTCGCCGCGGCGGAGACGACGTCGGCGATCTCGGGTGCCGAGCGGTCGCTGAACGGGGCGGTCAACGGGTCCGCGCCGAGGTCGAGCGAAAGCCGTTGCCGCTGTTCGTCATCGAGGTCGGCCGCCAGCGCCAGCACCGCATCCGCGGCGGCCGCGTAGTCCGCGCCTGCGTCGAGTTGGACCGGGACGAGGTCGAGGAACACCGAGTCCAGCAGCCGGGGCAGGTCGGCGGCGGCCACCCCGTCGGCGCCGATGCGCAGCACCAGCGCGCTGACACCTTCGGTCAGACCGAGCAGCACCGCGCCGTTGGCCTCCTCGGCGGAGCCGCCCGCGGCCGGGTACGCCTCGGCGACCTTCCATCCGGACTTGACGTCCCGCAGGGCGTCGCCGCCGCGCACGTACGGCCACTGTCCGGGTAGCGGAGGTTCGGGCAGCGCGTCGAGGCTGGTGTAGAGGGGGCGGATCGGGAAACCCTCATACGTGGGTGAATCGAGCAGCCGGTCGGGTTCGGCGGGCAACTCTGCGGGGTCTTTGCGGGTGCTTTTCGCCAGCACCCCGGCCACCGCGGAGCGCCACTGCTCCAGACCGGACTCGACAGCACTGGCCCCGTGCACAGACACCGGCATCTCCTGTTGTCGCAGCGTGTGACTGACGTATCCGTCCATCAGGCTAAATGATGGCGATCACGGCGCCACCCGCCGGGCAGCCGATGTCCCGGCCCGCGCCGACCGGTCACGGGCCGTAGGCTTGGCAGACGTGAAAGCCGTCGTCAGGACCTTGCGGATCGCGCGCGCCACCGTGGCCGGCGTGGCGCTGCAGGTGCCCCGCCGGCGCTTGCTCGCCATCGCCGCGGCGATTGTGATTCTCGTCGCAGTCGCGTGGTGGGTGCCGCTCCCCGACGCGCTGGCACTGCGGGACTGGGCCACGTCCGTCGGGCCGTGGTTTCCGCTGGTCTTCCTGGCCACCCACATCGTGGTGACGACGTTTCCGTTCCCGCGCACGGCGTTCACCCTGACCGCGGGCCTGCTGTTCGGGCCGCTGCTCGGCATCACGATCGCGGTCGCCGCGAGTACCGTCAGCGCGCTGCTGGCCGTGCTGGCGATCCGCGCGCTGGGCTGGCAGCTCAGCAACCTGGTCAGCCATCCCGCGGTCGACCGGATCGACATGCGGCTGCGCCGGCGCGGCTGGCCGTCGGTGATCGCGCTGCGACTGATCCCGGCGGTGCCGTTCGCGGTACTGAACTACGCGGCGGGCGCGTCGGCGGTGCGGCTGCTCCCCTATTCGCTGGCGACGGTGATCGGGCTGCTGCCGGGCACCGCGGCGGTGGTGATCCTGGGCGACGCGCTCACCGGCCGCGTCGACCCGGCGCTGGTGCTGATCTCCGCCGCCACCGCCAGCGTCGGCGTCCTGGTGCTGCTGTACGAGAACCGCGTGCACCGGCGCAGGGTCAACGCGGTGTCGTCCGAAGGTGCGAACTCCGCCCTCAGCCGGCGCTGATCCGCCCGGCCGCGGCTACATTGCTGGCCATGGCGATACACGGGGCGGACGCCGGGGAACTGCGCACCCTCGCCGATGATCTCAGCCGGGCCGCCCGCCGGCTCGAGTCGGTGCGCACAGTGGTGGGCCAGCAGATCGGGATGCCGCTGGGGTGGCGCGGACCGGACGCCGAGCGCTTCAGCCAGCAGTGGCGCTATGAGGGCTCGCAGCACCTCTCTTCCGCGGTGGCCGGACTCGACGACGCCGCCGCGGCGCTGCGCCGCAACGCGCTCGAGCAGGAAGTGGCCAGTGGGGCGGTCTGCGTGAGCGGGCCGGCGGGAAGTTCGGATGCGTTCTCGGCCGAGGATCTGTTCGACACCAACGAATTCCTGTCCACGGTGGTCGGATACTTCGAGACCCTCAGCGGCTGGAGGCTTCCCGGTCCGATCGGCCACGTCATGACGGGCCTCGGCGTGCTGGGTTCCGGTGGCGATGTGGCGGACCTGCTGGGAGAGGACACCGGCGGACGACGCATCGTGGGTGGGCTCGGGGTGGGCTCACTGGTCCTCGGTCTGGCCGACCTGGCGAAGCTGCCGACCAATCCCCTCGGGCTCGCCCTGGGCGTGGCGGGCGGCTTCATCGAAGCCACGATCCCGCTCGGCAACGAGGATTACGACGAGGTACGCGACATGGGGTCCCACCACATGTTCGGCCGCGACGCCGACGATCTGACGCCCGCTCAGCGCGACATGCTGAGCCGTCGCTACGAAGGACCGATCGGGGTCGCCCACATGATCTCGGACAAGATGGACACCACCGCGGAGAAGGTCAAAGACTTCTTCGACAGGCTCTTCTGACCATGGCTGCCGAGGTCTACACCGAGATCGCGCTGGCCGAGCTGGGCCACCTCGCCGCCGGCGCGGGCGGCGATCCGGCGATGCTCGACGATGCGCTGGGCACGACCGGGTACTTCGGCCGCGAGGACGTTCTGGCGGTGGGTCGGCGTCTGAACGATGCGCGTGTCGGCGAGAGCGATGCGCCCGGGCACGCGGAAACGGCCGCCTACTTCGGCGCGGTCGGTGCCGTGCTCGCCGCCGACCCGGCGGTCACCGTGGTCACCGTCGGACCGCAGCGCAGCGTGATCTACTTCGCCGCACCGGGTCGCCACGTCGAGGTGGCGATCGTCGACGGTCGCGCATTCCTCGCGCTGCGCGCCGGTGAGGTGACGGTCGACACCTCCGCCGAACTCACCCTTGCCGTCCGCCACCGGGCCGGGTCGCCGCGCCGCCACCTCGCCGTCACGGGCGGCGCAGTTGCCGTCAGCGACGACGGGAACGACTGGCGAAGCATCGATCTCGACGGCCGGACCCCCGCCGAGGCGCTGCGGGACTTCGTCACCGGGTGACGCGCGCGGGACCCTTCACCGTCATCGCGCCGAACAGCGCGAGCAGCGACGACGAGGCGACCAGCCCCGGACTCCAGTCCCTCGCCCTGATGTGGGATCCGGCGGCCAGCACGAAATAGACCGTCAGCATGAACGTGGTGAACCGGGCCAGCGCCGGCCAGTGGCCTTGACCGGGATGAGCGGCCGAAGCTCCTCGGCGAGCTCACTGGTCGGTGTTCCCTTGGCGCGGTGCGCTGAGCTCACCGGGCGGTTGCGGGCTGGACAGCAGACCCGGCCCGTCGACCGGTGTGCGGGCCTCGGCCTCGGCCTTGGCGACCGCCTGCGCGATGGCGGGGTCGGTCTCGGTGGAGAACCAGTCGGCGACCTCGTCGGTGTCGTCCTCGACCGTCGGGCGGCCCTCGTCCGGCGACGGAGTGTACCGCACGACGCCGTCCTCGCCGGGGGCGCCGAGCAGTTTCGTGAAGCCCTGCAGCGCCCCGGCGAAATCACTGGGCACCACCCACACCTTGTTGGCCTCTCCCTGCGCCATCTGCGGCAGCGTCTGCAGGTACTGGTAGGCCAGCAGTTCGGGGGTCGGGCGGCCCGCCTTGATCGCCGCGAACGTCTTCTCGATCGCCTTCGCCTGACCCTGGGCCTGCAGGTAGGCGGCGGCCCGCTCACCCTGCGCCCGCAGCATCCGCGACTGCCGTTCGGCCTCCGCGGCCAGGATCGCGGCCTGTTTGGCGCCCTCGGCGGCGAGGATCTGCGCCTGCTTCTGGCCTTCGGCCTGTTTGATGGCCGCCTCCCGGCTGCCCTCGGCGGTCAGGATCATGGCGCGCTTCTCGCGGTCGGCGCGCATCTGCTTTTCCATCGAGTCCTGGATCGACGGCGGCGGGTCGATGGCCCGCAGCTCGACGCGGGCCACCCGCAGACCCCACCGGTTCGTGGCTTCGTCGAGCACGCCGCGCAGCGCGGTGTTGATCTGGTCGCGCGAGGTCAGCGTCTGCTCCAGCGTCATACCGCCGACCAGGTTGCGCAGGGTGGTGGTGGTGAGCTGCTCGACGCCGACGATGTAATTGCTGATCTGGTAGACCGCGGCCTGCGGGTTGGTCACCTGGAAGTAGACGACGGTGTCGATCGCGACGGTCAGGTTGTCCTCGGTGATCACCGGCTGCGGCGGGAACGACACCACCCGCTCACGCAGGTCGACGCGGGCGCGGATCTTGTCGATGAACGGGATCAGCAGCGTGAGCTGACCGCTGACGGTGCGGCTGTAGCGGCCGAGCCGTTCGATGACGGCGGCTTCGGCCTGCGGGATCAGGGCGACCGACTTGGCCACCACGATCACGGCGAAGACGACGAGCACCAGCAGCAGGACCAGGCCGGCGACGGCTCCATCCATGGCGGACTTCCCTTCGGCTCAGGGGTTCTTCCAGACCACCGCGGTGGCGCCGTCGATCCGCATGACGGTCACCTGGTCGCCCGGTTCGTACACATCGTGGTCGTCCAGCGGGCGGGCCGTCCAGACCTCGCCGTCGAGCTTGACCTGCCCGGCGTGCTGCGCGACACGGTCGAGCACCACCGCTTTCTTGCCCTCCAGCGCCTTGGCCGGCTCGGGCAGTCCGGTGCCGGAGTAGAACCGTCTGCGCAGCACCGGCCGCACCACACCCAGCAGCAGGACCGACACCAGCAGGAACACCACTCCGTCGGCCCAGATCGGCCAGTCGAACAGCCAACTGGTCCCGGTGGCCGCCAGCGCCCCGCCGGACAGCATCAGCAGGAACATGTCGCCGGTCAGCGCCTCTGCCCCTGCCAGCACAATCGCGAGGATCAGCCAGATCAGCCAAACGGGCATGTGGCCAGCCTAACGCGTATCGGGCTTGTGCAGCGGCGAACAACTACACTGCGGGCATCATGTGGTGTCCCAGTGCAACGCTGGCGGTGTGGGCCAATTCGTGGCTCGCGGGAGCCGCCGCGCCCGATGACGTGCTCGACTCGCTCTCCGCTTGGGCGCCAAGGCATTTCGTGACCGCCTACGATTCGGCGGCGGCGAGCCGGACCGGTCTGCCGTGGCCCGACCTCAACGGCACCGGCGCGGTGTCGCTGCTGCAGACGCTGCGCACCGCCGCCGGTCCCACACCGTCCGGGCCGTCGGTGTCCGTCGCGCTGCCGGTGCCAGGGGACGTCCGGGGGTTGCCTGCGGGCACCCAGTTCCAGCGCGATGCGATTGCGGTCGGCGAAGCGCTCATCGTGACCGATCCGCACGTCCCGGCCACCGCCGTCGGTTTGGTGCCCGACTTCGAGTTCGACGACGGCAGCGACGATCCCGCGTTCGACCCGGAGGTCTCCGCGCTGTCGTGGACGGTCTATTCGGCGCCCACGACCCCGCCGTCCCCGCACATCGACCTCGGTGAAGCGGAATACGAACTGCGTTCGGCGGTGCGGGCGGCGGCCGAAGCGCTCGGCGCGCTGCGCGCCGGGATGGCCGGCGCCGACGTGGACGATCCGAGGGGCCTGGTCGAGCAGGTGCTGGAGTCGGGCCGCGGGCACCGGTTGCCCGACCACGCGCCGAACCGGGCGGCGCGGGTGCTCGAGAACGCCGCCCACGTCGACGCGATCATCACGGTGAGCTCCGGGCTGATGCCGATCGGCCTGCAGAGCTCGTCGGAGGTGCAGATCGCGAGCGATGCGCTGCGCCCGCTGGTGGGTGTGGTGCGGTCGGCGCGGATCGCCGCACTGACCGCCATCCTGTACTCGGCCTGGCAGCGCTGAGGCGCCCGCTACTCGGCGGGCTTCTCCGGCTCCCCGTCGGCGGATGAGGCCGACGGACGCTGCGGCAGAAGCGCTTCCAGCGCCGATCCGGTGATCCGGCGGAACGCCCGGCGGGGCCGGTTCGCGTCCAGGATCGCCACCTCCAGCGTCGACGGGCCCAAAGTGCGGGGTTCGGATCCGTTACCGGCCGCCTCGAGCGCCTCGACCGCGATGCGCACCGCGTCGGCCAGTTCGGCGTTCTCGGTGTATGACTCGTTGAGCTTGGCGATGATCGGCTCGGTGGTTCCACCCATCACGACGAAGTGCGGTTCGTCGGCGATCGACCCGTCGTAGGTGATCCGGTACAGCTCAGGCGCTTTCGACTCACCGTGGTGGGCCACCTCGGCCACGCACAGCTCCACCTCGTACGGTTTGGCCTGTTCGGTGAAGATCGTGCCGAGCGTCTGCGCGTACACGTTGGCCAGCTGGCGTCCGGTCACATCCCGTCGCGAGTAGGCGTAGCCCTGGGTGTCGGCGAACCGGATGCCACCGCTGCGCAGGTTGTTGAACTCGTTGAACCGCCCGACGGCGGCGAATCCCACGCGGTCGTAGAGTTCACTGACCTTCTGCAGGGAGCGCGACGGGTTCTCCGCCACGAACAGCACACCGTCGGCGTAGGCCAGTGCCACCACGCTGCGGCCGCGGCTGATGCCCTTGCGTGCGAGCTCGGAACGCTCGCGCATCGCCTGTTCGGGCGAGATGAAATACGGGAAGCTCACGAATCTGTACCTCGCGGCGCATGCGCGTCAGGGCCGAAAGTGTCGGCGCGGGAACGGTTCTGGATGATGTCGCGGGCCAGCCCGGCGATCCGCTCCTGGCTGACCTCTTCGGCGCCGTCGGCGGTGATGAGCACGGCCGTCGGGAAGATGCCACGCACCAGATCCGGTCCACCGGTGGCGGAGTCGTCGTCGGCGGCGTCATAGAGCGCCTCGATGGCCACCCGCAGCGCCGAATCGGCGTCGGTCACCTGGGAGTAGAGCTTCTTCATCGAGGACTTGGCGAAGATCGAGCCGGAGCCCACCGACTGGAAGCCCTCTTCCTCCAGGTTGTGCCCACCCGCGGCGTCGAACGACACGATGCGGCCCGCGGACTGCGGATCCGGGTCGTCCAGGTCGAACCCGGCGAGCAGCGGCAGCGCCACGAAACCCTGCAGTGCCGCACCGAGATTGCCCCGCACCATCGTGGCGAGCCGGTTCACCTTGCCCGCGAACGTCAGCGCGACGCCTTCGAGCTTCTCGTAGTGTTCGAGTTCGACGGCGTACAGCCGCGCGAACTCCACCGCGATGGCCGCGGTCCCGGCGATGCCGGTGGCCGTGTAGTCGTCGGTGATGTACACCTTCTGCACGTCGCGGCTGGCGATCATGTGGCCCTGGGTGGCGCGCCGGTCACCGGCCATCACCACACCGCCGGGGAACTTGAGCGCCACGATCGTGGTGCCGTGCGGCACCGCATCGGTGGGAGTCAGGGACACGTCGCCGCCGAACGGCAACAGATGGGGCGCCTGCCGGCGCAGCATGTCGGAAAAGGACGACAGATCCATGGAAACCGAAGGGACCCCTCGGGTCGTAGGGCGGGACGGATCGCGGAAGAGTTCAGGGAAGGCCAGCTGCTCGAAGGGCGGCCAGCTCACTGTCCGCCCTTTTGGACGTACGCGCGCACGAAATCCTCGGCGTTCTCCTCGAGGACGTCGTCGATCTCGTCCAGCAGGTCGTCGGTCTCCTCGGTGAGCTTCTCGCGACGCTCCTGCCCGGCGCCCGTGCCGCCGGTGAGGTCGTCGTCCTCGCCGCCGCCACCGCCACGCTTGGTCTGCTCCTGCGCCATCGCCGCCTCCTGCACTTGTCATCGGTGGGCTCACAGACACCCACCGGTTCCTCCACACTACCGGTCGACGCCCGGATTGCCTGGGATAGCCAGGCTCAGAACACCCGCCTCGGGAATCCGGCTACGTGGCGGTGAGCTGTTCGACGAGCTGCACCGCGCTGTCCACCGAGTCGAGAAGCGCCCCGACGTGGGCCTTGCTGCCGCGCAGCGGTTCGAGTGTCGGTATCCGCACCAGTGAGTCGCCACCCAGGTCGAAGATCACCGAGTCCCAACTCGCCGCGGCGATGTCGGCGCCGAACCGGCGCAGGCACTCACCGCGGAAGTAGGCGCGGGTGTCGGTCGGCGGGTTGTCGACGGCGTCGAGCACCTGCTGTTCGGTGACCAGCCGCTGCATCGATCCCCGGGCGACGAGCCTGTTGTAGAGCCCCTTGTCCAGCCGCACGTCCGAGTACTGCAGGTCGACCAGGTGCAGGCGGGGCGCATTCCAGCCGAGGTTCTCCCGGTGGCGGAAACCCTCGAGCAGCCGCAGTTTGGCGGGCCAGTCCAGCAGGTCGGCACATTCCATCGGATCGCGTTCGAGCAGGTCGAGCACGTTGGCCCAGGTCTCGACGACATGGGAGGCGCGCGGATCGGGATCGCGCGAATCGACCAGCTTGGCGACCCGGTCGAGGTAGATCCGCTGCAGCGCGAGTCCGGTCAGCTCCCGGCCGTCGGCCAGCGCCACCGTCGCGCGCAGCGACGGGTCCCGGCTGATCACGTGCACCGCGTGCACCGGCCGGGCCAGCGCCAGGTCGGACAGGTCCACCCCCTCCTCGACCAGGTCGAGGACCAGTGAGGTGGCGCCCAGTTTGAGGTAGGTCGACGTCTCGGCCAGGTTGGCGTCGCCGATGATCACGTGCAGCCGGCGGTACTTGTCGGCGTCGGCGTGCGGTTCGTCGCGGGTGTTGATGATGCCGCGCTTGAGCGTGGTCTCCAGGCCGACCTCGACCTCGATGTAGTCGGCGCGCTGCGACAGCTGGAAACCGGGTTCGTCGCCCGAGGGGCCGATACCCACCCGGCCCGAGCCGGTGACCACCTGGCGCGACACCAGGAACGGCGTGAGCCCGGCGATGACGGCCGAGAACGGGGTCTGCCGGCTCATCAGGTAGTTCTCGTGCGAACCGTACGAGGCGCCCTTGCCGTCGACGTTGTTCTTGTAGAGCTGCAGTTTGGCCGCTCCCGGCACACTGGCGACATGCCGCGCCGCGGCCTCCATCACCCGCTCCCCGGCCTTGTCCCAGATCACCGCGTCGAGCGGATCGGTGCACTCGGGCGCCGAGTACTCGGGGTGGGCGTGGTCGACGTAGAGCCGGGCGCCGTTGGTGAGGATCATGTTGGCCGCACCGACCTCGTCGGCGTCGACCACCGGCGGCGGACCCGCCGAACGGCTCAGATCGAACCCGCGGGCGTCGCGCAGCGGCGACTCCACCTCGTAGTCCCACCGGGTGCGCTTGGCCCGCTGGATACCGGCCGCCGCGGCGTAGGCGAGGACCGCCTGCGTCGAGGTGAGGATCGGGTTGGCGGTCGGGTCGGACGGTGAGGAGATTCCGTATTCGACCTCGGTTCCGATGATCCGCTGCATGACCTCACAGTAGGTGACGCGCCTCGGGACCGGCTCGGCGGCGGGGCCGCGAACCGCCGCGACGCCGGTGCGGGAACGCCGAGCGGCCCGCCACCGAGGACAGTGACGGGCCGCCGCGGCCGTGACCTACAGGTACTGGCCGAGATTCGACTCGGTGTCGATCGCCCGGTTCGCGCTGCTGCTCTTGCCGGTGACCAGCGTGCGGATGTAGACGATCCGCTCACCCTTCTTGCCCGAGATCCGCGCCCAGTCATCCGGGTTGGTGGTGTTGGGCAGATCCTCGTTCTCCGCGAACTCGTCGACGATCGAATCGAGCAGGTGCTGGATGCGCAGACCCTTCTGCCCGGTGTCGAGCACCGACTTGATCGCGTACTTCTTGGCCCGGTCCACGACGTTCTGGATCATCGCGCCCGAGTTGAAGTCCTTGAAGTACATGACCTCTTTGTCGCCGTTGGCGTAGGTCACCTCGAGGAAGCGGTTGTCGTCGATCTCGGCGTACATCCGTTCGACGACCTTCTCGATCATCCCCTTGATGCAGGCCGCCCGATCGCCGCCGAACTCGGCGAGGTCGTCGGCGTGCACCGGCAGTTCCTCGGTGAGGTACTTGCTGAAGATGTCCTGTGCCGCTTCGGCATCCGGCCGCTCGATCTTGATCTTGACGTCCAGGCGGCCCGGCCGCAGGATCGCCGGGTCGATCATGTCCTCGCGGTTGGAGGCGCCGATCACGATGACGTTCTCCAGACCCTCGACACCGTCGATCTCCGAGAGCAACTGGGGCACGACCGTCGTCTCCACGTCCGAGCTCACGCCGGTGCCGCGGGTGCGGAAGATCGAGTCCATCTCGTCGAAGAACACGATGACCGGGGTGCCCTCGGACGCCTTCTCACGTGCCCGCTGGAAGATCAGCCGGATGTGCCGTTCGGTCTCGCCGACGAACTTGTTCAGCAGCTCGGGGCCCTTGATGTTGAGGAAGTACGACTTCGCCTCGCGGGCGTCGTCGCCGCGCACCTCGGCCATCTTCTTGGCCAGCGAGTTCGCGACCGCCTTGGCGATCAACGTCTTACCGCAGCCGGGCGGGCCGTAGAGCAGCACGCCCTTGGGCGGCCGCAGCGAGTACTCGCGGTAGAGCTCCTTGTGCAGGAACGGCAACTCGACGGCGTCGCGGATCTGCTCGATCTGACGGCCGAGACCACCGATGTCGCTGTAGCTGACGTCGGGCACCTCTTCGAGCACCAGGTCCTCGACCTCGGCCTTGGGGATCCGCTCGAACGCGTATCCGGCTTTGGTGTCGACCAGCAGCGAGTCGCCCGGGCGCAGCCGGCGCGGCCGGTCGTCGTCGAGTTCGGGCCCGGCCACCTCGCTGTCGGGCAGGTGCTCGACCGACACCAGCGGCTCGGCCAGCCAGACGATGCGCTCCTCGTCGGCGTGGCCCACCACCAGCGCGCGGTGTCCGTCGGAGAGGATCTCGCGCAGGGTACTGATCTCACCGACGGCCTCGAAGGTGCCGGCCTCGACCACGGTCAGCGCCTCGTTGAGGCGGACGGTCTGACCCTGTTTGAGCGCCTTGACGTCGATGTTCGGCGAGCAGGTCAGCCGCATCTTGCGCCCCGAGGTGAACACGTCGACCGTGTCGTCCTCGTGGGCGGCCAGCAGCACGCCGTAACCGCTCGGCGGCTGCCCCAGCCGGTCGACCTCCTCGCGCAGCGCGAGTAGTTGCTGGCGCGCCTCTTTGAGGGTGTCCATCAACTTCGCGTTGCGCGCGGCGAGCGAATCGATCCGCGCTTCGAGTTGGTGGACGTCGCGGGCGCTGCGCAGACCGCTCTGCGGGCCTACCGCGTTCTCGAGCTGCTCTCGCAGAGCCGCGGCCTCACGCCGCAACTCCTCCAGCTCCGCGGCGTCCTCACTGGACAGGCCGGACTCATGGGGTGTCGTGAAACCGTCTTCTCTGGCTTCGTGACGCTGTGACTCACTCATGTTGCGCCCCTTTCCCACACCGAATAGTGGTGCAGTAACAACTTCAACGCTACCGGCGATTCAGACTTTGTGTGCGGCGTAGGGATTCGACACACCCGCGGCACTGTTAACCTCGGACTCGAGCTGGACAGATCGAAAGGACACCCGTGACCCTGAAAACCCTCGTAACCGGCGTTGCAGCAGCCGCTGTAGTAGCAGGTGGCGCGGCAGGTGTGACCTCTATTTCATCGAATACGGTGGCGTCGCCCGCCGTATCGCCGGTCGTGTTCGGCGTCCCGATGCCGCAGGTTCCGGCACCCGACCTCGCAGGTCCCCTGACGCAGACGCTGCAGGCCCTCGCCGGTCCGGGATCGTTCCGGGGCAAGGCGCCGTTCATCCAGGGCGGCATCGGGAGGATCGAAGCGGTCGCCGCCGACCGGGCGTACCAGAACGCCGCCGCGCAGGGCAAATTCCCGCTGAGCTTCACAGTGGCCAACGTCGACCAGAACGGCGGCGTGGCCACAGCCGACGTCACCGCGACCGCGGCCACCGGCGGCACCGCCACCCAGCACATCGTGTTCACCGCGGGCCCGAGCCCGAGCGGCTGGCAGATCTCGCGGGGTTCGGCCCTGAACCTGCTCTCGGCGGTCGGCTGAGCCTCCCGCCGGTGCCCCGACGCACCATGCTCGCAGTAGTCCGAAGCGCCGTCACCATTCTGGTGGCGGCGTTCGGCCTTTCATACGGCCTCAGTGGGTGCGGTAGCGACCGGCCGCCCGCCCCACCGCCGACGACCGCCGCCTCGTCCGCACCGGTGCCGGTGGCGCTCCCTCCCCGCCCGCACCCCTTCCGCCGCCGAGCGCGCTCACCGATGTGCTCTACCGGTTGGCCGATCCCGCGGTGCCCGGGGCGGACAAACTCCCCTTGATCGAGGACGCCGGACCCGGCGACGTCGCCGCGCTCGACCGCTTCGGCAGGGCGCTGGCCGACAACGGCTACCACCCGATGACGTTCGACGCGGCCGACCTGGCCTGGGCGGCCAACGCCGACGACGTGGTGGCCACCGTGATCGCCAGGACGCCGCCCGGTCGGACCGGTGGGGACTTCACGTTCCCGATGGAGTTCGCACGCACGCCCGACGGCGGCTGGCAGCTCACCCGCGGCAGCGCCGACCTGCTGCTCGAGGTGGACGCAGCCCAGGAACCGCCGCGCTGACCATGTGGATCGGCTGGCTGGAGTTCGACCTGCTCCTGGGCGATGTGCGCTCGCTCAAACAGAAGCGATCGGCGATCCGGCCGTTGATCGCCGAACTGCAGCGCCGGTTCACGGTCTCGGCGGCGGAGACCGGCGCGCACGACCTGCACCGGCGGGCCGGCGTCGGGCTGGCCGTGGTGGCCGCGGACCGGGCCCATGTGGTCGACGTGCTCGACGCCGCCGAACGACTGGTCGCGGCCCGCCCCGAGATGGAGTTGCTCTCGGTGCGCCGGGTCCTGCGGCGCAGCGACGACGAGTAGGGACGACGAGTAGGTCAGTCGGTCGGCTCGGCCGGCGCGGCGAGTTGGCGTTTGCGGCGCAGCGGGATCGGCGCGACGGCGCCCGGCGCCAGCCGGCGCGCACTGATCAGGAACGCGGTGTGGCCGCGCATGGTGTGTTGCGGGCGCACCGCGAGGCCGACGACGTACCAGCCGCGCTGCATGCTCTCCCAGGCCCGCGGTTCGGTCCAGCACGTCTGCTCGCGCAGCGCCTCGACGGTCCGCGACAGCTGGGTGACGGTGGCGACGTAGATCATCAGCACGCCGCCCGGCACGAGGTGCTGCGAGACGGTGCCGAGCACCTCCCACGGCGCGAGCATGTCGAGCACCACGCGGTCCACCTCGCCACCCGCGTAGTCGTTGAGGTCGGCGATGACCAGATCCCAGTTCTGGGGTCGCTCACCGAAGAACGTCTCGACGTTGCGTGCGGCGTGGACGGCGTGGTCGTCACGCACCTCGTAGGATGTCACCCGGCCCTCGGGGCCCACCGCGCGCAGCAGGGAACAGGTGAGCGCGCCGGAGCCGGCGCCCGCCTCCAGCACCCTGGCGCCGGGGAAGATGTCTCCTTCGTGGACGATCTGCGCGGCGTCCTTCGGGTAGATGACCTGCGCACCTCGCGGCATCGACATCACGTAGTCGACGAGCAGCGGCCGCAGCACCAGGAACTGGTCGCCGCTGGTGGATTTCACGACGCTGCCCTCGGGCAGGCCGATGACGCTGTCGAGGGCGATCATCCCGCGGTGGGTGTGGAATTCGCCGCCAGGGGTGAGCAGCATGGTGTAGTGCCGCCCCTTGGCGTCAGTGAGTTGGACGCGGTCTCCGACGGCGAACGGACCGGTTCTGGGCATAGCTGCTCAGCCTGCCAGTCGGCGCGGCGCCGCGCGGCCGCGGGGTTGCGCGGATCTGTCGGGGGCCCGTCTTAGGCTGCAGAGTATGAGCGAACAGGCCGCGCCGGTCCGGCGTCCCGCGCTGTCGCCGTCGCGGGCCAGCGATTTCAAGCAGTGCCCGCTGCTGTACCGGTTCCGCGCGATCGACCGGCTGCCCGAACCGCAGTCGACCGCGCAGCTGCGGGGGTCGGTGGTGCACGCCGCGCTGGAACAGCTCTACGCGCTTCCCGCGGCGGACCGCGGGCCCGAGACGGCGCTGACGCTGGTGGTGCCGGCGTGGGACCGCGTGGTGGCCGAGCGGCCCGAGGTGGCCGGCGAGATCGAGCCCGCGGTGCGCGACGCGTTGCTGGGTGAGGCCCGCGCGCTGCTGTCGGGGTACTACCGCCTGGAGGATCCGACCCGGTTCGACCCGCAGTGCTGCGAACAGCACGTGGAGGTCGAGCTCGAGGACGGCACGCTGTTGCGCGGCTTCGTCGACCGCATCGACGTCGCACCCACCGGCGAACTGCGGGTGGTCGACTACAAGACCGGTAAGGCGCCGCCGGAGGCCCGCGCGCTGGCCGAGGCCAAGGCGCTGTTCCAGATGAAGTTCTACGCGGTGGCGCTGCTGCGTTCGCGCGGCGTGCTGCCGACCCGGCTGCGGCTGCTCTACCTGGCCGACGGGCAGGTCCTCGACTACTCCCCCGACCTGGAGGAGCTCACCCGGTTCGAGCGCACGCTGACCGCGATCTGGCGGGCCATCCGCGCGGCGGGAGCCACCGGGGACTTCCGGCCGAAGCCGTCGAAGCTGTGCGACTGGTGCTCACACCGGGCGCTGTGCCCCGAGTTCGGCGGCACCCCGCCGCCGTATCCCGGCTGGCCGGAGATCCCCGCGGCGTGATCGGGCACCTCTACCACCGGTTGCCGGACAGCGGAGGCCTGGCCGCGTTCGAGTCGACGGCCGACACCCGCAGCAACTGGGATCCGGCCATCCAGCACGGGTCACCGCCGCTGGCACTGCTCACCAGGGCCGTCGAGGACCTCGCAGCCGGAAGCGGGCTGCGCGTCGGCAGGCTCACGCTCGACATCCTCGGAGCGATCCCGGTGGCACCGGTGCTGGTGCGCTCGGAGGTGCTGCGACCCGGGAGCCGGATCTCGCTGATGGCCGCGGAGATGCTCGCCGCGCGCCCGGACGGCAGCCACCGCGCCGTCGCCCGGGTCACGGCCTGGCTGCTTGCGCCGAGCGACACCGCCGACGCCGCCACCGACCGGTATCCGCCGCTGGTCGAGGGCGACGCCACCACGGTGGCACACGCCTGGGAGGGGGCGCCGGGATACCTGGAGACGGTGAGCTGGCGCCGCCAGCCCGATGACGGCACGGACGCCGTGGCCTGGCTGACGCCATTGGTGCCGCTCGTCGACGACGAACCGACGACGGCGCTGCAGCGCCTGGCGATGGTCGTCGACTCCGCCAACGGCATCGGCGCGGCACTCGATCCGCGGGAGTTCATGTTCATGAACACCGACACCGTGGTGCACCTGCACCGCCTCCCGGAAGGGTCGGACTTCGGACTGCGCACCCGCGGGTCGATCGGCCCGGACGGGATCGGCGTCACGACGGGCGAGATCTTCGACCGCTGCGGATTCATCGGCACGTCGGCGCAGACGCTGCTGGTGCAGCGACAGCGATGAACGGGCTCGTCGGCCAGTTCGACCTGGCGTGGGCGCTGGCCGAACTGCATCTGTCCGCGCTCACCGACGACGACGTCCTCTGGGAGCCGGCCGAACTCGTGTGGACCGTGCGGCCGGACGCGTCCGGTGTGTGGCGGCCCGACTGGTCCGAAGAAGACCTCGATCCGATCCCGGTGCCGACCATCGGCTGGTTGACGTGGCATGTCACGTGGTGGTGGTCGGTGACGCTGGCGCACCTCGACGCGGAACCCGTGCCCGACCGCACCGAGGTGACCTGGCCCGGCGGCGCCGCGGTGGTGGCGAACATCCGGGAGCTGGCCCGCCGCTGGCGCGCGACCCTGGCGGCACTGACCGAGGCGGATCTCGCGGGCGCATGTGCGTTTCCGTGGGGCGGCGACAGCGGCCGCACCGTCGCCGACACCGTGTTGTGGCTGCACGTGGAACTGACGAAGAACGTCGCCGAGATCGGTCAGCTCAGGATGTTGCGGGCCGCATCGCGCTGAGCCCGTTGAGCAGCACGTCCACGCCGAACGCCAGTGCCGCGTCGGCGTCGTGGGCGGCGCCGCGGGCCGCGCCGGCCGCGCTGCCGATCCGCGACGCCAGCGGATAACGGTCGGTGATCCCCAGCGCGGCCAGCTTGGCGCCCTCCCGCTCCCACCATTGGTGCGGCGCCTCCTGTTCGCGCTCTCGCCGGGCGTGCGCGAGCGCGCGGGCGCTGGAACGGGCGAAGTCCAGCAGCAGCGTGAGAGCCGCGTCCTTGTCCACATCGCTGAGCGGCAGTGCGTCCACGGCGGCCAGCTCCCGCTCGTACTTCGCCAGGGTGCCCGGCCCCAGCACGGTCCGTTCCGACTCGATCTCCGCCAACCACGGGTGCCGGTCGAACAACCGCATGTTGTCGGCGACGACGGCGGTCAGCCGGGCCCGCCAGTCACCCGCCGGTGCGGTGACCTCCATGTCGGCCCGGCACTGGTCGGCCATGAGCTCGAGCAGTTGTTCGCGGCTGCGGACATAGGAGTACAACGTCATCACAGGCACCTCGAGCGCACCGGCGACATCGCGCAGCGTGAAGGCCAGGCCGAGACGGTCGGCAACCTCGACCGCAGCGGCCACGATCTGATCGGCACTGAAGCGGGGCGGGCGCCCGCGGCGTGCCGGCAGTGGCCTCTCGCGCCGCCACAGCAGGTCGATGGTGTCCATGATCGGTCCTCGCTTGCGTTTCCGTACAGAATACGGATACTCGGTTTCGTACATGATACGAGAAAGGTCCTCATGAACGTCACCGCCACGGCGATCTCACTCAACGTCCCCGACCCTCGAGCCTCCGCCGACTTCCTGACCCGGCACGTCGGCTACACCGTGGCGATGCAGGACGACGGCTTCGTGTCACTGGAACACGCCAGCGGATTCAACGTGGTCTATCTGCGGACCGGGCTCCCGACGTTCAGACCGGCCCACCGATCGGGCAGCGCGGGCGACGGCCTGCTGCTGGTCTTCGTCGTCGACGACGTCGACGCCGCCTTCGAGGCGGTTCGCGACGGCGGCGCGCCCGTCGTCACCGCGCCGGAGACCGAACCGTGGGGCGAGCGGTACTGCCAGTTCGAGGATCCCAACGGGATCATCGTGCAGTTCGTCCAGTGGGTCTGACCGTATATGGCTTTGTGTCTATATAGCGTCTTCGACGCCGTCGCCGAACCGAGTCGGCGCGCCCTGCTCGACGAACTGGCCAGGGGTGAACGCACAGCCGGTGAACTGGTGGCCACCCAGCGCGGTGCGACGACGATCGACGCCCGCGAAGGCGGCGTCATCGAGATGGTCGCGTCCGGGCCACCGCTCCCCGACGAGCGCAAACACGTCTTCGAACGCCAATGGCGCCAGCCCGTCGTCGAGTCCTACCTGCCCGGTGACGACCTGCCGGACTGGCTGTCGCGCAAACAGGAGGTCGACGAAGTCCGACGGGGCGGCGGGGCCACGACCGCACCTGGCCGACGGGCTACTGCAGCGGTTTCAGGTCCTGCAGCAGCGTCGGCACCAGTTCACTGACCGTAGGGTGGATGTGCATGGTGCGTGAGATGGCGGTGTAGGGCTTCTTCGCGGTCATGATGTCGAGGATCGCGTGGACCACCTCGTCCCCGCCGACACCGAGGATCGCGGCCCCGAGGATCTCCTCGGTCTCGGCGTCCACGACGACTTTCATGAAGCCCTGGGTCTCGCCCTTCTCCACCGCGCGACCGACCCGCGTCATGGGCCGCTTGCCGACCAGCGCCTTGCGCCCGGACGCCCGCACCTGGTCGACGGTCATCCCGGCGCGCCCGAGCGGCGGGTCGATGTAGAGCGCATAGGTGGTGACCCGGTCGCTGACCCGGCGGGGATCGTCGTCGAGGAGGTTGGCCGCGACGATCTCGAAATCGTTGTAGGAGGTGTGGGTGAACGCCCCCTTGCCGTTGCAGTCCCCCATCGCCCAGATGCCTTCGACGTTGGTGCGCAGCTGGTCGTCGACGACGATGTAACCGCGTTCGTCGGTGTGCACGCCGGCGTTCTCCAGGCCGAGATCGTCGGTGTTGGGTTGCCTGCCGACGGCGATCAGCAGGTGGCTGCCGGAGATGGCGTCGGCGCCCTCGTTCGGGATGACCTCGAAACCGTTGTCGCTCTTGGCGAATCGGATGTCCTTGGCGTCGACCACGATGTCGATGCCCTCGGCCTCCAGGATGTCCCTGATCGCGGCCGACACGTCCTCGTCCTCGCGCGACGTCAGCCGGGGACCGTGTTCGAGCACCGTCACCCGCGCCCCGAACCTCCGGTACATCTGGGCGAATTCCAGCGCGATGTAGCTGCCACCGACGATCACCAGATGCTCGGGCAGGGCGTCGAGGTCGAGGATCCCGACGTTGGTCAGGTAGTCGATGTCCTGCAGCCCAGGCAGGTCCGGCACCACGGCGCGGCCGCCGACGTTGAGGAAGATGCGATCCGCTTCGAGCAGCTGGTCGCCGACGCGCACGGTGCGCGGCCCCTCGAAGCGGGCGTGCCCCCGCAGGAACGTGCATCCGTCCATACCGGTCAGCCACGATTCGAGGCCGTCACGGTCGTCGAGCATGATCCGGTCCTTGCGCGCCTTGACCTTGGCCATGTCGACGGACACCTCACCGGTGCCCACCCCGTATTCGGCACCCCGGCGGGCAAGGTGTGCCGCGTGGGCGCTGGCGACCAGCGTCTTGGTCGGGATGCACCCGTAGTTCACACACGTGCCGCCGACGAGTTTGCGTTCGATGACCGCGACGGTCTGGCCCGCCTCGGTCAACCGGCCGGCCAGCGGCGGGCCCGCCTGCCCGGCACCGATGACGATGGCATCGAACTTCGTTGCGGGATCGGACATCTCACACCACCGAGGTGGCCCACGCGATGGCGATCCCGCCGATCACCGCGACGCCGTCTTCGAGCAGCGCGATCGGCAGGTCGCGCCCGCCGGTACGCGCGACCAGACGTTTGCGGGCCTCGTAGCCGCCCAGTGTGCCGATCACCGCGCCGACGACACCGGCGCCCAGGCCGCCGAACGTGTAGCCCCAGGCCGTCCCGATCACCGCGCCGGCGAACCCGCCGCTGACCAATCGGGCGATGAACTGCATCGGCGTCTTGCGGCTCGGAGTCTTGGGCAGTTGGTCGGTGACGAGTTCGCCGATCGCCAGGATGGTCAGCACCGTGACCGTGACCGGGTGCGCGAGCCACTGCGCCCAGGTCCCGTCGAGGATGATCCAGTCCAGCATCGCCGCCCATGCGACCGCGGCGGGCGCGGAGAACGCGCGCAGACCGGCGACCACACCGATCAGCAGGGCCAACAGCAGGACTAGGGCATGCGTCATGCGAACCTCCGGCCGGCGATGAAGTCATCCGGACGCTAGCACGCCACCTCGGTTCCCACAGGCCATCCGCTTCAGCGGCGACCTACCGGCCGCCTCCGGTGTGGCGCGTCGCCGGCACCGGGTCGTCGCACAACGAAAGCTGTTGCCGGCCGGCATGACTGCGTGGTGGGTGACTCGAAGCAGGAAACGACGGTTCGCAGGCCCCGCATCCGACGCTTTAGAAGCGGCAGAACCGGATGTCGGAGGCCAGGATCGCCTTGGCGCCGATCGAGGCCAGTTCATCCATGATCGAGTTGACGTCGCGGCGCGGGACCAGTGCGCGCACCGCCACCCAGTCCGGGTCGGCCAGCGGCGCGATGGTGGGCGACTCCAGGCCCGGCGTCACCTCGGTGGCCCGGTCCAGGACACGGCGCGGGCAGTCGTAGTCCAACATCAGGTACTGCTGGCCGAACACCACACCCTGCACCCGCGCGGCGAGTTGGTCGCGCGCAGCGGCGTTCTCGTCGCCCGCGCCGTCGCGTTCGATCAGCACGGCCTCCGAGTCGCACAGCGGCTCGCCGAACGCGACGAGGTTGTGCAGGCCGAGCGTGCGGCCGGAGCCGACCACGTCGGCGATGGCATCGGCGACACCGAGCGCCACCGAGATCTCCACCGCGCCGTCGAGCCGGATGACGGTGGCCTCGATGCCCTTGGCGGCGAGGTCCTTGCGCACCAGGTTCGGGAACGCGGTGGCGATCCGCTTACCGGCGAGATCGTGCGGCGCCCAGTCACGTCCGGCGGGTGCGGCGTAGCGGAAGGTCGAGGAGCCGAACCCCAGCGCGAGCCGTTCGCGCACCGGCGCATCCGATTCGGCGGCCAGATCGCGGCCGGTGATCCCGAAGTCGAGCTCACCGGAGCCGACGTAGATCGCGATGTCCTTCGGCCGCAGGAAGAAGAACTCGACGTTGTTGGCCGGGTCGACGACGGTGAGGTCCTTGGTGTCGGTGCGCCGCCGGTAGCCGGCCTCGGACAGGATCTCGGCGGCCGGTTCACTCAGGGTGCCCTTGTTGGGCACGGCGACCCGCAGCATGCCGCTCACAGCTTGCGGTAGACGTCGGCGGGCGACAGACCGCGGGCGATCATGAGCACCTGCGTCCAGTACAGCAACTGGCTGATCTCCTCGGCGAGCGCCTCGTCGCCCTCGTGTTCGGCGGCCAGCCACACCTCGCCGGCCTCCTCGAGGATCTTCTTGCCCAGGCCGTGCACGCCACCGTCGAGGGCCGCCACGGTGCCGCTGCCCTCAGGCCGGGTGCGCGCGCGTTCGGTCAACTCGTCGAACAGCGCATCGAAGGTCTTCACGGGCTGCGATTCTCCCACGTCGCGCGTCGGCCCCGGCCATCAGCACTGTGCGGGCGCGGCCCTCAGCCTTCCTTGGCCGCCGTCGGCAGGTCCTGGGTCATGATGTCGGCGTGCATGTCCTCCAGCGACACGCCCTTGGTCTCCATCACCCACCGCCAGACGAACAGGCCCGACAGCACCGCGCACAGACCGTAGAAGCCGTACGCCAGCCCGAGGTGGTCGCGCAGTCCCGGGAAGGTGACGGTGATCAGCCAGTTCGCGGCCCACTGCCCGGCGGCGGCCAGGCCCAGCGCGGCGGCGCGGATGCGGTTGGGGAACATCTCCCCGAGCAGCACCCACACCACCGGCCCCCACGACATGCCGAACGCGACGACGAACAGGTTGGCGGCGATCAGCGCGATCACCCCGGAGGCGCCGGGCAGGCTCGGATTGCCGTCCGGCCCGATGGTGGCGTTGGCGAAGATGACCGCCATGGTGATCAGCGTGATTGCCATCCCGGTCGAACCGATGAGCAGCAGCGGTTTACGCCCGATCTTGTCGATCAGCGCGATCGCGATGAGCGTGGTCAGCACGTTGATCACCGACGTGATGACGGTGTAGATCGCCGATTCGTCGGCGCTGAACCCGACCGCCTGCCAGAGCACGTTCGAGTAGTAGAAGATGACGTTGATGCCGACGAACTGCTGGAAGATCGACAGCCCGAGCCCGACCCAGACGATGCCGTAGAGCCCACCGGTGGGTTTGCGCAGATCCCGCCACGACGGCTTGTCCTCGCGTTCCAGCGTGTCCTGGATGCGGTGGATCGTGATCTCCAGGTTCTTACCGCCGAGCAGTGTGCTGAGCACCCGGCGGGCCTCCGGAATGCGGTGGCTGGCAACGAGATACCGCGGCGATTCGGGGATGGTGAAGGCCAGTGCCCCGTACACCACGGCGGGCACCGCCATCGCCAGGAACATCCAGCGCCAGGCGTCGACCCCGAACCACAGCGGTTCGTTGGGCCCGCCCGCGGCCCACTGCAGCAGCCAGTTGACGACGAAGGACAGGAAGATGCCGGACACGATGGCCAGCTGCTGGAGCGACCCGAGCCGCCCCCGGATACTCGGCGGTGACGTCTCGGCGATGTAGGCGGGTGCGATCACCGAGGCCACCCCGACCCCGACACCGCCGACGATGCGGAACACCACGACGGCCCAGACCTCCGGCGCGAAGCCGGTACCGAAGGCGCTGATCAGGAACAGCACCGCCGCGATCTTCATCACCGCGATGCGGCCGATCCGGTCGGCGATGCGACCCGCCGTCATCGCCCCGGCCGCCGCACCGAGCAGCGCGGACGCCACCGCGAAGCCGAGTTCGGCGTTGCCGATGCCGAAGTCCTCCTGGATGGAGTCGACCGCGCCGTTGATGACCGCGCTGTCGTAGCCGAACAGCAGGCCGCCGAGCGCGGCCACCGAGGCGATCCGGACCGCGGTCTTACCGGAGGAGAACTCGTTGTCCGCTATGGGTAGGTCATCTCCTACCGGGGCGCCACCGTGACCTGCCATCGGACGTCCTTCCCCGCACCGTTGCGTGATCGGAATCACATTCAAACACCGAATCGGCTGCGGAAGAGCGAGTTCCCCCAAGTGCCCGGCGCAAAACCGCGCCGGCTTCGTGGCAGGTCAGGCGCTACGTTTCCCGGAGGCGATGTCGATCTCGGCGTGGTACGCCCGCAGGTCGTCGACCGCCACGTCGCGCAGCGAGTCGACGTGCCGGCGGCGTGGGCTCGGCGGGACCGTCACGTCGTTGGGCACCACGAGCACGGGGCACCCGGCGAGTTCGGCGGCCATCGTGCCGGTCACCGAGTCCTCCACCGCCAGGCACCGCCCCGGATCGAGGCCGAGCAGTCCGGCGGCCCGCAGATAGGGGTCGGGTGCGGGTTTGCCGTTGGGCACCTCGTCGCCGCAGACCGTCACCGAGAAATAGTGGCGGCCGATGCTCTCGAGCGCCTGCTCGGTGAGCGCACGCTGGGTGTTGGTCACCAACGCCATCGGAACATCGTGGCGCGCAAGGTCTTCCAGCAGTTCCCTGGCGCCTTCGCACCACGGCAGACCCGACGTCGCGAACAGTTGGCCGGTGTACTCGTGCAGCCAGCGGTCGGCTTCGGCCATCGCCGCGGGATCCGGGTCGAGACCCAGGTCGGCGAAGATGGTCCGGATGGTGTTCTCGGCGGAGCTGCCCACCAGCGCGACGCGCAATTCGTCGGAGATCACACCGCCGAGCCGGTCGTAGAGCGCGGCGAGCGAGACGTCCCAGAGTTTCTCGGAGTCGACGAGCGTCCCGTCCATGTCGAAGAGGACGGCGCACAGTACCTCGCCCATTCAGTCCTCCGGGTTGTAGCCGAGGTTGGGGGCGAGCCAGCGCTCGGCTTCGGCCAGGGTCCAGCCCTTGCGCTTGGCGTAGTCGGCGACCTGGTCCTGAGCCAGCCGGCCGACCACGAAGTACTGCGACTGCGGGTGTGAGAAGTACCAGCCGCTGACGGCGGCACCGGGCCACATCGCCATCGACTCCGTCAGCTCGATCCCGGTGCGCTCCGTGACGTCCAGCAACGAGAACAGCGTCGTCTTCTCGGTGTGCTCCGGGCAGGCCGGATAGCCGGGCGCCGGCCGGATTCCGCGGTACTTCTCGCCGATGAGCTCCTCGTTGTCCAGTTGCTCGTCGGGCTGATATCCCCAGAACTCCTTGCGAACTCGTTGATGCATCCGCTCGGCGAACGCCTCGGCCAGCCGGTCGGCGATCGACTCCAGCAGGATCGCGCTGTAGTCGTCGTTGGCCGCCTTGAACTCGACGATCTTGTCCTGGCTGCCCAGCCCCGCGGTGACGGCGAACGCGCCGACGTAGTCCCGCAGGCCCGTTTCCTTGGGGGCGACGAAGTCGCCGAGGCTCCGGTTCGGGATGCCGTCGCGGTGCTCGCCCTGCTGGCGCAGGTTGTGCAATGTGGTCAGCACCTCGGTGCGGCTGTCGTCGGTGTAGACCTCGATGTCGTCTCCGACCGCGTTCGCCGGGAAGAACCCGATCACCCCGTTGGCGGTCAGCCACTTCTCCTTGATCAGCGTGTCGAGCATCTCCTGGGCGTCCTCGTACAGCTTGCGGGCCGCCTCGCCCGAGGCCGGGTTGTTGAGGATGTCGGGGAACCGCCCCTTCATCTCCCAGGCGTTGAAGAACGGCTGCCAGTCGATGTACTCGCGCAGTTCTGCCAGGTCGTAGTCGGAGAATTCGCGGACCCCCGTCCCCATGGCGGGCACCGGCGGCGTGTAGCCGTCCCAGTCGATCGGCGTCCGGTTCGCGCGGGCCTTCTCCAGCGTCAGCATCGGTCGCTCGTTCTTCTGGGCGTGGCGTTCGCGCAGGCTCGCGTAGTCCTTCTCGGTGGCCTCCAGCAGAGCGGGCCGCTGCCGGTCGTCCAGCAACGCGGCCGCGACCGGCACGGAGCGGGACGCATCCTTGACCCAGACCACCGGACCGCTCCGCCGCGGCGCCACCTTCACCGCCGTGTGGGCGCGCGAGGTGGTCGCACCACCGATCAGCAGCGGGATCTCCAGCCCCTCACGTTCCATCTCGGCGGCGAAGTTGACCATCTCGTCCAGCGACGGGGTGATCAGCCCGGACAGCCCGATGATGTCGGCGTTGTGCTCCTTGGCCGCCTCCAGGATCTTGGCGGCGGGCACCATCACACCGAGGTCGATGACCTCGTAGTTGTTGCATTGCAGGACAACCCCGACGATGTTCTTGCCGATGTCGTGGACGTCGCCCTTGACCGTCGCCATGACGATCGTGCCGTTCGTGTCCTTGGTCTTCGTGGCGTTCTCTTCCTTCTCCGCCTCGATGAACGGCAGCAGATACGCGACGGCCTTCTTCATCACGCGCGCCGACTTCACGACCTGGGGCAGGAACATCTTCCCCGAACCGAAGAGGTCGCCGACGACGTTCATGCCGTCCATCAGCGGGCCCTCGATCACCTCGATCGGGCGCCCCCCGGCCGCGGCGATCTCGGCCCGCAGTTCCTCGGTGTCGTCGTCGACGTGGGCGTCGATGCCTTTGACCAGGGCGTGGGTGATGCGCTCGCGGACGGGCAGACTGCGCCACTCGGCCGCCGCGGGATCCTCGGACTTGTCCTTGCTGTTGAACCGCTCCGCGATCTCCAGCAGCCGCTCGGCCGCGTCTGAGCGACGGTTCAGCACGACGTCCTCGATGCGCTCCCGCAGCTCGGGGTCGATGGAGTCGTAGGGCACCAGCGCGCCGGCGTTGACGATGCCCATGTCGAGTCCGGCCTTGATGGCGTGGAACAGGAACACCGCGTGGATCGCCTCGCGGACCGGGTTGTTGCCCCGGAACGAGAAGGACACGTTGGAGATACCGCCGGAGATGTGCACCCCGGGCAGGTTCTCCTTGATCCACCGGCAGGCCTCGATGAAGTCGATGCCGTAGGTCGCGTGCTCCTCGATGCCGGTCGCCAGCGCGAAGCAGTTCGGGTCGAAGATGATGTCCTCGGCCGGGAAGCCGACCTGCTCGGTCAGGATCCGGTAGGCCCGCCCGCAGATCTCCTTGCGGCGCTCCAGGTTGTCGGCCTGGCCCTGCTCGTCGAAGGCCATCACGACGACGGCGGCGCCGAACTTGCGGCACAGCCGGGCCTCGCGGATGAACTTCTCCTCGCCCTCCTTCATGGAGATCGAGTTGACGATCGGCTTGCCCTGCACGTTCTTCAGGCCCGCCTCGATGACCTCCCACTTGGAGGAGTCGATCATCACCGGGACGCGGCTGATGTCGGGTTCGGCCGCGATCAGCTTGGTGAACCGGTCCATCGCGGCGACGCCGTCGATCATGCCCTCGTCCATGTTGATGTCGATGACCTGCGCACCGACCTCGACCTGCTGCAGGGCCACCGACAGCGCGGTGTCGTAGTCCTCGGCCTTGATCAGGTTGCGGAACCGGGCGGAACCGGTGATGTTCGTGCGCTCACCGATGTTGACGAACAGGGAGTTGTCGTCGATGTTGAGCGGCTCGAGGCCGGCCAGCCGGGTCGCCACGGGGATCGTCGGCACCTCGCGCGGCGGCTTGCCGTCGACGACCTTGGCGATCTCGGCGATGTGCGCCGGCGTCGTCCCGCAGCACCCGCCGACCAGGTTGACCAGACCGGCCTCGGCGAACTCGGCGACATAACCGGCCTGGCGCGTCGGGTACTCGTCGTACTCGCCGAACGCGTTGGGCAGGCCGGCATTGGGATAGCAGGACACGAAGGTGTCCGCGATCCGCGACATCTCGGCGATGTAGGGCCGCATCTCCGGCGCGCCGAGGGCGCAGTTGAGGCCGACCGCGAGCGGCTTGGCGTGCCGGATCGAATTCCAGAACGCCTCGGTGACCTGGCCGGACAGCGTCCGCCCGGACGCGTCGGTGATGGTTCCGGAGATGATGACCGGCCAGCGGCGTCCGCGCTCCTCGAACAGCGTCTCGATGGCGAACACCGCCGCCTTGGCGTTGAGGGTGTCGAAGATCGTCTCCACGATGATGATGTCGGCGCCGCCGTCGACCAGGCCGTTGGCGGCCTCGAGGTAGGCGGCGGCCAGCTGGTCGTAGGTGACGTTGCGGGCGCCGGGATCGTTGACGTCCGGCGAGATCGATGCGGTGCGCGTCGTCGGCCCCAGTGCCCCGGCGACGTAGCGGGGCCTGTCGGGCGTGCTGAACTCGTCGCAGGCCTTGCGCGCCAGCGCGGCACCGGCGTAGTTCAGCTCGTAGCTCAGGTCCTCCATGCCGTAGTCGGAGAGCGAGATCGCGTTCGCGTTGAACGTGTTGGTCTCGAGGATGTCGGCGCCCGCTTCGAGGTATTCGCGGTGGATGCCCTCGATGATCTGCGGCTGCGTCAGGCTGAGCAGGTCGTTGTTGCCCACGAGGTCGCTCGGCCAGTCCTTGAACCGCTCGCCTCGGTAGCCGGCCTCGTCCGGCCGGTCCCGCTGGATCGCCGTGCCCATCGCGCCGTCGATCACCATGATCCGACGGCGCAGAGTCGCGGCCAGTTCGTCGGTGCAGTCGGGGCGGGTGTTCGGCGCGGAGATCGTCGACTCAGGCGCGTTCACATGCACTCCTTCCGTAGCGGAAGGCGTCCTTGACTTCGCCGAGCGTGGCGGATACCGGGAGGACCCGTACCCGTTGCAACGCCTCTCGACCTCCGAAAGTCTACGTCGTCACCCTGACGACGTCCTGACGCCCAGCCCCACACCGCCTGCGAGCGACGGCTCGCGGCGCGTGTCGGCGATGTCCTCGTCACCAGGGTCAACCGGAGTGTGGCCGAACGGCGTCGAAGACGCGTTTTTCCGCATCAGTCACATGGACAGGGTAGTGGGTGCCCGCAAACCGCCGCGTGGGTCGATGGGGCTCACGCACGTCCCGCAGGCCTTAGGCTGGCGTTGTGACCCCATCGGACTTCGGCCCACCGAAGGGACCAGACCTGCCGCAGTTGCGGGACGCCATCGTCGTCGCCGCGTTCGAGGGGTGGAACGACGCCGGCGACGCGGCCAGCGACGCACTCGAGCACCTCGACGCGATCTGGGAGGCCGAGACGATCGCCGAGATCGACGACGAGTCGTACTACGACTACCAGGTGAACCGGCCGGTGATCCGGCAGATCGACGGGGTGACCCGCGAGCTGGTGTGGCCGTCGATGCGCATCTCGCACTGCCGTCCGCCCGGATCAGATCGCGACATCGTGCTGATGCACGGCGTGGAGCCGAACATGCGCTGGCGCACGTTCTGCGCCGAACTGCTCAACATCGCCGACAAGCTCAACGTGCAGACCGTCGTCATCCTCGGTGCGCTGCTCGCGGACACCCCGCACACCCGGCCCGTGCCGGTGTCCGGGGCGGCCTACTCGTCGGAATCGGCGAAGTTCTTCGGGCTCGAGGAGACCCGGTACGAGGGGCCGACGGGCATCGCCGGGGTGTTCCAGGACGCCTGCGTGCAGGCGGGGATCCCGGCGGTGACGTTCTGGGCGGCGGTGCCGCACTACGTCTCGCAACCGCCGAACCCGAAGGCCACGGTCGCGCTGCTGCGCCGCGTCGAGGATGTCCTCGACATCGAGGTGCCGCTGGCCGATCTGCCGACGCAGGCCGAGGAGTGGGAGGAGGCGGTCACCGAGATGACCGCCGAGGACGACGAGATCGCCGAGTACGTGGCGTCTCTCGAACAGCGCGGCGACGCCGAGGTCGACATGACCGAGGCACTCGGCAAGATCGACGGCGACGCGCTGGCCGCCGAGTTCGAGCGGTATCTGCGCAGGCGGGGTCCGGGCTTCCGCGGCTGACCGTCACAGGCGGGTGGTCGCGGGCGCGGCCGCCGGCGCGGCGAGCCGCCGGATCACTTCTTCAGGCCGTGGGTGCGGGCGCCGAGCGAGCGTTTCAGCGCGGTCACCTCGGCGTCCATTCGGGGCAGCACCTTCGGCGCGGTCTTGAGCACCGACGCCTGTCCGATCCGCGTGGTCAGCAGCGGTTTGAGCCAGCGGATCAGCCCGACCCAGCCGGGACAGTAGATCCGCTCCTTGCGGCGTTCGATGCCTTTGACGAACACCTCTCCGCACGCCTGCACCGAGGTGGTCCTGCTCAGCGGTCCCGGCAGCGACTCGAGCATCGTGCGGAAGCTGGGCAGATCGGCCTTGGTGTCCTGCACCAGCGGGGTGTCGATCCACGACATGTGCGCACATCCCACGGTCACGCCGTGGTGGGCGACCTCGAGGCGCAGCGCGTTCGCGAACTGCTCCACTCCGGCCTTCGACGCGTCGTACGGCGCCATCCCGGGCGCGGCCGCGAATGCCGCCAGCGACGACACCACCAGCACGTACCCCTTGCGGTCGATCACCGCCGGCAGCGCCGCGCGCACGGTGTTGAACACCCCGACGACGTTGACGTCGAGTACGCGCCGGAACGCGTCGGGGTCGACCACGAGGACCGATCCGTAGCTGGCGATCCCGGCGTTGGCGATCACGATGTCGATGCCGCCGAACCGGGTGACGGCCTGCTCGGCCGCGGACTGCATGGCGGCGAGGTCGCACACGTCGGCGACGACGGTCAGCACCCGGTCGTCACCGAGGTCGGCGGCGAGCGTCGCCAGCGGCTCCTCGTCGAGGTCGGTCAGGACCAGATTGGCGCCCTTGGCGTGCAGCCTGCGGGCGAGTTCCTCGCCGACGCCTCTGGCTCCGCCGGTGATCAACACGACCTTGCCGCGTACCGAAGTCATGCGTCGCAAGCTACTCCACCGACAGCGCGACACCCAGCAACGCGTCGACGGCGGTCGCGACGAGTCCCGGCGCGGCGCTGTCGTGACCGCCGCCGTCGAGAGCTTCGTCACACCACGCGTCGAGTGCGGCAAGCGCTTTGGGGGTGTCGAGGTCGTCGGCGAGGTAGGTGCGCACCCGCGCGAGCACGTCGGTCGCGTCGGGGCCGGCAGGCAATGCGGTGGCGCGCCGCCAGCGATCCAACCGGATGCGGGCGTCGGCGAGGACGTCGTCGCTCCAGAACCGGTCGGCGCGGTAGTGGCCGGCGAGCAGGCCGAGGCGGATCGCCGACGGGTCGACGCCGTCGGCCCGCAACCGCGACACCAGCACCAGGTTGCCGCGGCTCTTGCTCATCTTGTGCCCGTCCCAGCCGATCATCCCGGCGTGCACGTAGTGCCGGGCGAAGCGCCGCTCCCCCGTCACCGATTCGGCGTGCGCCGCAGAGAACTCGTGGTGCGGGAAGATCAGGTCGCTGCCGCCGCCCTGGATGTCGAGGCCGGTCCCGATCCGGCTGAGCGCGATCGCCGCGCACTCCACGTGCCAGCCGGGCCTGCCGGGGCCGAACGGCGACGGCCAGCTCGGCTCGCCGGGCCGCTCGGCCCGCCACAGCAGCGCGTCGAGTTCGTCGGCCTTACCGGGCCGGTCGGGGTCGCCGCCGCGTTCGGCGAACAGCCGCAGCATCGTGTCGTGGTCGTAGTTGGACTCGTAGCCGAACTGGACCGTCGCGTCGGCGCGGTAGTACACGTCCGGGTATTCGGCGTCGTCGACGACGTAGGCGGCGCCGGAGGCCAGCATCTTCTCCACCAGCTCGATCACCTCGGCGATCGCGTCGGTGGCGGCGACGTAGTCGTGCGGCGGCAGGACGCGCAACGCGGCCATGTCCTCGCGGAACAACTGGGTCTCGCGGGCGCCGAGCTCGCGCCAGTCCACTCCGTCGCGGGCGGCGCGCTCGAAGAGCGGGTCGTCGACGTCGGTGACGTTCTGCACGTAGTGGACGCGGTGGCCGGCGTCCAGCCAGACGCGGTGCACCAGGTCGAACGCCAGGTAGGTGGCGGCGTGCCCGAGGTGGGTGGCGTCGTAGGGGGTGATGCCGCAGACGTACATGGTGGCGGTCTCGCCCGCCGACACCGGCCGGACCTGACGGTCGGCGCTGTCGTAGAGCCGCAACTGCGGACCCCGGCCCGGCAGTGCCGGGACCTCCGGCGCGGACCACGATTGCATGACGTCGACTCTAGGGTGTTCGATCAGGGCAGCCTCCCGCTGGTGCGCACTCTCGCGCTATGCGACAACGACGACGGCACTTTCATTCCCCCCGGTATGCCGAGTGCATCGCGTCGAGCAGCACGCCGGCCAGCTCAGGCCGGCACATCAGCAGGTCGGGCAGGTACGGGTCGCGCCGGTTGTAGAGAAGCGGGGAACCGTCGATCCGGGACGCGTGCAGTCCCGCGGCCTGCACCACCGCGGCGGGCGCCGCCGAATCCCACTCCCACTGGCCGCCGGCGTGGATGTAGGCGTCGACGTCGCCGCGCACGACGGCCATCGCCTTCGCGCCGGCCGAGCCGATGCGCACCATCTCGATGTCGAGGCGGTCGCGGATCCACCACAGCACCGCGGGAGGACGCGTCGCACTGGCGGTGATGCGGATCGGCCCGGCGGTACGCGCGGGCGGCGGGGTGACGGTGTCGGTGCGGTACACCTCGCCGCGGGCCGGAAGCGCCACGGCGGCGTCGGTGAGCCGGCCCGTCGGGCTGCCGTCGCGCTGCCACAGCGCGATGTGCACCGCCCAGTCCGATCGCGGCGGCAGGGAGTACTCGCGCGTGCCGTCGACGGGGTCGACGATCCAGACCCGGTCGGCCTCGACCCGCCTCAGGTCGTCGACGGCCTCCTCGCTCAGCACGGCGTCGCCGGGCCGGTGTTCGCGCAGCCGGTCGAGGATCAGCACGTTGGCGCGTTTGTCACCGGCGTCGCCGAGGTCGTAGGGGTGATACCAGTCGTATTCCTCGCGCAGGGCGAGCAACATCTCACCGGCTTCGGCGGCCACCGTGGCGGCCAGCTCGGCGTCGGTCCGCATCAGAACGCCGGCCACGGGATCGGGCGGCGTCGGTCCGGTGTCGGCATCACCGGATTGTCGAGCAGCTCAACGACTCTCGCGCGAAGGGCGGCGACCTCGCGGGCGGTGATGTGCGGGCGCAGCCGGTCGGCCAGGTCCCCGTCGCGCAGCGTGTCGCCCAACCGGGCCACCACCTCGAGGGTGTCGTCGTCGACCGGTTTGCCGGCCCAGCCCCACAGCACGGTGCGCAGCTTGTCCTCGCTGTGCAGGCTCACCCCGTGGTCGACGCCGTACACGCGGCCGTCGATACCGGCCAGGATGTGGCCGCCCTTGCGGTCGGCGTTGTTGATCAGCACGTCGAACACGGCCATCCGGCGCAGGCGGCCGTCGTCGGCGTGGACCAGCGTCACCTCGTCGCCGGCGTAGTCGTAGGCCTGAAGGATGGGCAGGTAGCCCGGCGGGATCCGCCCGGGCGGCAGCAGGTCGACGAGGTCGGGGCCGACGGGTTCGTCGCCCTCGTCGCCCGGCTGGTCCACCCAGCGCTGCACCATCCCGGGCCCGGCAGGTCCGTCGCGGATGACGGTGTCGGGCACGATGTCCCAGCCGAGCGCGGCCGAGACGAGGTAGGCCCCGTATTCGCGACCGGCCAGCGTGCCGTCCGGGAAATCCCACAGCGGCGCCTCGCCGGCGACCGGCTTGTACACGCAGTGGGTCTGCGCGCCGTCGAGGTGCGCTTCACACAGGAAGGTGGCGTTGCTCGCCGAGCGGATGCGGCCGATGACGGTCAGCTCACCGCATCGCATCACCGTGCTCTCGTCTGCGCCGCCTGCTGCGCCGCCGTCAGGTGTCGGCGTCATCGTCGGATCCGGCCAGCGCGCCGCGCCGATAGCCGTTGGTGCGCACGCAGATGTGCCCCTCCGGGTCGAGGGGTTCGTCGCACAGCGGGCAGGGCGGGCGGCCTGCGGAGATGACACGGTTGGACCTGGTCGCGAACTGGCGGGCCGATTCGGGGGTGAGGAAGACCCGCACCGCGTCCGGACCGTCCTCGGCGTCGTCGAGCACCACGGAGGCGTCGAATTCGGTGTCGGACACCGCGAGCAGTTCGACGACGATCGTCTGGGCCTCGGAGTCCCACCCCAGTCCCATGGTGCCCACCCGGAACTCGGCGTCGACGGGCGTGACGAGCGGGCTGAGGTCGTCCACTTCCCCGGTGTCGGGCGGGATGGGCGTGCCGAACCGCCGGTTGATCTCCTGCAGCAGTGCGGCGATCCGTTCGGCCAGCACGGCCACCTGCTGTTTCTCCAAGATCACCGACACCACGCGCTTGTCGTGCACGGCCTGCAGGTAGAACGTCCGGTTTCCGGGTTGCCCGACGGTCCCGGCCACGAAGCGGTCGGGCGTGCGGAAAACGTGAATTGCTCGGGCCATGGCACCTTCCAAAATACCGGGTGGCGGGTCAGCCCGTGGAACCGCCGACCACCGCGTCCTCGGGCGGCATCCCGTCCGAACCGTCCTGTTGTCCCTCGGCCGGTGCGGGTTTTGCCACCAGGCCGGCGGCGAGTTCCGCCCCGGTGTGGTTGATGTGCACGACGAACGGGCGCAGCGTCGTGTACCGGATCACGCTCATCGACGCCGGGTCGGCGGTGATGCGCTGGAAGCTGTCCAGGTGCGTGCCGAGCGCGTCGGCGAGGACGGCCTTGATCACGTCGCCGTGGCTGCACGCCACCCACAGGGTGTCGCCGCCGTGCTCCTCGGCCAGCCGCCGGTCGTGTTCGCGGACGGCGGCCACGGCGCGGGCCTGGACCTGCGCGAGCCCTTCGCCGTCGGGGAACACCGCGGCGCTGGGCTGCTGCTGGACCACCGCCCACAGCGGTTCCTTGACCAGCTCGCCGAGTTTGCGGCCGGTCCAGGCGCCGTAGTCGACCTCGGAGAGCCGCTCGTCGACGACGGGTTCGAGGCCGAGGGCGGCGGCCAGCGGTTCGACGGTGCGCCGGCAGCGCAGCAGCGGTGAGCGCACGATCGCCTTGACCGGCAGCTCCCCGACCCGGCCGATGAGCGCCTGGGCCTGTTCGACGCCGCGCTCGTCGAGGTCCACGCCCTCGCTGCGCCCGGCGAGGGTGTGGGCGGTGTTGGACGTCGAGCGGCCGTGCCGCAGCAGGATCACGGTCATTGCGCGGCCACCACGCCGGTCGACAGCAGGATCAGCACCACCACACCCAACACCACCCGGTAGCCGACGAACCAGTACATGCCGTGGCGGACCAGGAACCGCAGGAACCAGGCGACGGCGGCGAACCCGACGACGAACGCGATGACCGTCGCGACGAGCAGCTGCGGACCGCTCGCGCTCATCCCCTCGCCGACCGGTGCGAAGGCGTCGGGCAGGGAGAACAGCCCGGAGGCGAACACCGCCGGGATGGCGAGCAGGAAGCCGAACCGCGCGGCCAGTTCCCGGTCGAGGCCGAGGAACAGGCCGGCGCTGATGGTGGCCCCGGACCGCGACACCCCCGGCAGCAGCGCCAGGCACTGCGCGAAGCCCACGATGAGGCTGTCGCGCCAGGTGAGCTGTTCGACGTGGCGGACCTGCCTGCCGAAGTACTCGGCGGCGGCGATGACGGCGGAGAACACGATGAGCGCGATCGCGATGGCCCACAGGTTGCGGGCGGCGGTGCGGATCTCGTCTTTGAGCAGCAGCCCGACGACGGCGATCGGGATCGTACCCATGATCACGTACCAGCCCAGCCGGTAGTCGGCGTCGCGGTGTTCGGGACTGCGCAGACCGCGGAACCAGGCCCGCACGATGCGCCCGATGTCGCGGGCGAAGTAGACGAGCACCGCCACCTCGGTACCGAGCTGGGTGACCGCGGTGAACGAGGCCCCGGCGTCGTCGTCGAAGAACACCCGCGACACGATCGCGAGATGCCCGGAGGAGGACACCGGCAGGAATTCGGTGAGGCCCTGCACGAGGGCGAGGACGATGACCTGCAACCACGACATGGCCGGTGCGTCGATCACGACGAAGACCGTACCGTGGCGCGGCGTCAGCGACCGGGTCGTGCCACCGGCTGCGCGCAGGCGACGGCGTCGCGCACGGCGGCCGCCAGGCTGCGTTCGTCCGTCACGTCGATGTCGGTGAGCTTGCGTGTGGTCATGGCGACCACGTCGTCCTCGGTGGGCACCGGCGTGCGCAGGCGGGGCCGGTACACCTCGACCACGAGGGTCTGGCGCTCGGTGTGGAAGGAGAAGCTGCGACCGTCGCCGACTTGTCCGAATCCGCTGGCGTGCACACCGGTGGAGATGTCTTCGAAGGTGAAGGCGGCGCTGTCCGGACGTCCCTCGGTGACCAGCGTCATGAGCGCACCATAGCCACAGTTATGTAAGACGGTCTAGAAAATGCGCGAAATTGGTCGGTCCAATCTTGCCTAGACTGGCGGACCGACCCGCGAATGCCGACAATTTCCCTTCGCACGAACCGAGAGCTACCCCTTGCCGCTGCGCATAAACCCCCCAGCCGTGCCACTGGCCGGTGCCCTGGCGGTGCTGGCAGTACTGACCGCCGGCTGTTCGTCCGACCCGGTCGACGTACCGCCGCCCACCATCACACCCGCGACCGCCGCGGCCTCTCCCCCGGTGACGCAGGCGCCGGACGGCACTGTGCGGCCCGTCGGCGCCGACGCCCTCGCCGCGCTGGTCGACCCGGCCACCCGCGCGCTGGTGGTGTTGGGCCCCGGCCCCGGGGGACAGTCCGCCGTGACGATCCTCACCGCGGCAGGGCCGCCACGCACCGTGCTGACACCGGAGCCGGCCTCGGCGATGACCGGCGCGGGCGACGGCACGGTGTTTCTGGCCGCACGCGGCGGCTATCTGCGGGTGGACGTCGCGGCAGGCACCGTCGACCGTGTCGAGGTCGAGGGTGAGGCCGACACCGACTTCACCGCGATCGCCCGCCGCCAGGACGGGCGGCTGGTGCTGGGCACCTCCGACGGCGCGGTGCTGACGCTGGGGACCGACGACTCCGTGGCAGCCCGGCTGGAGATCTTCGCGCGCGTGGATGCCCTTGTCACCCAAGGTGACACGACCGTCGTGCTCGACCGCGGGCAGACCTCGGTGACGGCGGTCGACGCCAGCGGGACGGCGGCGCAGGCGCTGCGCGCGGGCGAGGGCGCGACCACCATGGCCGCCGATCCGCAGGGCCGTGTGCTGGTCGCCGACACCCGCGGCGGCGAACTACTGGTTTTCGGCACCGATCCGCTGATGATGCGGCAGCGCTACCCGGTGCCCGACGCCCCCTACGGCCTGGCCGGGTCGCCGGAGTTGGCGTGGGTGTCGCAGACGGCGGCCAATACCGTGATTGGCTACGATCTGTCCACCGGGATCCCCGTCGAAAAGGTGCGTTACCGAACTGTGCAGCAACCGAATCTCCTCGCCTACGACGACGCGTCTGGCACGCTGTATGTGGTGTCAGGGACGGGAGCGGGCGTGCAGGTGATCAGCGACGCGGCGGGGCCGCGCTGATGGCCACCGCACGGGGCAGGATGCCCGCGGCCTGGGACGAGGTGGTGGCCGAGGCGTCCGACGAATGGGAGTGGGTGCCGCTGCGGTTGCCGCCCGACGTCACCAGGATCAGTGCGTCGATCCGGCTGTCGATCGAGGCCGAGTACCGCGGCTGGGAGCTGACCCGGGTCCGTGCCTACACCGACGGCAGCCGCCGGGTGCTGCTGCGACGCCGCAAGACCGCGGGCGCCGTGGAGCAGCCGGGGCAGTGACCGGCTACGACGCGCTGCGCCGGGTCCTGTTCCTCGTCTCGCCCGAGCGCATCCACACCTGGGTGTTCGCGCTGCTGCGCACGCTGACCACACCCCGTCCGCTGCGCCGGGCGCTGCGCGGCCGGCTGGCGCCGCGCGATCCGGTGCTGGCCAGCACCGTGTTCGGCGTGCACTTCCCCGGTCCGCTCGGGCTGGCGGCCGGATTCGACAAGGACGGACTCGGGCTGCACACCTGGCCCGCCCTGGGGTTCGGGTTCGCCGAGGTGGGCACGGTGACCGCCCGCCCACAGCCCGGCAACCCGGCGCCCCGGTTGTTCCGCCTGCCGGCCGACCGCGCGTTGCTCAACCGCATGGGGTTCAACAACGACGGCGCCGCCCGGCTCGCGCAGCGCCTCACCCGCCACACCGCCGACGCCCCCGTCGGGGTGAACATCGGCAAGACCAAGACCACTCCCCCCGACCGCGCTGTCGAGGACTACGCCGACAGCGCCCGCCAACTGGGACCGCTGGCGTCGTTCCTGGTGGTCAATGTCAGCTCACCGAACACCCCGGGGCTGCGCGACCTGCAGGCGGTGGAATCGTTGCGGCCCATCCTGTCCGCGGTGCGCGAGCAGACCTCCACCCCGGTGCTGGTGAAGATCGCCCCCGACCTGTCGGACACTGATGTCGACGAGATCGCCGATCTGGCGGTCGAATTGGGGTTGGCCGGGATCGTGGCCACCAACACGACGGTGTCGCGCGAGGGCCTCAAGACGCCGGGTGTGGCCGACCTCGGCCCTGGCGGCATCTCCGGTGCACCGGTGGCCGCCCGGTCCCTCGAGGTGCTGCGCCGGCTGTACCGCCGGGCCGGTGACCGGTTGGTGCTCGTCAGCGTCGGCGGTATCGAGACCGCCGACGACGCCTGGGAGCGCATCACCTCCGGCGCCTCACTGCTGCAGGGCTACACCGGTTTCGTCTACGGAGGCGGCCTGTGGGCCAAGCACATTCACGACGGGTTGGCCGCCCGCCTGCGCGCCGAAGGCTTCACCTCACTGTCCGACGCGGTCGGCGCCGCCCTGCGCGAGCAGACATAGAATCGCGCGCTCCGGCGGGTGACCCCTACTTCTGCTCGTAGGTGCCGTGGATGACCGCGCGGGCGATCGCGTGGCTGAACAGGTTGAACCCGAGATAGGCCGGCGTGGCGTCCTCGGGGATGTCGAGCTTCTCGACGTCGACGGCGTGGACGGCGATGAAGTAACGGTGCGGGCCGTGTCCTGGCGGCGGTGCGGCGCCGACGTAGCGCTTCATGCCTGCGTCGTTGGCGAGCGTGACCGCATCGCCCGGGAAGCCCTTGGCGCTGCCGTCACCGACCCCGGCGGGCAGATCGGTGACCGTCGCGGGCAGGTTGAACACCGCCCAGTGCCAGAAGCCCGATCCGGTGGGCGCGTCGGGGTCGTAGACCGTGACCGCGAAACTGCGGGTCTCCTCGGGGAAGCCCGACCACGACAACTGCGGTGAGACGTCGGAACCGCCAGCGCCCATCAGACCGCTCACCTGATCGTTGGCCAGCGGCTGGCCGTCGGTGACCGACTCCGAGGTCAGCGTGAACGACGGCAGCTGGGGCAGGAACTCGTAGGGGTTGTACGGAAAAGCCATGATGTCCTTTCGCGTGGGTGGAACCGCTCAGCAGTGTTCGAGAAAGTGTTGCAGAACCTGTGCGCCGAATTCGAGGGCATCGACGGGTACCCGTTCGTCGATGCCGTGGAACAGCGCGGCGAAGTCCAGTTCGGGCGGCAGTCGCAGCGGGATGAAGCCGAAGCAGCGAATCCCCAACCGCTGGAACGACTTCGCGTCCGTCCCGCCGGAGAGCATGTACGGCACGGTGCGGGCGTCGGGATCCAGCGCCAGCAGTGAGGCGTTCATCTGGTCGACGAGGTCGCCGTCGAACGTCGTCTCGTACGACGGCAGGTCACGCTCCCACGACCTGACCACGTCGGGGCCGATGAGCGCGTCGACCTCGCGTTCGAACGCCTCCTTGCGGCCCGGCAGCACCCGGCAGTCCACCATGGCCTCCGCGGTCTGCGGGATGACGTTGGCCTTGTAGCCGGCCTTGAGCATGGTCGGGTTGGCGGTGTCGCGCAGGGTGGCCCCGACGATGCGGGCGATCCCGCCCAGCTTGGCGATCGTGCCGTCGAGATCCGGCGAGTCCGGATCGAACGAGTAGCCGGTCTCCTCGGCGACCGCGGTGAGGAACTGCTCGACCGTGTCGGACAGGACGAGCGGGAACTGGTGGCGGCCCAGTTTCGCGACGGCTTCGGCGACCGCGGTGACCGCGTTGTCGTCGTGCACCATCGAGCCGTGCCCGGCCCGGCCGCGCGCGGTGAGCCGCATCCACGACAGGCCCTTCTCGGCCGTCTCGATCAGGTACAGGCGGCGTTCGCCGCCGTCGCGGCGCGGCACCGTCAGCGAGAAACCGCCGACCTCGCCGATCGCCTCGGTGACGCCGTCGAACAGGTCCGGCCGGTTGTTCACCAGCCAGTCGGCCCCGTAGGTGCCGCCGTGCTCCTCGTCGGAGACGAACGCGAACACCAGATCACGGGGCGGGACGATGCCCGCACGTTTGAAGTGGCGGGCGACGGCGATCATCATCCCGCACATGTCCTTCATGTCGACCGCGCCGCGGCCCCACACGTAGCCGTCGTGCACGGCCCCGGAGAACGGGTGCACGCTCCAGTCGGCCGGTTCGGCGGGCACCACGTCGAGGTGGCCGTGGATCATCAAGGCGCCGCGCGACGGGTCCGCACCGGGCAGTCGGGCGAAGACGTTGCCCCGGTTCGGCGCACCGGCCTCGAGGTACTCGCACTCGTAGCCGACCTCTTCGAGTTGGGCCTGCACCCAGCGAGCGCACTCCCCCTCACCCTTGGTGGTGGCCGGGTCTCCGGTGTTGGAGGTGTCGAAGCGAATCAGCGAGCTGACGAGCTCGACCACCTCATCCGCGGGTCCTGTCACAACCACCATTCGTACCAGGGACACCGGGTTTGGGTTCCGGCCACCTGATCCGATAGCCTTAGCTGCCCACGCGGGAGTGTGGGACGGTCCGAGTGGCGGAATGGCAGACGCGCTAGCTTGAGGTGCTAGTGCCCTATTAACGGGCGTGGGGGTTCAAGTCCCCCCTCGGACACCGCGACACACGTCAGGCCCCGGCTTTCACGAGCCGGGGCCTGACGCTTCTCGGGGTTCTACTCGGTGGCCTCCGCCCCGTCACCGGATCCGTCGTCCTCCGACTCGCTGCCCTCGGACGGATCGGCCGTCGCCGTTTCGTCGTCCTCGGCCGGCGCGGCCTCCTCGTCCTCGTCGGCAGGTGCGGTCTCCTCTTCCTCGGGTTCCTCGGGCAGTGCCGCCTCGTCGTCGTCGGCCGGTGCGGCGTCCGGCTCGTCGAACGCACCCTCGTCGGTCGTCTCGTCGACGGTGCCGTCGGTCGTGCCCTCGACGGAGGACTCCTCCTCGTCGGTCGAATTACCTTCGGCCACAGCACCTTCCGCGGGCGGTGTGGTCTGCTCGCTTTTCGCGACCACCGGCTCGACGCTCAGCGACACCGTGCGCGCCGAATCGGTGGCGGTCGAATCGATGGCCGCCACTCCCGCGGTCGGTGCGGGCCCGCGCAGCGCCTGCGCGACGGCGTCGCGGATGTTGAGCAGCCCGCTGATCGTGCCGAGCCCCGGGCTGAAGAAGCCGGCGTCGACGGCGTCACCGTTGAGGAAGCCGTTGATCATCGCCGCCGGACCGGTGATGAGCGCGTTGGCGAACCCCTCGAGGTCCGCCGTCCGCACGGCGTCGAACAGATCCTGCGCGAATGCGCCGCCCGCCTTGACCAGGCCGGCGTAGATCGGGCTCAGCGCCCCGATGGCGAACAACGTGATGGGCAGCTGCGTCTGGTCGATGACGTCGAGCAGGTTCTGTACCGGCTGCCGGATCACCTCGGTGATCGCCGGGATGAGCGTGACGGCCGGTCCCAGCAGCGGCGTGATCACGACCTGCCACAGGTCGTAGATCGCCCCTTCGAGGTCCCCCGCGGCGAGGTTCTCTCCTGCCGACCCCAGCAGCGCGGGCACCCCGAACGGATTGTCCGGTGAGAACGAGGTGGCGAGGCTTTCGGCGGCGCTCTCCAGCGCCGCTCCGAGGGTCTGCGCGCTGGCCCACTGGTTGCGCAGGATCTGAGCGAGGATCGGCGCCGGATCGGCGATCACGCGTTCACCGAGCAGCCCCAGGTTCTCCAGGGTGTTCTCGACGACCTGGCCGTAGACGACGAACGGGTTCGCCAGCGCCGACAGCCGCAGATCCGACGTCGCGACCGACGACGTGGCCTCCGCGACGTCCGGAAGCGGCGGGGCGACCGGGCTCATCGCGATGGCGCCGGCACCCACCAGCGCCACACCGGTGCTCAGATACGTACGAGCGGCTGCATACATTGCAAACTCTTTCCGTCAAGAAATGCGTCGGACGAGAACGCAACGTACTGTCGAGTAGCAGCCCGTGAGGCACGATTGCGCAAACTCGCCGGGAGCGCGTCGGCGCCGGCACACCTTCCGGACGGCGTGTCGACGTTGCTGGTCGATGCGACCTTGTCATGCATCTCGAACTTTGGCAAACGCCGGAGGAACACCGCTGCGCAAACGCTCCCCTCGATACGTCACGCCCGAGGACTCCTTGCCGATACAAACGCTGCGCAAACTCTTGAGCAAATCTAACGAGTCCGTCGGCGACAGCCGGTGCCGCGGCAAAGCACCCCGATCGGCGATCCGGTGTCCGTGCGCATTCGCCGACGACGCGCAGGAGTGACACGGGCCCGGTGTGGGAACACTGCCGTCATGCCGACCGCCCGCACCCCGATGGCCGCGCACCGATGAACGTTCCCCAGCTCGTGTGGGCGCTGACCATCGTCCTCATCGTCGCTCTGGTCCTGTTCGACTTCTTCTTCCACGTCCGCAAGGCGCACATCCCGACACTGCGGGAGGCCGCGATCTGGTCGGCGTTCTACGTCGGCGTCGCGCTGCTCTTCGGCGTCGCGGTGACCGTCTTCGGTGGCACCAAACCCGGCCTGGAGTATTTCGCCGGGTACGTCACCGAGAAGGCCCTGTCGGTGGACAACCTGTTCGTGTTCCTGGTGATCATCGGCAGCTTCGCGGTGCCGCGCGCCGACCAGCAGAAGGTGCTGCTGTTCGGGATCGTCTTCGCGCTCATCGCCCGCACCGGGCTGATCTTCGTCGGCGCCGCACTGATCAACGCGTTCGCGTGGGTGTTCTATCTGTTCGGCCTGATCCTGCTGATCACCGCCGGCCAGCTGATCAAACCCGACGACGACGACCGCGGCGCGGACAACCTGGTGATCCGGCTGGCACGGCGGTTCCTGCGCACCACCGACGACTACGACGGCGACAAGCTCATCACGGTGCAGAACGGCAAGCGGATGCTGACGCCGATGCTGCTGGTGATGGTCGCCATCGGCGGCACCGACATCCTGTTCGCCCTCGACTCGATCCCGGCCATCTTCGGCCTGACCCAGGATGTCTACATCGTCTTCACCGCGACGGCGTTTAGCCTGCTCGGCCTGCGCCAGTTGTACTTCCTGATCGACGGACTGCTGGACCGGTTGATCTACCTGCACTACGGGCTCGCCGCGATCCTGGCGTTCATCGGCGTCAAGCTGTTCCTGCACGCCCTGCACGAGAACAACGTGCCGTTCATCAACGACGGTGAGCCGGTCGACGTCGTGGAGGTCAGCACCCCGGTGTCACTGGGCGTCATCGTCGCGCTGCTGGTGGTCACGACGGTGGCGTCGCTCGTCTCGCCCAGGGGCAAGGTCAAGAACGCGATCGGCAACGCCCGCAGGCACGCCACGTCGTACCTGAACAAGGCCTACTACGGCGAGGAGGCCGCTGAGCGCGAGAAGGCGTTCGCCAAGCTCTGCCGGGAAGAGCAGCAGATCAAGGAGATGCCGGCCAAGTACCGCGCCATGATCCGCCGCGAGGAGGAACTCATGGACCTGCTGCGCAAAGCGCACGCAGAACACGACCGGTACCTGGCCGAGGAGGCTCAGACGTAGCAGCGCTCAGTACACGTCACGCAGGTAGCGCTTCTGCCCGATCAGCGCCTTTTTGTATTCGCGCGCAGCCGATTCCGACATGCCGCCGTGCTTTCTGATGATCGCGGTGAGCGCGGCGTCGACGTCCTTGGCCATCCGGGCGGCGTCGCCGCAGACGTAGAGGTGTGCGCCGCGCTCCAGCCAGCGCCACAGCTCGGCGCCGTGTTCGACCATCCGGTGCTGGACGTAGACCGGCTTGGGCTGGTCACGGGAGAAAGCGAGGTCGAGCCGCAGGAAGCCGTCGGTGACCATGTCCTCGAGATCGGGCCGGTAGTAGAAGTTCTCGCCGCGGTGCCGGTCGCCGAAGAACAACCAGTTGTCGCCGGTGTGGCCGAGCGCGCGCCGCTCCTGCAGGAACGCGCGGAACGGCGCGATCCCGGTGCCCGGACCGACCATGATCATCGGCGCCTGACCGTCTTCGGGCGGGCGGAAGTGCGGTGAGCGCTGCAGGAAGACCGGCACCGGCGCGGTGGCACGGTCGGCCAGGAACGTGCTCGCCACTCCCCCGCGCACCCCGCCGTCGCTGCCGCGGTAGCGCACCACCGACACCGTCAGCTGCACCTCGCGCGGGCTGACCAGCGGGCTACTGCAGATGGAGAACTGCCGCGGGGTGAGCCGCACCAGCACCTCCTGCCACTGCCGGGGGTCGGCGCGAACACCGAACTCGCGCACCACGTCCAGACCGTTGCGGTCGACCAACCAGGCGTCCAGATCCGCGCGCGCCGTCCGCAGCGCCTTGGCCGCCGCGCGGTCCCGGCACTGTTCGGCCACGAACCGCATGAGATCGGGTGTGACACGGCAGAAGTCGTAGTCCACCGTCAACGCCTCCCGCAGGGTGCGCGCGGCGCCGTCGACGTCGACGCGCTGAGCACCGTCGAGGCCGGTCGCGGCGAGCCAGGCGTCGACGGCCGCCTCGCTGTTGGTGGCGTACACCCCCAAAGAGTCACCCGCGGCGTAGGTGACGTCGTATTCGGAGATGTCGAACCCGAAGTGGCGCACCTCTTTGCGCGAATGCGCGGGGGTGAGCAGGGTGTTGCGCGACAGCGGCGCGGGCAGCGGCCGGGTCCGGGTGAACGGTTCGGCGACGGTCGCGGTCCGTCGCATGGTGGCAACACCGCCGCCGGTGGCGTCGCCATCGGGGTTGAGCAGGCGGCTCATCTGCTGCGCCCAGTGTTCCATGCGGTCCTGGTCGTAGGCCTCGCAGTCGACCCGGTCGAGCATCCGCGTGGCGCCGAGCGAGGCGAACCGCCCGTCCAGCGATCGGGCGTGCCCGCAGAAGTCGCTGTAGGACCGGTCGCCGATCCCCAGCACCGCGAAGCGCACCCGGTCGAGCTTCGGGGCGTCCGGCCCCTGCAGCCGGTCGAAGAACTCCGCGCCGTTGTCGGGCGGGCCGCCGTCGCCGAACGTGCTGGTGATCACGACGACGTCGCCGGCCTCGGCCAGCCGCGGCAGCGGCAGGTCGTCCATGGTGACCAGCTGCGCGCCGGGCAGGCGGGCGGCGACCTCGGTGGCGAACTCCTCGGCGGTGCCGGTCTGCGACGCCCACAGCACGAGCGGCCCGTCGGAGTCGGTGGGCTCGGGCGCCGGGACGCGATGCGTCTCGGCGGGTGCGGTGACGGTCTGGAGCGGTCGCAGCGCGACCGCGCACACCTTGAACTCAGGTTGCAGCGAGTACGGGTCCACCGCGTCGTTCGTCAGCGCGTTGACGGTGAGGTATTCACCGTGCTCGTCGTTGAAGTGGAACGGGACGAAGCAGTTGCCGGGCAGCACCCGGTCGCTGACCGCGGCGGGCAGCACCGCGCGCCCCCGCCGCGAGGTCAGCTCGATCGACTGGCCGTCGGTGACGTCGAGGGATTCGGCGTCGTGCGGGTGCAGTTCGACGAACGACCGGCCGTTCAACTTGACCAGCGCCCGCACCCGGCCGGTCTTGGTCATCGTGTGCCACTGGTGCGGCAGGCGGCCGGTGTTGAGCACGAACGGGTAGTCGCCGTCGGGCAGTTCCGCGGCGTCGACGTGCGGGCGCGGATAGAACACCGCGCGCCGTGACGGCGTCGGGAACGCCAGCCGGGGCCGGTGGCCGCTGTCGTCGACGTAGAGGTCCTGGCTCACCCCGTCGTTGAGGTACCGGATCGGGTGGCGGTCGTCGGCCCCGCCGGGAAGGCCCTCCGGCGGCACCGGCCACTGCAGCGGGGTCTCGCGCAGCCGCCGGTAGCTGGCCCCGCGTAGGTCGAAACCCGTTCGAGGATTGCTGAATTGACGGATCTCGTCGAAGATCTGCGCGCTGTCGGTGTAGGCGAAGTCCGCGCCGAAGCCGAGTGCGGCGGCGACCTGGCAGATCAGCTGCCAGTCCGGGCGGGTCTGCCCCGGAGCGGGGACGGCCTGCTGCAACAGGGTGAGCGTGCGGTCGGAGTTCACCATCACCTGGTCGGATTCGGCCCACAGCGTGGCGGGCAGCACGATGTCGGCGTAGCGGTTGGTGGCGGTGTCGCGGTAGACGTCCTGGGTGATCACCAGTTCCGCGGCCTCCAGGCCGGCGATCGTGGTGCGGCGGTTGGGCATGGTCGCCACCGGGTTGGTGCAGATGATCCAGCAGGCCTTGATCTCCCCGGCCGCCAACCGCTCGAACATGTCGACCGCGCCGGGGCCGGCGTCGGTGCGGATGGTGCCCGGCGCCAGTCCCCACTGCTGTTCGACGAACGCGCGGTCCTCGGCGGAGGTGATCGACCGCTGCCCGGGCAGGCCCGGACCCATGTAGCCCATCTCCCGTCCACCCATCGCGTTGGGCTGGCCGGTCAGCGACAGGGGCCCGGCCCCCGGCCGGCAGATCGCGCCGGTGGCCAGGTGGAGATTGCAGATGGCGTTGGTGTTGGCCGTGCCGTGGCTGCTCTGGTTCGCCCCGACCGCCCAGCACGTCACCCAGTCCTTCGCGTCGGCGATCATCGCGGCGGCCAGGTGCAGGTCGGCCTCGTCGAGGCCGGTGATCTCGGCGACCCGCGCCGGCGGGTAGTCGGCGAGGAACGGCGTCATCGCCGCCCAGCCCTCGGTGTGCTCGGCGATGAACTGCTCGTCGATGTCGCCGCGTTCGACCAGCAGGTGCAGCAGTCCGTTGAGCAGTGCCAGGTCGGTGCCGGGTGTGATCGGCAGGTGCAGGTCCGCCCGTTCGGCGGTGGCGGTGCGACGGGGATCGACGACGATGAGCTTGGCGCCGGCCTTGAGCCGGTCGACCATGCGCTGGTGCAGGATCGGGTGGCAGTCGGCCATGTTCGACCCGATGACGAAGAACAGGTTCGTGACGTCGAAGTCGGCGTAGGACCCGGGTGGGCCGTCGGCGCCCAGTGACTGTTTGTAGCCGGTGGCCGCGCTGGCCATGCACAGCCGCGAATTCGACTCGAGGTACTTGGTGCGCAGGAATCCCTTGGCGAGTTTCGTTGCCAGGTATTGCGATTCGAGCGACATCTGCCCGGAGACGTAGATGCCCACCGCGTCGGGGCCGTACCGGTCGACGATCTCGCGCAGCCGCCGTCCGGCTTCGGCGACGGCGTCGTCGACCGGCACCGGCACCGCGTCCTCGCCGCGGGTGGGGCGCAGCAGCGCCGACGTGAGCCGGCCCTCGTCGGCGTTCATCAGCTCGGCGTGGGTGGCGCCCTTGGTGCACAGCCTGCCGGAGTTCGTCGGGTGCAGCCGGTCGCCGTTGACCCGCGCGATGACGGGCCGTCCGCCCTCGCTGCGGGTGTGCACCTCGATACCGCAGCCGACGCCGCAGTACGAGCACGCTGTCCTGGTCACCGCCATGGCTTCATGGTTGGCCGGTGCTGTTCCGGTTCCTTTCCGGGGACGTTATGGGCAGGAAAACTGGTCCTCACGGGGCCGGGTGCGGTCCGGTGAGCCGATCGGTGAGGAAGGGGACTCACGGCGGACTCTCGGCCGAAACCGCTGGGAAACATCGGCGGCCTAGCTTGTCGAAGGCATGAGCGACGGCAGCACTCCCCGATTCCTGCAGGGCGCGTTCGAGTTCGAAGGCAACGGGCTGGACAAACCCATGCCGGTCGACGCCGGCCTGCGCTACGTGGTGCCCGCAGGGACGATCGCACAGCCGGTCTACTTCCGCGGCGGCAATTCCAGCGACGAGATGGTGACGGCCATCCTGTTCCGGGACGGAAAACCGATGCGATACTTCCCGATCGCCGCCAAGGGCGCCACCCACGTCGCGCTGCGGGTCGTCGAGGACATCCTCGGCGACACCGTGCTCGAACTGTTCGTGGCCGCCCCCGCCGGGTGCACCGGGACGTTGATCGTCGACCTGGGGCTGGTGGAGATCTGATGGCCCGCAACCTGATCGTCATCGGCAACGGGATGGCGGGGGTGCGCGCCATCGAGGAGATCCTGGCGCGCGGCGGCGCCGAGTTGTTCGACATCACGGTGTTCGGCGACGAACCGTACGGCAACTACAACCGCATCCTGTTGTCCAACGTGCTCGCCGGAAGCGACGGCACCGACGAGATCTACCTCAACCCGGTCGACTGGTACGCCGAGAACGGGATCGACCTGCGGGCGGGAGTACGGGTCGTGCGCATCGACCGCTACGCCCGCCTCGTGCAGGCCGACGACGGCACGATGCTGCGCTACGACGACCTGATCATCGCGACCGGCAGCCGCTCGTTCTTCCCCCCGATGGCGGGCCTGTGGGCCGACGACAAGACCTTGACCGACGGCGTGTTCGGGTTCCGCACCCTCGACGACTGCATGGGCATGATCAGCGAGGCCGAACACCGGACCAAGGCGGTGGTGATCGGCGGCGGGCTGCTGGGGCTGGAAGCCGCACGCGGGCTGCAGAGCCGGGGCCTGGCGGTCGAGGTGGTGCACGCCGGGCCCACCTTGATGAACGCCCAGCTCGACGACACCGCGGGCGCGATCCTGCGGCGTTCGGTCGAACGTCTGGGCATCGCCGTGCACATGGCCAAACGCACCACGGAGGTGCGCATCGACGACAGCGGGAAACTGTGCGGCATCGTGTTCGCCGACGGCGACACGATCGACTGCGACATGGTGGTGATCGCGGCGGGGATCCGGCCCAATGTCGGTCTCGCGCAACGGGCGGGCCTGACGGTGGAGCGGGCCATCGTCGTCGACGACCACATGCGCTCGGTCGACGACGACCACATCTACGTCGTCGGCGAGTGCGCCCAGCACCGCGGTCAGGTGTACGGGCTGGTGGCGCCGCTGTGGGAGCAGGCCGGTGTGCTGGCCGACCACCTCACCGGCACCGATCCCACCGCCGCGTATCACGGATCGCGCACCGCGACGAAACTCAAGGTGGCTGGGGTTGACGTCGCGTCGATGGGCCTCAAGGCGCCCGAGCTGCCCGACGACGAGTTCGTCCAGTACTCCGAGCCCCGGCACGGGGTGTACAAGACCATCGTCATCAGGGACGGGAAGCTTGTCGGCGCAACACTTCTCGGGGACGTCAGCAAGGTGTCGTTCCTGACCCAAGCGTTCGACACCGGGCTGCCGCTGCCCGAGGAGCGGGTGTCGCTGATGTTCGACATCGGCACCCCCGACGTCGCGGTGGGGGTGGCCGAACTGGCCGACGACGCGCAGGTCTGCAACTGCAACGGCGTCTCCAAGCGCACGCTCGTGGGGTGCGTGCGCGACGGGGAGACCTCGGTGTCGGGGGTGATGGCGAAGACCAAGGCGGGCAAGGGGTGCGGGTCGTGCAAGGAGCTGGTCGGCCAGGTCGTCGAATGGGCGGCGGACGGCGCGGTCACCGAGGATCCGTCGGCGTCGTGGTACGTGCCGGCCATCCCCTACGACAAGCCGACACTGATGCGCCACATCCGTGAGCTGAAACTGCATTCGGTGTCGTCGGTGTTCGCCGCGCTGGCGCCCGACGGTAAGGAGGACGCGGGCTCGAAGATGGCACTGGCGTCGCTGCTGGACATGATGTGGGCCGACGAGTTCGTCGACGAACGCGACGCACGGTTCGTCAACGACCGGGTGCACGCCAACATCCAGCGCGACGGGACGTTCTCGGTGGTGCCGCAGATGAAGGGCGGGGTCACCAACTCGTGGCAGCTGCGCCGCATCGCCGACGTCGCGGACAAGTACTCGATCCCGATGATCAAACTCACCGGCGGTCAGCGCATCGACCTGCTCGGGGTGCGCAAGGAGGATCTGCCCGCCGTGTGGGCGGATCTGGACATGCCGTCGGGATACGCGTACGGCAAGAGTTTCCGCACGGTCAAGACGTGTGTGGGCAGCGATTTCTGCCGGTTCGGCGTCGGCGACTCGACCGCGCTGGGCATCGCGATCGAGGAGCGGTACAAGGGGCTGGCCAGCCCGGCGAAGATGAAGCTTGCCGTCACCGGATGCCCGCGCAACTGCGCCGAATCGCTGTGCAAGGACCTCGGAGTGGTGGCGATCGACGGCGGTCGGTGGGAGATCTACGTCGGCGGCGCCGCCGGGGCCCACATCCGCAAGGGCGACCTGCTGGCCACCGTCGACTCCCCCGAGGAGGTGATGACGCTGACCGGGCGGTTCCTGCAGTACTACCGGGAGAACGCCAACTGGCTCGAGCGCACCTACGCGTTCGTGCCACGCGTGGGCATCGACCACATCCGGGCCGCGATCGACGAGGACGCCGAGGGTCTGGATCAACGGATGCAGAAATCCGTCGACGCCTACCGCGACCCCTGGCACGACGGGCGCGAACCCGTCACCGAGGGTCAGTTCCGGTCGTCGCTGCCGCTGCTGCCGCTCCCGCAGGTGCCGGTGCGATGAGCGCTTGCGCGAAGAGCCGAGGGCTGCGATGAGCGACGTGGAGCTCGGCGCACTCGAGGAGATCCCGGTCGGTGAGGGCCGGACGTTCGCCGTCGACGGCGAGCAGATCGCGGTGTTCCGGCTGCGGGACGGCTCGCTGCGGGCCGTCGACGCGGTGTGCCCCCACCGCGGCGGGCCGCTCGCCGACGGGCTGGCCGACGGACAGGTCGTGGTGTGCCCGCTGCACGGCCACACGTTCGACCTGTGCAGCGGCGCCGAGGCCAACGGGGCGGAGCTCTCGGTGCGCAGCTATCCGGTCACCGCGGTGGACGGGGCCATCCGCATCAGCCGCTGACGTGCGCTTTTGCGAATCGTTACCGTGATCTTGACTCATCGTGATCAGGAATCGCCGTCGATTTCGCAGTTTCGCCGCCGCTGCAGGCGCACCATTCTCATATGCGCCAATCACGAGCCCGGGTTGTCGTCGCAGGACTCTGCCTTCTCATCACCGGATGCACGCAGACGGTCAGTGCGTCGTCGCCGAGTACGACCACCCGCACGATGATCCCGCGCCCGCTCGTCGAGCGTGAGCTGGCCGGGCTGCTGCTGGCCCCCGAGGAGGTCAACGCCACGATGGGCACGACGGGAATGGCCGTCGTCGGGACCGAGAGCGCGATGCCCGACAACAGTGCGCTCATGTCGCCGCCGGAATGCCTGGCCATCGACGCCGCCGCGGAGGCGCCCGTCTACGCGGGCAGCGACTACTGGGCCGAGCGCGGGGTGAGCATGAACAACGGTGACGACTTCACGCACTACCTCAAACAGGCCGTGGTGCAATTCCCCTACCGGGAGAAGGCCGCCGCCTTCTTCGACAGGTCGGTCAACCAGTGGCCGGCCTGCCGCCAGTACACGCACACGGAGAGCGGATACGTGTACGACGTCGGGAAGATCGTGAACGAGGACCACATCCTGAGCACCACCGCGATGATGCAGGAGGCGAAGGCGCCGGGCTGGGGGTGCGGACGCGCGCTGGCACTGCGCAACAACATCATCGTCGACGTCAACACCTGCAGCGCCGACCCCGCCGACTCGGCGGTCCGCGTCGCCGCTCAGATCGGGGAGAAAGTCCTGGCCACGTGGTGACCGGTCAGCCCTCGTCGGGTTTTACCGCCAGCACCGGCTTCGGGCATTCCAGCAGCACCCGCTGAGAGACGCTGCCCAGCAGAAGCTTTCCCACGGGGCTGCGGTGGCGCAGACCGATCACCAGCAGTTCGGCGTCGTCGCGTTCCATCGCGGCGATCAACGCGTCCGCGGCGTAGACGCCGACCGGTTGCTGCACCTCGAACGGCACCCCGCAGCCGTCGAGCAGCGCCTCGAGTCCCCGGAGGTCGCCGGCCTGGGCGAACCCGGCGTCGATGTAGGAATCTCCGGCGGTCGAGTTGATCACCAACAGACCGGTGTCGCGCAGTTCGGCCTCGGCGATCCCGTACTCGACCGCCACCTCGCCGAACCGATCCGCGGTGTATCCGACGACAATCATCTCTTCTCCTCGGGCGAGCGCTCGTCGGTGATCGTCATGTCCGTGCCGCCTTCTCCTGCTGGTCCACGTCGTCTTCCACGATCAGCAGCGATTCCTCGCTGCGGTGCATGAGTTTGAGCACCAGCGGTGCCAACAGCAGCAGCACCATCAGCACGTAGACGACGATCGCCACCGGCTCGGTGAACAGGCTCGTCCAGTCGCCGCCGCCGAGCTGCAGGCTCTGGCGCAGTTGGCGTTCGATGCGTGGTCCGAGGATGACGCCGATGATCAGCGGCAGCACCGGCAGCCCGAACCTGCGCATCATCAGCCCGAGCAGACCGAACACCAGCAGCAGCGCCAGGTCCAGCGGCTGCACGTTGACGGCCAGCGCACCCAGGGTCGCGAAGAACAGGATCCCCGCATACAGGTAGGGCCGCGGGGTGCGCAGCAGTTTGGCCCACAGCGGCGCCAACGGCAGGTTGAGCAGCAGGAGCAGCAGGTTACCGATGAACAGGCTGGCGATCAGCGTCCAGATCAGCAGCGGCTCCTTCTCGAAAAGCGTTGGGCCGGGCTGGATTCCGTAGGACACGAAGGCGGTCAGCATCACCGCCGCGGTGGCGTTGGTGGGCAGGCCCAGCGACAGCATCGGGACCAGCGTGCCCGCCGCCGAGGCGTTGTTGGCGGCCTCCGGTCCGGCCACCCCCTCGATGGCGCCCCTACCGAACTCCACATCGTGTCCCGTGCGTTTCGCGAGCTTCTTCTCGGTGATGTACGACAGGAACGTCGGGAGCTCGGCGCCGCCGGCGGGCAGCGCGCCGAACGGGAAACCGTAGGCGGTGCCGCGCAGCCACGGCTTCCAGGACCGCCGGAAGTCGTCGCGGCCCATCCACGGCCGTCCGACCGGGATCACCTCGGCCGGGCGGCGCCGCAGGTGTGCGGCGACCCACAGTGCCTCACCGACCGCGAAGATCGCGACGGCGATGACGACGATGTCGATGCCGTCGGACAGTTGCGGCAGGCCGAAGGTGGCTCGCGGCTGGCCGGTGAGGAAGTCGATGCCGACGACCCCGATCGCCAGGCCGAGGAACAGCGAGATCGCACCGCGCAGCTTCGACGCGCCGAGCACCGCCGTGACCGCGACCAGCGCGAACACCATGATCGCGAGGTACGACGGCGCGCCGAGGGTGACGGCGAACCGGGAGATCGGCGGCGCGAACGCCGCGAGCAGCGCGGTGCCGATCGCGCCGGCGACGAACGATCCGATGGCGGCGGTGGCCAGCGCCTGGGCCGCCCGACCGGCCTTGGCCATCTTGTTGCCCTCGATGGCGGTGATCACCGACGACGATTCGCCGGGGGTGTTGAGCAGGATCGAGGTCGTCGACCCGCCGTACATCCCGCCGTAGAAGATGCCTGCGAACATGATGAACGCCGCACTCGGGCTGACGTTGTAGGTGACGGGCAGCAGAAGCGCGACCGTCATCGCGGGGCCGATGCCCGGCAGCACACCGACCGCGGTACCGAGCAGCACGCCGATCACCGCGTACAGCAGGTTCATCGGCGTCGCGGCCTCGGCGAAGCCCTGAAGGAGCCAATCCAGGTTGTTCATCTACAGGATCCCGTCCAAAATGCCTGGGGGCAGCGGAATTCCGAGCCCGGAGTAGAAGGCGTAGAAGCTGATCAGCGACAGGGCCAACCCGATCGCGATGTTGCGCACCCAGTGCCGGTTGCCCAGGACGGCCACCGCACCGGCGAACAGCAGGGTGCCGGTGATGACCCAGCCGAGCGGTTGCACCAGCAGGATCACGGCGACGAACAACCCGACGAGCAGTCCCACGGTGCGCCAGTCACTGGGGGCGTCCGGGTCGACGTCCTCACCGGCGTCGGCCTCGCCCACCGAACCCCGCGGGATGGCGACGGCGAGGACGATCGCGAGCACGATGAGCACGGCGCCGATGACGATCGGAAAGGCCCTGGGGCCCACCGGGTCCACCTTCGCGAAGCCGGCGGTCAGGCGTAGTGCGTCGACGATGAGGAAGGCGCCGACGGCCACGAGCACGGCGCAGATCAGGTACTGCGCCCGGTCGATCTGCTTCATACCAGCCCCAGCTCGGTCAAGGTCGACGAGACCCGGTTGTCCTGGTCGACGAGGAACTGCTCGAACGCCGCGCCGGTGACGAAGGCGTCCGTCCAGCCGTTCTTGACCAGCGCCTCCTTCCACTGCTCGGTGCCGTGCAGTTCCTCGAGCGCGCGGATAATCGCCTGTTTGGCGTCGTCGGAGATACCCGGCGGAGCGAGGACGCCGCGCCAGTTGGCGAACGTGAGGTCGATGCCGGATTCCTTGAGAGTCGGCGCGTCGACGCCTTCGACGCGTTCGTCGCTGGACACGGCGAGCACCCGGAGCTGGCCGGCGTCGATCTGGTCGATCAGCTCACCGGGACTGGAGGTGCCGGCGGTGATCTTCTTGCCGAGCAGTGCGGTCAGCAGGTCGCCGCCGCCGTCGTAGGTGATGAAGTTGACGTCCTTGGGGTCGACTCCGACCGTCTCGGCCAACTCCATCGGGAACAGGTGGTCGGGGCCGCCGGGGGACGAACCGCCGCCGATGGTCACCGCGGCCGGATCGGCTTTCCACGCGTCGACGAAGTCCCGCACGGTTCGAAACGGTGAGTCGGCGGGAACGAAGATCGCCCCGGGGTCCTCGATGAGTTTGGCCAGCGCGGTGGCGTCGGAGGCTTTGATGTTCGAGCCGTTGGTGTAGGTGGCGCCGACGACGCCGAGTCCCATGGTCATCATGAGGTCGTCGTTGCCGCGTTCGTTCATCAGCCGCGCCATCGCGACGGTGCCGCCGGCGCCGATCACGTTGAACACCTCGACGCGGCCGGTGATGTCGTCGTCCTCCATGATCTTCACCGCGGTGCGGGCGGTCAGGTCGTAGCCGCCACCCGGGCTGTTGGGCACCATCATTCGCAGCCGGTGCAGGCCTTGGGCCTCCTCGCCGCGGGTCACCCCGCAGGCGGTCAGCAGTATTGCGGCGAGCACCACGACGGTGAGCGCCCGCAGGTTCCGTATCACGGTCGTCATACTGGACCCGGAACGTGACGTGAGTCACTGATTCGGAAGCAAAGGACGTTTTGGTCGTTGAGTTCACGATGGTTCCAGACGGTGCGCGCCTTCGGCCGCCGCAGCCTCGCCGGACAGTTCCTGGTGTTCCAGATGCTGGTGGTGGCGGTGGTGTTGCTGGCGGTCGCGGCGGTGTCGGTGGCGCAGTCCACCCGGGAGTTCCGCGACGTGCGGGGGCAGCGGATGATCGCGGCCGCGGAGAACGTCGCCTCGACCCCGATCGTGCGGGACCGCTTCGCCGATCCCTTCGCCTCCAAAGTGCTGGCCCCGGAGGTGGACCGGGCCGTCGCCCTCTCGGGCGCGGGGCTCGCGGAGATCGTCGACCCGGCGGGGCGGGTACTGGCGTCGTCGGATCCGTCGCGGGTCGGCCGCAGCGTGAACCTGGACGTCACGCGCGCCGACGAAGGGCGCGCCTGGTTCGGCGACGACGACATCGACGGCGTGCACAGCCTGATCGGGCAGGTGCCGGTGCTGTCCACCCGCGGCGAGGTGCTGGCGATCGCGTCGGTCAGCGAACCGTATCCGTCGGTGTGGCAACTGCTCAGCGGTGCCGGGGAGCGGCTGCTGCTCTATCTCGGTTTGGCCGCGGGGCTCGGCGTGCTGGCGTCCTGGCTGCTGTCGCGGCGCATCAAACGGCACACCCGCGGACTGGAGGTGGCCGAGATCGCCGGCCTGGCCGACCACCGGGAAGCGTTGCTGCACAGCATCCGTGAGGGTGTGGTGGCGGTGAACACCGACGGTGTGATCACGTTGCTCAACGACAGCGCCCAGGAACTTCTCGGCCTGACGGCTGCGGCGGTGGGGCGACGGGCGGATGCGGTGGGCCTCGATCCGGTGGTGGTGGACTTCCTGCTCTCCGGCGAGGACGGCCGGGACGTCGTCATCACCACCCGCGCCCGCGTCCTTGCGCTCAACCGGCGGATCGCGTCGAGCGGCGGGCAGTGGATCGGTACGGTGACCACGATGCGTGACAGCACCGAACTGGCCGCCCTGCAGGCACAGCTGTCGTCGCACAAGAGCGTGACCGACACGCTGCGCGCGCAGACCCACGAGTTCGCCAACCAGTTGCACACGATCTCGGGCCTGGTGCAGCTCGGCGAGTACGACGCCGTGCGCGACCTGATCGGCGAGCTGACCCGGCGGCGCGCGGAGATCAGCGATGCGGTGACCCGGCGGATCGCCGACCCGGCGGTCGCCGCGCTGTTGATCGCCAAGACCACCCTGGCCGCCGAGAGCGGCGTGACGCTCGAGCTCGATCCGGATTCGCATCTCGGCGCGCTGGACCCGGCGCTGGCGACCGATGTGATCACGGTGCTGGGCAATCTGATCGACAACGCGGTGGACGTGTCGGTCGGTTCGAGCGCGGCCCGGGTGAGCGTGTCGATCGACGACGCGGACGGCCTCTCGATCTCGGTGGCCGACACCGGACCCGGTGTGCCCGAACACCTGCGGGAGGCGATCTTCGCCCGCGGGGTGACGTCGAAACCGGAGGAACCAGGTGGCCGCGGTATCGGGCTGGCGCTGGTGCGGCTGGTGACCGCGCAGCACGGTGGTGTGGTGGAGGTCGGCGACCGACCCGACGGCGGCGCGGTGTTCGCGGTGCGGCTGCCGAGCACCCGGGTGGTCGCGCATGCGTGACGTGCTGGTGGTCGACGACGATTTCATGGTCGCCGACATCCACCGCCGTTTCGTCGAGCGGGTGGACGGGTTCCGGGCCGTCGGCGTGGCCCGCACCGGTGGCGAGGCCCTCACCGCCGCACAGGAACTCGCCCCGGACCTGATCCTGCTGGACGTCTACCTGCCGGACATGACCGGTCTCGACGTGCTGCACCGGTTACGGGCGGCCGGCGACCGGGTCGGGGTCATCATGATCACCGCGGCACGGGAACTCGACACCGTGCGCGCCGCCCTCGACGGAGGCGCAGCCGACTACCTGATCAAACCGTTCGAGTTCGCCCAGCTGCGGGCCAAGCTGGAGGGCTTCTCGGCCCGCGCCGACGCGCTCGAATCGGCACGGGGTGCCGACCAGTCGTTGATCGACTCACTGTTCGGCCGTTCCAGTGGCGGCGAAGTGCTGCCCAAGGGGCTGGGCATCGAGACCGGACGGCTCGTCCTGGAGGCGGTACAGCAGGCCGGTGAGGTATCGGCAGCGGAATGCGCTGCGCTGGTGGGTATTTCGCGTGTCAGCGCCCGCCGTTACCTCGAGCACTACCTGAGCACCGGTGCGCTGGAGTTGCGGCTGCAGTACGGGGTGGGCCGGCCGGAGCGGCGATACCGCGTCAGCGCGTAGGCGGCGGACGGTTGCGGTGGGCTTCGATGCGGTCGCGTCGCGCGGCGGCGCGGGTGCGCCGGCGTTTCGGCATCGTCACCCCGCCGGCCGCGGGGCGGCGCTTTCTCTGCGGTGGTCCCAGGCCGGCGGTCGTGGTGTTCCACCCGGGGAACCAGAAGCGACTGCCGGGGCTGGTGCGATAGGTGCGACCGGCGGGCGAGGTCCACACCACGGTGCCGTCGGGCAGCTGCTGGTCCGCCCAGCCGCCGGGGCCCGACCAGAACGTCTTGAGCAGATGATGTTCTCGGCACAGGCATTTCAGGTCCGACGCATGCGTCGCCCCGTCGGGATATGGGACGGTGTGGTCCACATCGGCCAACATTGCCGGGCGGTCACACCCCGGGAACCGGCACGTCAGATCCCGCACGCGTACGAACCGGTCCAAGGCCGTCGACGGGCGGTAACGCGGTTCCGGTCCTGGGCCGGGTGGCCGGACCGGCACGACGTTCGCCCCGCGCCGGATCATCTCGGTCAGCAGTGATGACGGGATCGGGCCCGCGCCCATGAGCAACGCCATACCGTCATCACGCGGCGGCGGCGCAGACGTCGACTTGTCACCGTGCAGACCGGGATCCGGTGCCGCCGCCACCGCGGCCGCGTCGGCGACGACGTAGACGCACACCGCTTCGGCCACCGCATCGCGCTGCGCGGCCGAACAATCGTCGGCGCCACACAGGCATGCCAAGTGTTCGGCTCCGGCGGCCAACGCCCCAAGCGCGTCGGCGCGACGCTGCTTCACGGTGCGCGGATCGTTGTCGCACACCCCCGCCGACATCTGCGCCAGCCGCCGCTTCAAGATCTCGGCATCGGTGGCCATCAGGCGTCCGTAGACCGACGTCGTCACCGTCGGATCGTCGGACCAGCCGATGGCGATGTCCCGGTCTCGCGCGGCCACCTCGGTGCGGACCACCGCGGCCGGATCGAAACGGTCCACCCAGCCGTCGATGGCCTTCTCCAGCTTCGACGCCGACAGCGACCCCCATCCGGCCGCCCGGCTCGCAATCGCCTCATCGAGCCGCCGCCACACGTCGTCGTCGACGACGAAGCGGGTCCGCCATGTGATCGTGGAGGCGATCCTGGAACTGAGCGCACCGTCGGCATACAGGGCGGCGACCGCGGGCAGATGGTCCCGCAGAGTCAGACCGATCCGCATCTCGCTCGAGGCCGCCCGAGCGCTGACACCCATCGCGGCCGAGACCTCCGCGGCCGTGAAGGTCCACAGGTCGCAGGCCCAGCGATGCCGCTCGTCATCGTCGGAGTCCGCACCACGACGTCTGACCAGCTCGGCGATCGAGGCCCGTCGCGCCGCACCGGCCGCGGCCTCGGCGCGCGTATGCGACTCGATGGCCGCCACAAGCGCCGCGTCGTCGAGATCGTCGAACATGCGTTCGATGGTACGAGCAGGCACCGACAAGGTGCCGGGGTTACGGCTGCAGTGCGGCGTGAGCAGGCCCGCCGGACACGCAGATGCCCGCGAGGTCGTCGAGCCGGATCTCGAGCACGGCCGCGAGCGCGGCGACGGTGACGAACGCCGGGGTGGCCAGGCGACCGGTTTCGATCTTGCGCAGGGTCTCCGGCGAGATCGACGCGGCGTGCGCGACCTCGGCCAGAGTGCGCTCGCCACGGGCCTCCCGCAGATGAGCGCCGAGTCGCTTGCCGGCAGCGATCTGCTGTGGCGTCAGAGGGGATCGCACCATGGGACGAGGATACGCCACGGACCCGGTATGAAAATACCGGTTCGTCGGTTACGGTGGATTGCGTGTTGGAACTGAAGACGCCACGGGAGATCGAGGCGATGCGCACCACCGGTGCCTTCATCGCCGAACTGCTCGATGACCTGCAGTCGCGAGCCCAGGTCGGGGTCAACCTGCTCGACCTCGAACACCGCGCCCGGCAGCTGATCGCCGAGCGCGGCGCGCAGTCGTGCTACTGGGACTACGCGCCGTCGTTCGGCCGCGGCCCGTTCCGCAACGTGATCTGCCTGTCGGTCAACGACGCTGTGCTGCACGGACTCCCGCACGACTACGTGCTGCGCGACGGGGATCTGTTGAGCATGGACATCGCGGTGTCGATCGACGGGTGGGTGGCCGACTCGGCGCGCAGCCTCATCGTCGGCACCCCACGGGCGGAGGACCAGCGACTGATCGAGGCCACCGAACGCGCGCTGGAGGCCGGTATCGACGCCGCACGCCCCGGCGGGCGACTCGGCGACATCTCCGCGGCGATCGCCGCCGTCGCCGACGAGTACGGATATCCGGTCAACACCCAGTTCGGCGGCCACGGCCTCGGCCGCACCATGCACGAGGACCCGCACGTGTCGAACCGCGACCGCGCCGGCCGGGGACTGAAGCTGCGCCCCGGCCTGACCCTCGCACTCGAACCCTGGTTCGCCCGCGGCACCGACAGAATCGTCTACGACCCCGACGGGTGGACCATTCGATCGGCCGACGGTTCGCGGACCGCCCACAGCGAGCACACCGTCGCGATCACCGAGGACGGACCACTCGTGCTGACCCGCCGCGCGGGCTGAGACCTCAATCGGCCCTCTGGCGCTCGATCTCAACCGTTCGGCTGATGCGTCGGTGACTGATCTCGGGGGACAAACGATGCATGACAACGCTGGACGTCGGGTTGCCGACGGTCGACTACGAGAACGAGCGTGACCCTGAGGACGCCCACCGCATTCTCGCCGCCGCACGCGAACGTGGGCCCGTAGCACTCGGCGCGCACGGACCCGAGATCCTCACCTACGACCTCGCGCGCACGGTGTTGCGTGACGACCGCTTCCTCATCCCGGAGGGACTGGCCCTCGCCGCGCAGGGCGTCACATCCGGACCCGTCTGGGATCGCGCCGTCGACAGCCTGCTGAGCCGCGACGGAGAGGACCACCACCGTTTGCGCCGGCTGGTGTGCAAGGCGTTCACCCCGAAAGCCTCCGCGCGCCTTCGCGACACGTGCGTGAAAGTCGTCAACGACCTCGTCGACCCGCACACCGCGGTGGGCAGCGTCGACATCGTCGCCGACATCGCCCGGCCCTACCCGATCCCGGTCATCTGCGCACTCCTCGGCGCCCCCGCACAGGACTGGCACCGGTTCTCCGCGTGGGCCGATGACATCTTCAAGGTCTTCAACTGGAACGTCGCCGAGGACGCGGCCGACATCGACCGCGCATGGATCGAACTCGACAGCTACAACGACGCGCTCGTCCGGGCCCGCCGCGACGCGCTCACCGACGACCTGTTCTCCGACCTGATCCGGGCCGAGGTCGACGGTGACCGCCTCACCCACGACGAGCTGCTGATGCTGGCGGGCGGCCTGCTGATGGCCGGGACCGATACGACGCGCAACCAGCTGGCCGCCGCCGTCGGCGTCCTGTGCGACCACCCCGACCAGTGGGATCTGCTGGCCGCCCGACCCGATCTGATCCCACGCGCCGTCGACGAGCTGATGCGGTACTGCCCGGTCATCTTCACCACCCTCCGCACCGCCCGCGAAGACGTCGAGCTGGCCGGACTGCGGATCCCCGCGGGCGAGATGCTCATCGTCAACATCGCGGCCGCCAATCGCGACCCCGCGGCGTTCGACCACCCCGACCGGCTCGACGTCACCCGCGACGGCGCGGCGGCGATGCTGACCTTCGGCGGCGGCGTCCACTACTGCCTCGGCTCCCACTTGGCGCGCACCGAACTCACCGAGGCGCTCACGGTGATCACGCGGCGGATGCCGAATCCCCGCCGCACGGCCCCCGAACGCTGGAAGCCGCTCACCGGCATCAGCGGCCCGGCGACGCTACCGCTGCGCTTCGACGCGGGGAACTGATCACCACTCGCCGCGCCACCGCGCGCGGTACGAACGTCCGTCGGGGTCGTACATCATCCGGTACACCGGCACCGCCCACAGCCGGGTGAACCGCCCCAACCGCTCGGTGCGGTGCCGGCGCAGTCGTCCCGGAGGCCGCGGACCGACTCGGCCCCGCTCGTACCAGTCGTCCAGAGCGTCTGCGGCCGCCGTCATTTCGCGCACCGCATCGACCGGGTCCACCAGTCCCCCGTCGTCGCCGGGGCGGTCGAGGTGCTCATGCATCAGGCGCAACCGCAGATCGCGGGCGAACACCCGCGCCCCGTCGCCGAGCCCGGCCGGATCCCGCGGTGACCGCTCGTCGCGGGTGTCGTCGAGTACCGCGCACGACAACTCGCTGTCATGCGTCCACGACCGGCGGTTGAAGTTGTCGCTGCCCACGCACGCCCACACGTCGTCGACGACGCACACCTTGGCGTGCACGTACACCGGTGTGCCCTCGTGGTTTTCGATGTCGAACACGTGCACCCGGTCCGGCCCGGCCGCCCGGCACGCGTCGATGGCCTGACTGCGGCCCACCTGGTTGGGTGGAAGCGCCAACCGGCCGTCGACGTCGGGATACCGCGGTATCACCGCGATCAGGTGCAGATCCGGGTTCTCGGCGAGCGCCTTGGCGAACAGCTCCGCCACCTGCCGCGACCACAGGTACTGGTCTTCGAGGTAGATCAGCCGCCGCGCCCGCTGCACCGCCTTGGTGTAGCCGCGCGCCACACTGCGCTCGCCGTGCGGGGCGAAGTCGTATTCGAAATGAGCGTCCGGGTACGTGCGCAGCACCTGCACCGCATGCGGTCCGCACGGCGGCGGGTCGGGGGGTTGCTCGGGCAACGGATCGGCCCGCAGGTCGGCGCCGCGCACCTTGTCCATCACCCACGCGATCGGCGACAGCATGTCCAGCGGCGCCGGGTCGTGCCAGCGTTCCCGGAAGGTGGTGTCGAGCGCCCCCACCACCGGGCCCCGCAGTCGCAGCTGCGCGTCGTGCCAGGGCGGCCGGTCGCCGTATCGCTTGGACATCTGCACGGCCTGCGGATCGCCGCGGTGCGATTCGTCGTCGCGGCGCGAATGGCACAGGTCGATACCGCCGGCGAACGCCACATCCCGCTCGGGCGCACCGGGATGGCGGATCACGACGAGTTTCTGGTGGTGCGACCCTCCGATCCGGACCCGCTGATCGAGCAGCACTTCCCCGCCGGCCCGTTCGATCGCCTCGCCGAGGTGCTGGTTCTCCTCCTGGCTGTAGGACAGCTGATCCAGATGCGAGCGCCAGACCAGCCCCTTGACCACGACGCCGCGTTCGGCGGCGCGGGAGAACAACTCTCGCACCGTCGGACCGTCGTCGCGCATCCTCTGGTCGGGGTCGCCGCGCCAATCGGTGAAGAACAGATGGTCACCCGGTCCGAGAGCCTCGACCTCGGTGGCCAGCGCGTCGAAATACGTCGCGCCGTGGATCAGCGGTTCGACCAGGTTGCCGTCGCAGAACGTCGGGAGCCGCGACGACGGGTTGCCGCGTTCGGCTGCGGTGAGGAACCACTCGGACGGATCCGCCATGTCCCGAGAATAGGTAAGCATGGGGGACGAAGCCCCGAAGTGTCAGATCTCCACCATGTCGCGCAGGTCCGCGGCGACGAGCCGCGCCGCGTCGGCGGCCTCGTCGTCGGGCTGGCGCTGCGCACTCAGCTCGGCCTGCACTCTGGCCAGGTAGCGCGCAACCTCGCGCCGGAGGCGCAGCCCGTCCCAGTCCAGCAGCGGGGCAACCAGCTCGGCGACCTGCTGGGCCACCTCCACTCCGCGGTCCGGCGTTTCGATCGACAACCGCGTACGGCGGGTGAGGATGTCGTCGAGGTGCAGTGCGCCCTCGTGGGTCACCGCGTAGACGACCTCCGCGCGCAGATACCGGCGGTGCGGTGAGACCCGTTCCGCGAGAGCGGGATCCGCTGCGATCAGAGCGACGATCTCGGTGACGGCGCTGCCGTAGCGGCCCAGCAGGTGCTCGACGGTCGCCACGTCCAGCCCGGTATCGCCGGCCAACCGCGCCCGCGCCGCCCACAGCTCGTGGTAGCCGTCCGCGCCGAGCAGCGGCAACCGCTCGGTGCAGGACCCGTCGACGCGTGTTCCGCGGAACGCGGCGTCGACGGCGTCGCGAGCCATGACCCGGTAGGTGGTGTACTTGCCGCCGGTCACCAGGACCAGCCCGTCGGCGGGGCTGACCACGGCGTGCTCGCGCGACAGGGCGCTGGTCTGGGTGGTGCCCCCGGCCAGCAGCGGTCGCAGCCCGGCGAACACGCCGACGATGTCGCGGCGGGTGACCGGTGTGGCGAGCAGCCGGTTGACCTGAGCGAGGATGTAGTCGATGTCGGAGGCACTGGCAGCCGGGTGCGCCAGGTCGAGATTCCAACTGGTGTCGGTGGTCCCGATGACCCAGTGTTCGTCGGACCACGGGCACGGGATCACGAACAGCAGGCTGGTCGCGGTCTCGGTGATGATTCCGGTGTGCGCGTCGATCGCGGCGCGCGGCACGACGATGTGCACACCCTTCGACGTGTGCACCTGCAGGGGTCCCTGGCGGCCCAGCAGGCTCTGCAGTTCCTCCGTCCACGGCCCTGCCGCGACGATGGTGCGTTTCGCGCGCACCTCGACGTCCCCGCCGGTCTCGAGATCGCGCACCACGGCCCCCACCACCCGGCCCGACTCCTCGAGGAACCCGGTGACCCGCGCACTCGTTGCGCACAGCGCCCCGTAGCCGGCGGCCGTGCGCGCCAGCGTCATCGTGTGCCGAGCGTCGTCGAGCTGCCCCTCGTAGAAGCTGACGGCGCCGTGCACCTCGTCGGGCCTGCCACCCGGGAACAGCTCCATGGTCCGCCGCTTTCCGAGGTGGCGGTGATGGCCGGGCACACCGCGGCCCGCGCCCAAGGCGTCGTAGACCCCGACCCCCAGCCCGACCCAGGCCCGGTCGACGAACCGCCGCCGCAGCGGATAGAGGAACTCGACCGGCCGGGCCAGGTGCGGCGCCAGCGTGTGCAGGATCAGCGAGCGCTCCCGCAGCGCCTCGAACACCAAGGGGACATCGAGCTGTTTGAGGTAACGCAGCCCGCCGTGCACGAGCTTCGACGACCGGCTGGACGTGCCGGACGCGTAGTCGCGCCCCTCGACCAGGCCGACGCGGAGGCCGCGGGTGACGGCGTCGAGCGCCGTACCGGCCCCGACCACTCCGCCGCCGACGACGAGGACGTCGAGCTCGCCGGTCGCCATCTCCTCCAGTGCGCGCCTGCGGGTGTCCGGGCTCAACCGGGCCGGGGTAAGGCTCATCTCGTCTGTCCTCTCACTCGAATTCGACCCAGTCGAAGCTGCGGTCGACGGCCTTGCGCCAGCCGCGCAGACCGTCGGCGCGCTGCTGTGGGGTCCAGCGCGGATGCCACCGCCTGCTCTCCTGCCAGTTGGCCCGCAGCTCGTCGGCGTCCTTCCAGAAGCCGACGGCCAGCCCCGCGGCGTATGCCGCGCCGAGCGCGGTGGTCTCGGCGACGACCGGGCGGCTGACCGGAACGCCGAGGACGTCGGCCTGGATCTGCATGCACAGCTCGTTGGCGGTGACCCCGCCGTCGACCTTGAGCACCTCCAGCCGAACACCGGAGTCGGCCGACATCGCCTCGGCGACATCGCGGCTCTGGTAACAGATCGCCTCCAACGTGGCGCGGGCGAGATGCGCGCCGGTGTTGAACCGGGTCAGCCCGACGATGGCGCCGCGCGCGTCGGCGCGCCAGTACGGGGCGAACATGCCGGAGAAGGCGGGGACGAAATACACGCCGCCGTTGTCCTCGACCGTGGCGGCCAGCGATTCGCTCTGCTCGGCGCAGTCGATGATCCCGAGCTGATCGCGCAGCCACTGTACGGCCGAGCCGGTGACCGCGATCGACCCCTCCAGCGCGTACGCCGGCGGCTCGTCACCGAAGCGGTAACACACCGTGGTGAGCAACCCGCTGGTCGAACGCACCAGCTGCGCACCGGTGTTGAGCAGCAGGAAGTTGCCGGTGCCGTAGGTGTTCTTGGCCTCGCCCGTCGACAGGCACAGCTGCCCGATCATCGCGGCCTGCTGGTCGCCGACCGCCGCCGCGATCGGGACACCGGCCGGATCTGCCACCGTCTCACCGAAAAGACCGCTGCTGGAGCGGATCTCGGGCAGCATCTGTCGCGGCACGCCGAACAGCGCGAGCAGATCGTCGTCCCAGTCCAGCGTTTCGAGGTCCATCAGCATGGTGCGGCTGGCGTTGGTGACGTCGGTGGCGTGCACACCGCCGTCCACACCGCCGGTGAGATGCCACAGCAGCCAGGTGTCCATCGTGCCGAACAGGGCGTCACCGCGCTGCGCCGCGGCCCGCGCGCCGTCGACGTGGTCGAGAATCCAGGCCAGCTTCCCGGCCGAGAAGTACGTCGCCGTAGGCAATCCCGCACGGTGCCGGATCAGGACGGCGGCGTCGGTGCCGCCCAGCGTGGCCATGGCCTGCTCGGTTCGGGTGTCCTGCCAGACGATCGCGTGGTGGAACGGTCTGCCCGTGCGCCGGTCCCACACCACCGTGGTCTCCCGCTGGTTGGCGATCCCCACGGCCGCGAGATCCGCCGCGTCGAGCCCGCGTTCGCGCAGCGCGGTCGTCATGACCGTGCGGGTGCGCTCCCAGATCTGCACCGGATCGTGTTCCACCCAACCGCGCCGCGGCATGATCTGGTCGTGGGCCAGCTGGTGACGGGCGACCACGCGACCGTCGTGGTCGAAGACCATGAACCGCGTGGTGGTGGTGCCCTGGTCCACGGCGCCGACGAAATCCGGCATGCGGCAACTCCTTTCGTCGGCGGTTCGAACGGAGACGCTAGGGGTGCCCGGCCGGGCCCACAACAGCCGGCGTTCGACAATGTCGAACACCTCCGCGTCGGCGGGCGCACCGGCCGCGATAGCGTGCACCCCGTGCCCGGGCGAATCCAGTCGATTGAGCGGGCGGCGGCGATCCTCGACGTGATCGCCCGAGCGCCGTTCGGGGTCGGGGTCGGCGAGATCGCCGCGGCACTGGATCTGGCCAAGCCGACCGCGCACGGACTGCTGGCCACCCTGTGCGCGGTCGGCTACGTGCAGCGCGGGGACGGCGGGCGATACGTCCTGGGTGAGCGGATCCGCAGGTTGGGCGGGCACCGGCTCGACACCAACCTGCTGCGCTCGGTGGCGTTGAACTGGGCCGACACCCTGGCCGCCCGCACCGGCGAGACGGTGCGGATCGGCACGCTCGACGGCCTCGAGGTGCGGGTGGTGCACCACGTCTTCCGACCGGCGGCGGTGCGGCAGACCCTCGACATCGGGCGGTTGGTCCCGCTGCACGCCACGGCGCTGGGCAAGGTGCTGTTGGCGCATACGCCTGGACTCGCCGACCAGGCGGTGCGGGCGGGCCTCGACGCGTTCACCCGCCGCACCCAGTGCACACAGACCGACGTCGGCGCCGAGGTGCGACGCACGAGGGCGCGCGGATGGTCGGTCACCGACGGTGAATTCGCGCCGGACTCGGCAGCGGTGGGAGCCGCGATCCGCGGCCCGGGCGGGCAGGTGGTGGCGGCGATCTCGGTGGAGGGGCGCGTCGACTCGGTGATCGGCGCGCGGGGGCCGCGGCCCTCGGTCGTCGAACCCGTGCGCGAGACGGCCGAGGCGGTATCGCGGGAACTCGCGCAGGTCAAGCGGTGAGCGCGCGCTACATCGTGTCCATCGACCAGGGCACCACCTCGACCCGGTGCATCGTGTTCGACTCCTCCGGACGCCTGGTGGCGGTCACCCAGCGCGAGCACCGCCAGCACTTCCCAGCAGCAGGCCGGGTCGAACACGACGCCGCCGAGATCTGGCGCAACCTCGCCCGTTCCCTGCCCCAGGCGTTGGCGCAGGCGGGGATCACCGCAGCGCAGGTGGTGGGGATCGGGATCGCCAACCAGCGCGAGACCACGGTCGTGTGGGACCGGTTCACCGGCCGTCCCGTCGGCCACGCCCTGGTGTGGCAGGACACCCGCACCGACGCCCTCGTCGGCAGGTTACGGGCCCGCCCGGACGCCGAGATGGTGCGTCCTCGGTGCGGGCTTCCGCTGATGAGCTACTTCGCCGCACCCCGCATCACCTGGCTGCTCGAAGAGGATCCACGGCTGCGTGACCGCGCCGAACGCGGTGAGCTGCTGTTCGGCACGATGGAGAGCTGGCTGATCTGGAACCTCACCGGTGGCGTCGACGGAGGCGTGCATGCCACCGACGTCACCAATGCCAGCCGCACGCTGCTGATGAACCTGTCGACACTCGACTGGGACGACGACCTGCTCGAGTTCTTCGCGATCCCGCGGGCGATGCTGCCGCAGATCCGCTCCAGCGGTGCGGTATTCGGTCACACGGCGATAGAGCCCGCGGGGATTCCGATCGCCGCGGCGCTCGGGGACCAGCAGGCCGCGCTGTTCGGGCAGACGTGCTTCTCCCCCGGCGACACCAAATGCACGTACGGATCAGGGGCCTTCCTGCTGCAGAACACCGGGACCGAGCCGGTGCACTCGGCGAACGGGCTGCTCACCACGGTCGGCTACCGGATCCTCGACGAACCCGCGCACTACGCGCTGGAGGGTTCGATCGCGGTGACCGGCTCACTGGTGCAGTGGCTGCGCGACCAACTCGGCATCATCGAGTCCGCCCCCGAAGTCGAGACGCTGGCGAGCTCTGTCGCCGACAACGGCGGCTGCTATGTGGTGCCGGCGTTCTCCGGTCTGTTCGCGCCGCGGTGGCGGGCCGAGGCGCGCGGGGTCATCGTCGGTCTCACCTCGTTCGTCACCAAGGGCCACCTGGCCCGGGCGGTTCTGGAGGCGACCGCCTGGCAGACCCGCGAGGTCGTCGAGGCGATGGACACCGATGCCCGGCTGCCGGTACGCGAGTTGAAGGTCGACGGCGGAATGACCTCGAACAACCTGCTCATGCAGACCATCGCCGACGCTCTCGACCTGCCGGTGGTGCGGCCGCTGGTCGCCGAAACCGTCTCGCGCGGGGCGGCTTTCGCGGCCGGCCTGGTCACCGGCTACTGGTCGGACATGTCGGCGCTGCGCCGGCACTGGCATCGCGCGGCGCAGTGGACGCCGGAGCGGACCGCCCGGTGGCGCGACACCGAGTACGCCGACTGGCAGCGCGCGGCCGCGTTGACCTACAACTGGGCGGTCCGCCGCGACGCGGACTGAGGCGCGTGCCTGCACGGCACGCCATGACGTGACCCTTGACACAGCGTTCACGCGATGTTTACAGTTCACACATTCCAGCTATCGGAATGTCATTCCAATTATCGGAATCATCAACGGGCCCAATGGTTCTCAACGAGGAGAGAGGCGGACGTCCGTATGGCACGTGCCGGACAGGTTGATCAGGAACCGGAGTCGACACCGATCAGGCGAGTGGCCGCGGCCAGCCTGATCGGCACGACGATCGAGTGGTACGACTTCTACATCTACGGCGCGGCATCGGCGACGGTCGTGGGCGCCCTGTTCTTCCCGGGCTTCTCCACGCTGGCCGGAACACTGGCCGCCTTCAGCACGTTCGCCGTCGGCTTCGTCGCCCGCCCCCTCGGTGGCGCGTTCTTCGGCCATTTCGGTGACCGGATCGGCCGCAAGAAGATGCTGATCTACAGCCTGCTGCTGATGGGTGTCGCGACGTTCGCGATCGGCCTGCTGCCCACCTTCGACGCCATCGGCATCTGGGCGCCGATCCTGCTGGTGACGCTGCGGTTCGTCCAGGGCTTCGCCGTCGGCGGCGAATGGGGCGGTGCGGTCATCATGGCCGTCGAGCACGCCCCGGCGAACCGGCGCGGCTTCTACGGCAGTTGGCCGCAGATGGGTGTGCCGATCGGCCTGCTGCTGTCGACCGGCCTGTTCGCCCTGTTCTCCTCGATGCCCTCCGACGCGTTCGAGACCTGGGGATGGCGAGTTCCGTTCCTGCTCAGTGCCCTTCTGGTCGCCGTCGGTATGTTCATCCGCCTGCGGATCGTCGAGACGCCGGTCTTCGCCGAGGTCCAGAAGGCCGGGGAGGTCGCGAAGGTGCCGTTCGTCGAGATGGTCCGTTCGCACTCCAAGAGCGTGCTGCTCGCCGGCGGCATCTACCTCGGCCACGGTGTGCTGTTCTACGTGCTGAGCGTGTTCACGCTGTCGTGGGTCACCAGCCAACTCGGCATGCCCCGCAGCACCTTCTTCACCGCGGTGATGATCGCCGCAGCCTGCCAGGCGGTGCTGGTGCCGATGTTCGGCCGGCTGTCGGATGCCCTGGGCCGCAGGCAGGTCTACGCCGGCGGTGCGGTTGGGGCCATGCTGTTCGCCTTCCCGCTGTTCTGGCTGATCGAGACCGAACAGCCGATCCTCGTGTGGATCTCGGTGGTCGCCGTCCTCGGTGTCGCGCATCCGGCGATGTACGCCCCGACCGCCGCGCTCTACGCTGACCTGTTCCCGCCCCGCATCCGCTACAGCGGCGCCTCGCTGGGTTACCAGTTGGGCGGGGCCACAGTGGGTTTCGTACCGCTGTTCGCCGCATCGATCGTCGGCTGGGCCGGCGGCGCGTCGTGGCCGATCTCGCTGCTGATCGTCGCCAGCACCATCATCGGCCTGATCTCCATCATGATCGCCAAACCCGCCTACGCCGATTTCCCGGAACGGTCGAAAGGTGTTTCCCCGAACCTGATTCGGCGGTCGGCTCGCCCGCGCCGACGCCGTGAGGCCACGCAGTACGCAATAGATGATCACCCAGATGAAGGAGAAGACCAGATATGCCTGATGAGTACGACTACGACGTGGCGGTGATCGGCGGCGGTACAGCGGGCGCCTTCGCCGGGATCGCGGCGGCGGCGACAGGCGCCAAGACCGTGATCGTCGAGCAATACGGGTACCTCGGCGGAATCCTGTCCCTCGGTATGAACCTGTTGGGATCGGCCGACGCGGAGGGCTACTGGGCACTCGGCGGGTATCCCCGCGACATCGTGCGCGACCTGATCAAGAACGGGCACGCGACGCCGCCGGTGAAGGACAGCCTGTTCGGCTCGATCCTCGCCCAGGACCCCGAACCGTTCAAGATCTACCTGCTTCGCGCGGCCCGGGAGTACGGCGCGGACCTGCTGTTCCACACCATGTTCCTCGACGCCGAACGTGAGGGGAACCGCGTCACCAGGATCAAGATCGCCAACAAGGCCGGCATCTCGACCCTGCGGGTCAAGAACGTCGTCGACGCCACCGGCGACGCGGACGTCGTCGCCCGCGCCGGCGGGGAGTTCGTGTTCGGCAACGCCACCGACCGGGTGACCCAGCCGGTCAGCAACATCTTCCGCGTGGGTGGCGTCGACCTGGATCAGGTGTGGGACTACCTCGAGGCGAACCCCGACGACCGCACCGCGCCGACCGGCTGGTCCGGTGAGGCGTACACGATGGACTACATCCGCAACACGCCCGGCGTCCACCTGATGGCGTTCCAGAACCTCATCAAGAAGGCCAAGGCGGCGGGTGACTTCACGTTGCCGCGCAACCGGTTCGGGATCTACACCCTGCCCGGGCGCGACGACGTCGTCATCAACATCACCCGCGTCCACGGCATCGACGGCACCGACCCGTGGGACGTCAGCCGCGCCGAGGCCGAAACCCAGCTGCAGACCTACGAAGCCGTGAACTTCCTGCGCAAGTACGCACCGGGTTTCCAGAACACCTATCTGCTGTCGAATCCGCATCAGCTCGGGGTGCGCGAAACCCGCCACATCGTCGGTGAACACATGCTGACCAAGGAGGACGTGCTCGCGGGCCGCGACTTCGAGGACCAGCTGGGCCGCGGCGCCTACCCGCTCGACATCCACGACACCGGCATCGGGGCCAGCGTCCTCGGCAGCAAGGTCGAGGGCGGCGGCATCACCCTCAAGCACCTGCCGCGCTCGTACGGCATCCCCAAGCGCAGCCTGATCCCCAACGGCCTGGACAACGTGGCCGTCGCAGGCCGGTGCATCAGCTCCGACCACGAAGCGGCCGGATCCGTACGCGGGCAGGCGGTGTGCATGGTCAGCGGCCACGCCGCGGGCACCCTCTCGGCGATGGCGTCGCGCACCGAGGGAACCCCGCTGCGCGACATCCCGCACCAGGAGGTCCAGGAGGTGCTGCTGCACCAGGGCGCGGTACTGGACCGCAACCAGTTGATCGACTGACCGGCCGTGCCGGAGTCAGTGGCCGTGCCGACTGTGTCGAGGCGAATCCCCTGTCACACAGCAGGAGTCGCACCCCGCACATGGCGCGACGACGGAGGACTGCGGCGCCCGACCGGCGGCGTAGGATACCGGCATGGCCACTGACGGCACCTTAGCCAAGGGCTTCATCCTGCTCGAAGTCCTGGCCGACCGACCCGACGGGGTCACGGTGACGGGGCTGGCCCGCGAGGTCGGACTGCCGGCCAGCACCGTCCACCGCCTGCTCACCGAGATGGTGCGAATCGGTCTGGCGCGCACCGACGCTCAGAGCAAGCGCTACCAGCTCGGCAACAAACTGTTCGAACTGCACCACCGCGCCGCCGAGGTGCGGTCGCTGCCCGAGGTGATGATCGGTGTGATGCGGCGGCTGGCCGACACCACCGGCCTCACGATCTTCATGGGTGCCAGAGAAGGCACCCAGTACTTCTACGTGGAGCGGATCGGCGGGACCGACCGCGTGCAGATCCGGGCGTACGTCGGCGAACGCCTCCCGCTGCACGCCTCCTCCGGCGGCAAATGCCTGCTCGCCTTCCTGCCCGCCCAGGAGCAGGAACAGATCCTCGACCAATTGCAGTGGGAGCGCGTCACCCCGCACACCCACATCGACGAGATCGAGTTCCGCAAAGAACTGCGTGAGGTCGCCGAACGAGGTTACGCCCTCAACGACGGTGAGGTGCAGGAAGGGATCCGGGCCGTCAGCGTTCCGGTCATGAAGGGCAGCAGGCCCGCGTACGCGCTGACCATCTCCGCTCCGGAGTTCCGGCTGCCGCTCGACGCGATCGACGGCTTCGTCGCACTCCTGACCGAGGCGGCCCGCGAGATCCAGCTGCAACTCCCCCGCGGAGAGGATCGGCCGGTCCGCACCGCGTGAGCGGACGCGACCGCTGCCCGCGATAATGACTGCGTGCCCTCACGCGTCCTGTTCGTCCACAACGATCCGATAGCGACCGAAGCGCTGCTGGGAGAGGCGTTCTCCGACGCGGGTTTCGAGATCGACACCTTCACCGTGGTCCCCGCGGAGCGAACCGGCGAACCCGCCGTCGACGTGACGTTCCCGGACCCCACCGGCTACGACGTCATCGTGCCGCTCGGCGCGCGATGGCCGGTATACGACGACGCGCTGCGCGCCACCTGGGTCGGAGCGGAGATGGCTATGCTGCGCGACGCCGCCGCGGCCGGGGTCGCGCTGCTGGGGGTGTGCTTCGGCGGACAGCTCATCGCGCAGGCGTTCGGCGGCACGGTCGGGCGCGCACCCGCACCGGAGATCGGGTGGTACGACATCACCACCGACCGGCCCGAGCTCGTCGCGCCGGGGCCGTGGTTCCAGTGGCATTTCGACCGGTGGACGCTGCCACCGCGCGCCGTGGAGATCGCGAGAACGACCGACGCCTCACAGGCGTTCGTGCTCGACCGCACCCTGGCGTTGCAGTTCCATCCCGAACTCGACCACGCCGTCCTCGTCGACTGGCTGGCCGACGACCGGGACGGAGAAGCCCTCGCACTCGGCCTGGATCACGAGGAATTGCTTACCCAGACAAGGCAACTCGGCGACGATGCGGCCAAGCGGGCCCGCGGGCTGGTGAACGCGTTCCTGACCTACGTCGCCCCGCGCCCGAGCTGATGGGCCAGCGCGTCGGCCAGACGCGGATGCCGGAACCGGTGACCCAGCGTGTCCAGTCTGGCCGGCAACACCCGCTGACCGGTCTCGGCGAGCTCACGGGAACCCTGGGCGCCCAGCAGTAGCCGCGGGCCGACCGACGGGACCGGCAGCACCGCCGGCCGGTGCAGCACCGCGGCCAGTGTCGCGGTGTAGTCGGCGTTGCGCACCGGTTCCGGCGCGACGGCGTTGACCGGCCCACTCATCCGGTCGTCCCACAGCGCCCGGTGGTACACATCGAGCAGATCGTCGAGGCCGATCCAGGACAGCCACTGCCGCCCGGTGCCCAGCCGCCCGCCCAGCCCGGCGGTGAAGAGCGGCCGGAACAGCCGAAGCGTGCCGCCGGCGGCCGCCTGCACGATCCCGGTGCGCACGGCGCTCACCCGCACACCCGCCTCGGCCGCCGGTGTGGTCGCAGCCTCCCAGTCGGCGACGACCTCGGCGAGGAATCCCTCACCGGGCGGGCTGTCCTCGGTGAGCACCGCATCGCCGCGGTCATAGCCGTAGAAGCCGATCGCCGAGGCGCTGACGAAGGTGCGCACTCCGGCGGACGCGGCCCGGTCCGCGAGCCGGCGCGTCGGGTCGACGCGGCTGTCGCGGACGGCGGCGCGGTGCGCGGCGGTGAACCGGCCCGCGATCGACGCGCCGGCCAGGTGGACCACGGCGTCCACCCCGCACAGCAGGTCCGGATCCGGCCGCCCCGGATCCCAGTGACGTTCGTCGGCGCCCGCCGCGGGACGCCGCACCAGCCGGACCACCCGGTGGCCGCCGCTGGTGAGCATCGCGGTCAGTGCCGTGCCCACCAGCCCGGAGGAGCCGGTGACCGCGACGACCAGCGGACCGCAGCCGGCCCGGGCGGCGTCGCGGTGGGCGGCGAGGTCGTCGGCGAGCTGGCGGTGCCGGTAGACGAACGTCGGCCGCAGCAGGGAGCCGGGCACCGTGGTGTCGACGCGGTCGCGGACCTCGGTGCGGCCCTGGCCGGCGTCGGCGAAGTCGTGGGTGTGGCGCCACCAGCCGATCACCCGCGGCGGCCACGTCCGCACTCCCCGCGAGGACAACACGTCGACGAACCGGTGCGGCGGGTCGTAGTGCGCCGGATCGTGCCGGGCGATCCAGCGCAGCCCGGCGGGTAGGCCGAGCACCGCCTGACCGTGCGCCAGCGACGGCGTCTCGGCGACCACCGTCATCGGCTGCCACGGCGGCACCAGCCGGGGCATGGCGCCCGGCCGGGTGTGCCAGGCGAACACCTCGTCGAGCGGATGGTCGACGGTGCTCGTGAACTCGATGCCCATGGCCCTCCCGGTCAGCGGTCTGCTCGCGGTATTCGGCGCCGCGGCGACGGTGGATTGCATCCCGGCACCGCGGGTACGCCGTTTTCTGCGATGAGCGGATGGGACAGGCCCGGCGCAAGGTTCGCCGGGCGCACCTTCCGGGACCGCGCCGACGCCGGCCGGGTCCTGGCCGAGGACATGTCGGCCTACTGCGGCCGCGACGATCTGGTGGTGCTCGGACTGGCGCGGGGTGGCGTTCCGGTCGGCTGGGAGGTGGCGCACGGGCTGGGTGCGCCGCTCGACGTGTTCCTGGTGCGCAAACTCGGCGTACCGCAGTGGCCGGAGCTCGCCATGGGCGCCATCGCCTCGGGCGGCGGCGTGGTGGTCAACGACGAGCTGGTCGCGCGTCTCTGCCTCGGCGAAGCGGATCTGCGACGCGCGATCGAGCGCGAGACCGTGGAACTGCGCCGTCGCGAGACCGCCTACCGGCAGGGCCGGCCGCCGCTGCCGGTCACCGGCGCGACCGTCGTCCTCACCGACGACGGCATCGCGACCGGCGCCAGCATGCTGGCCGCGGTGCGGGCGGTGCGGAGCCTGCACCCCGCGCGGATCGTGGTGGCCGTCCCCGTGGGTCCGGCGTCGGCATGCCGGGAGATCGGCGAGGAGGCGGATGCGGTGGTGTGCGCGACGACGCCGGCCCGGTTCGAGGCCGTCGGACAGGTCTACGCCGATTTCCACCAGGTCACCGACGACGAGGTGCGTGACCTGCTGGTGACACCGACCGTCTAACGGGTGGTGGGTTCTTCGGGGTGGTCGGCGCCGATCTCGTCCTCGTGGCGCTCGTCGAACGGCACCGCGCGGGTGTCGGCGTCGGGATCGGTCTCGAACGATTCCGGGGAGTCGGGTTCCTCGGGATAGTCGGCGTCGAACTCATCGGCCGCGACCTCGTCGTCGGCCGTCGCACCCGCCGCCGGCGCACTGGACGTGGCGGTGCGGGGGCCGCGGGAGCGCTCCCGCACCGCGTCGACGATCAGCAGGAGTACGCCGACGACGCTGGCCACGATGCAGACCCAGGCGATCACCGCATTGCCGGTGACCACGGCGGTCACCAGCGCGGCGAGCCCGACGACCGCGAGGACGAGCGCGATGATCAGCATCGATCAGCGCAGCCGGGTCAGTTGTTGCCGCGGTTGAACTGGTTGAAGCCGCCGCCGTCGTTGTTGGCGCTGGAGTCCACCGGCGCGGCCGAACCGCGCTGGCCCAGCTCCTCGAGCTGCGATTCCAGGTAGGTCTTGAGCCGGGTGCGGTATTCGCGTTCGAAGGTCCGCAGCTGCTCCAGTCGGCCTTCGAGCACGGTCCGCTGCTGGTTGATGGTGCCCATGATCTCGGAGTGCTTGCGCTCGGCGTCGGCCTGCAGTGCGTCGGCCTTCTCCTGGGCCTGCCGCAGCTGCGCCTCCGACCGGCTCTGGGCGTCGGCCAGCATCGCATCGGCGCGCTGACGGGCCTCGGTGACCGTGGTCTCGGCGGTGTGCCGGGCCTCGCTGACCATGGCGTCGGCCTGGGCCCGCGCGTCGGCGAGCAGCTTGTCCGATTCGGCCTTGGCGGTGCTGGTCAGACGGTCGGCGGTCTCCTGTGCGAGGCTGAGCACCTTGGCCGCGCGCAGCGCGGAGTCCTCGCTCTGCTGCGCGGTGGGCGCCGGCGCCGCGGGCGCCTCGTACACCGGCTGCGGCGGAGGAGTCGGCTCCGGCTCCGGCTCGTAGACCGGTGCGGGCTGCGCCTGCTGCGACGAACCGCCACCGGAGCGGGCCGCGGCGAGCTCGGAATCGAGTTCGGCCACCCGCTGACGCAGGTCGGTGTTCTCCTCGATGAGCCGGGTCAGCTCGTTCTCGACCAGGTCGAGGAAAGCGTCGACTTCGTCTTCGTTGTAGCCGCGTTTGCCGATGGGCGGCTTGCTGAACGCGACATTGTGCACGTCGGCGGGTGTGAGCGGCATTGTCTGCCCCCTTGGAGTCTGGACCGTCAACCGATCTCAAAGTGTAAAGCCTGCTTGGAACGCAACTGGCGTCCATCCTGTCACACCAGACCCGGCGGTCGCAGCGGAGGTCAAATTTTAAGAGCGAATTTCAAATTCGCAACGTCAATTCTCGATCTCGGCAAACTCGCCCCGACGGCGGCCCCGAGCGCGGCCCGTGACCAGGCTCAGGCCGCGGCGCCGAACGCCAATTGCATACCGATGAAGGCCACGAGCAGCAGCACCATGATCGACAGGTCGAAACGCACCGCACCTATGGTGAGCTGGGGAATGATGCGGCGCAGCAATTTCACCGGCGGATCGGTCAGCGTCATGATCACCTCGAGCACCACGACCGTCAGCCCGCGCGGGCGCCAGTCACGGCTGAACGAGCGGATGAACTCGACCACGACCCGCGCGATGAGCAACAGCCAGAAGACGAACAGCGCAAAACCAAGGATTTCGAAGAACAGCGCCAACGGAAGCTCGACCTCACTACGGGCAGATGTGTGACATTCGATACAGGTGGGAAAACAACCTCGTCAGCCTACCTGTCGGGCCGCGGCGCCGCCGTGGTCAGCGGCCGTGCCGAACGTCACGGACAGGCACTCACTGGTAGGCGTAGAAGCCCGCTTCCGCGATCCGCCTGCGCTCGTCGGCGGTGACGTCCACGTCGGCCGGCGACAACAGGAACACCTTGGTGGCGACCTTGTCGAACGATCCGCGCAGGGCGAAGGCCAGGCCGGCGGCGAAGTCGACGAGCCGCTTGGCGTCCGCGTTGTCCATCGACACCAGGTCCATGATCACCGGCGTGCCGTCGCGGAACTTCTCGCCGATCGTGCGGGCCTCGCTGTAGTCCTTGGGCCGCAGGGTCGTGATCTTGGCCAGTGGACTGCCTTCCTCGAAGAGCATCGCCATCCGGCGCGGGTCCATCGCCAGCGCGCCGCGGGTCGAACCGCGCAGCGCGCCCAGGCGCGGCGGCGGGGTGGCGCGATCGAACTCGCGCGGGCCGCGCATCCGGGGCTCGAAGCGCGGTTCGTCGTAGCCGCCCCGGTAGATCGGCGGTTCGTCGTATTCGCGAGGGGCGGGCCGGTCGTCGTAGTCGCGACCGTAACCGTCCTCCTCGAACCGGTCCTCGCGCGGACGGCGTGCGTAGCCACGGGCGGCGCCGCGCTCGGCGCGGTCCTCGTCCTCGTAGTACTCGTCGTCGTAGTCATCCATCGGCGCCATACCGAAGTAGGCCTTGACCTTGTGCAATGTGCTCATCGCGCGACCCTTCTGAAGACCGTCAAGCTGTGGTGTCTGTGATGATGGTGTGACTGGAGTGACTACTCACGGTGACGTTAGAGGACGGGGCCCCATAAGCGCGGTACCGACACGCACACATGTCGAGCCGTGTTCGACCGCCGTCTCGAGGTCGCCTGACATCCCGGCCGACAACTCGAGCCGCTGCTGGTACCCCTTCTGTACCCGCTGCCATTCCGCCTGCAAACGCGCGAACGCCCCAGCCGGTTCGGCGCCGAGCGGCGGAATGCCCATCAGCCCGACGAACTGCAGCGCCTCGGCGGAATCGACTGCGGCACAGAGTTCGTCGATCAGGTCGGGATCCTCGACGTCGACGCCGCCGCGCTCGGTGTCACCGTCGAGGCTGAGCTGCAGGTACACCCGCAGCGGCGCGGTGCGCACCCCCTCGGCCATCGCGTCGGCCGCGCCCCGGTCCAGCGCGGCGATCAGTTTGGCGCTGTCCACCGAATGCGCGGCGTACGCCCAGCGCGCGACCGCCCTCGCCTTGTTGCGCTGGATCCGGCCGACCATGTGCCAACGCACCGGATCGTCGAGGATGTCGGGACCCAGCGTCCCGGCGATCTCGGCGACCTTCTTCGCCGCCTCCTGCTCCCGGGACTCGGCGAAGTCGCGGCATCCCAGCCGGTACAGGATCCGCACATCGGAGGCCGGGAAGAACTTGGTCACCGGCAGCAGCCGGATCTCGGCGACATCGCGGCCCGCCGCCTGCGCCGCGCGGGCGAGCCGCTCCCGCACCGCCGCCAGCGAAGCGGCGAGCTGGGCGTCCCGATCGGTGGTCACCGCGCTCACTCCATCCACACCAGCGAGGCCAGCCTGCCGGTGGGGTTGTTGCGGCGGTGGCTGAACAGGTTGCGGTCGGCGACCGTGCAGCGCGGGTCCACGTCGATCGCCGTCACGCCCAGACCGGTGAGCTGGCGGGCGATCCCGGCGCGCAGATCCAACCCCGCGGTGCCGCGTGCGGTGGTGGTCCGGCTGCCGGGCAGCGCGGCCTCGACCTCGGCCGCCATGTCCTCCGGCACCTCGTAGTTGCGACCGCTCACCGCGGGGCCGAGCAGCACCGAGATGTCTTCGACGCGGGCGCCGGCCTCGCGCATGGTCTCCACGGCGCGCAGCACGACACCGTCGCGTGCCCCGACCCGGCCGGCGTGCACGGCGCCGACCACCCCGGCCCGCGCGTCGGCCAGCAGCACCGGCACACAGTCGGCGGTGACGACCACCAGGCCAAGGCGCCTGGTGGTGGTCACCACTCCGTCCGCGTCGCTCACCGGACCGTCGTCCGGACCGTCCACGCGCACCACCCGGTCGCTGTGCACCTGGTTCATCCAGACGAGACGGCCGTCGAGGCCCGTCGACGCCGCGAGCCGTCTGCGGTTGGCGGCGACGGCGGCCGGATCGTCCCCGACGTGGTCGCCGAGGTTGAAGGTGTCGTATGGCGGCGCCGAGACGCCACCAGCACGGGTCGTGGTCACCCGCCGCACACGCACGGTCACGTTGCCAGTATCGGACCCGGGTCAGTGCCGCATGAACGGCGGGACGTCGACGTCGTCGTCGGCGATGCCACCGTCGTCCCTGCCGTCACCACCGACGCTCACGGTGGCACCGTTGGTGTGCACCGGCACGCTCGCCGCGTCGTGGGGTTCGAACAGCGACGAGGACACCTTGCCGGCGCGGCCGGGGGCGATCGGCTGGGTGGGCGCCGCGCTCGGGCTCACCACCGGGTTGCGGCTCGGACCCGCCGAGTCGAAGCCGGCCGCGATGACCGTGACGCGGACCTCGTCGCCGAGCGAATCGTCGATCACGGTGCCGAAGATGATGTTGGCCTCGGGATGGGCGGCGTCCTGCACCAGCGAGGCCGCCTCGTTGATCTCGAACAGCCCGAGGTCGCTGCCGCCCGCCACCGACAGCAGCACGCCCTGGGCGCCCTCCATCGAGGCTTCCAGCAGCGGCGAGTTGATCGCGATCTCGGCGGCCTTGAGCGCCCGGCCGTCGCCGCGCGCCGAGCCGATGCCCATCAGCGCCGTCCCGGCACCGCTCATCACGCCCTTGACGTCGGCGAAGTCGACGTTGATCAGGCCGGGCGTGGTGATCAGGTCGGTGATGCCCTGGACACCGTTGAGCAGCACCTCGTCGGCGCTGCGGAACGCGTCCATCAGCGAGACCGCGGCGTCGCCCATCTGCAGCAGCCGGTCGTTCGGGATCACGATCAGCGTGTCGCAGCTCTCGCGCAGCGCCTGGATCCCGTTCTCCGCCTGGTTGCTTCGGCGTTTGCCCTCGAACGAGAACGGACGGGTGACCACGCCGACCGTGAGCGCGCCGAGCTTGCGCGCGATCGAGGCGACCACCGGGGCGCCACCGGTACCGGTGCCACCGCCCTCCCCCGCGGTGACGAACACCATGTCGGCACCGCGCAGGAGTTCTTCGATGTCGTCCTTGGCGTCCTCGGCGGCCTTGCGACCCACCTCGGGATCCGCCCCCGCCCCGAGGCCGCGGGTGGAGTCGCGCCCGACGTCGAGTTTGACGTCGGCATCGCTCATCAACAGCGCCTGGGCGTCGGTGTTGATCGCGATGAACTCCACGCCCTTGAGGCCTTGTTCGATCATGCGGTTGACGGCGTTGACGCCGCCGCCGCCGATCCCGACCACCTTGATGACGGCGAGGTAGTTGTGCGGCGGGGTCATCGCTCGACCTTCTTCGCGCGAGCGCTCATGAGCGTTGCCTTTCTGCTGCCTGGTTGTCAGTACTCATGCGAAGCCTTCCCCCAAAACCCTCAACCTCAACCATAGGCTTAGAGTTATGTCAAGTAGTTCCGCGCAACCAGAACGGTAGGGGGACCGTGCGCGGGAACCATGCAGGCGCGCCGACGGTGTCGACACGAATTTCTATTTGACCGTGGGCAAATCGGGGCTGGACACGTCGTACGTGCGGCCCGGCTGGGTGAGCAGGGCGGCCAGCTTCAGCGCCTTCTCGTCGGTGCGGTCGGTGGTCCCCCACACCACCACCCGCCCGTCGATCAGCGTCAGGGTGATCGACGCCACCGACGGCGCGGCGATCCGCCCCACCTGCCCCGCCACCTCCGGCGGCAGCGCGAGCATCACCTGCAGCGCCGCCTTGGTCGCCGGATCGCTCGGCCCCGGTGTGGCGGTCTCCAGATACGGCAGATTCGGCGGCGGCGGCGCCGTGGCGAAGTCCACCCCGTCCCGGTCGAACAGGTGCGGACCGTCCGGATAGTCCTTGACCACCACCGGCACCCGCTCGACCACGGTGATCCGCAGCGACGACGGATACTCTCGCTGCACCCGCGCACTGGCGACCCGCCGGATCGTCGCGACGCGTTCGGCGACCGCGTCGGTGTCGACCTGCAGCAGCGGTGTGCCCGGGACGACGGCCGCGGCGGCGAGCACCTCCTCCTCGGGCACCGCCTCCAGTCCGGCGACGACGATGTTGCGCGCGGACATGATCGGGGTGAAATACAGCAGCAGCCCGAGTGCCACCGCGAGCACCGACGCCAGCGCCGACCACACCAGGACCTTCAGCCCGCGCACCGCCCGCCGCGCGAGCGGATTGACCTCCGGCGCCGGCGGGCTGATCACCCGGCGCTTGGCCTCCCGGCGGGCCTGCTCGATGGCCATCGCCCGGTCCTTGACCGCCCGGCGCTGTTCGCGTTCGCGCCGCGCGCGCCTGCGGGGCCCCTCGTAGTCCTCCTCGGGTGCCGCGGCGGGCTCCTGCGCCGTCGGCGCGGTGTCGTCGCCCGCGGAGGGCGTTGGTTCGTCCGGCGCCGCCTCGGGCTGATCCGGATCCGACCCGGACGGCGGCACCGTCATCGCGGGTCGGCTCCCGGCGCCGTGCGGTTCGCCCGGACCTGCAGGGACTCCAGGATCTGCGGGCCCAGCATGGTGACGTCGCCCGCGCCCATCGTGACGACCACGTCACCGGGCCGCACGGCCCCCGCCACGCGGTCGGCGACCGCGGAGATGTCCGGCAGGTAGGTGACCGGCGCGCTGACGTGTTCGGCGACGCTCGCGCCGCTCACCCCGGCGATCGGCTGTTCGCGGGCGCCGTAGACGTCGAGCACGAACACCAGGTCGGCCGCGCTCAGCGCCGCGCCGAACTCGCGGGCGAACGTCTCGGTGCGCGAGTACAGATGCGGCTGGAACACCACCACCGCCCGGCCGGCGCCGGCCTGGTCGGTGACCGCGCGCAGCGCCGCCAACGTGGCCGCAACCTCGGTCGGGTGGTGCGCGTAGTCGTCGAACACCCGCACACCCCCGGCCGTCCCGACCAGTTCGAAGCGGCGGCGCACCCCCTCGAAGCCGGCCAGCCCGTCGAGCACCGTCTCGGCGTTCGCGCCGACCTGCAGGGCGGCCAGGACCGCACCCAGCGCGTTGAGCGCCATGTGCCGTCCCGGCACCGACAGCCGCATCGCCCGCGGGGCGCTCTCCCCCGTCAGCTGGATGTGGGCGACCGCGCCGGTGCCCTGCTGCTCCCAGCTGACCAGCGTCCCGGCCAGGTCGTCGCGGCCTGGCGAACCGTAGCGCAACACCCGGACCCCAAGGGCCGCAGTCCGTTCGGCCAGCGCCGCCGAGCCGGGGTCGTCGACGCACACGATCAGCGCGCCACCGGGGCGCAGCCGCTCGACGAACGCGTCGAACACCGCGGTGTAGGCCTCGGCGCTACCGAAGAAGTCCAGGTGGTCGGCCTCGATGTTGGTCACCACCGCGACATCGGGGGTGTACTCGAGCAGCGAACCGTCGCTCTCGTCGGCCTCGGCGACGAAACACTCGCCGCTGCCGTGGTGCGCGTTGGTCCCCGCCTCGCCGAGATCGCCGCCGACCGCGAAGGACGGATCGAAACCGCAGTGCTGCAGCGCGACGATGAGCATCGACGTCGTGGTGGTCTTGCCGTGGGTGCCGGTCACCATCAGCGTGGTGTGGTCCGCCATCAGCTTCGCCAGCACCACCGGCCGCAGGATGACCGGGACCGCCCGCCGGCGCGCCTCGACCAGTTCGGGATTCGTCTTGGGGATGGCGGCGTGCGTGGTCACCACCGCGGTGGGCCCGCCCGGCAACAGGTCCAGCGACGATTCGTCGTGCCCGATGCGGATCGCGGCGCCCCGTGCGCGCAGTGCCACGACGGCACGCGACTCCTTGGCGTCCGAACCGGACACCATCGCCCCGCGGTCGAGCAGGATGCGGGCGATCCCCGACATCCCGGCACCGCCGATGCCGACCATGTGCACCCGGCGCAGTTCGTCGGGCAGCGGCGGGGTGCTCACCGCACCTGCTTCCGCGCGCCCGCCGCCTCACGGGCGACGTCGAGCGCGACGTGCGCGACGTGCCGGGCGGCGTCGCGGTGTCCGGACAGCGCCGCACCCGCCGTCATGGTCTGCAGCCGGCCGGTGTCGGTGAGCAGCGGGACCAGCGTGTCGGCGACGAACCGAGGTGAGAGGTCGCCGTCGTCGACGACGAGACCGCCGCCGGCGTCGACCACGGGCTGGGCGTTGAGCCGCTGTTCCCCGTTACCGATCGGCAGCGGGACGTAGACCGCGGGCAGGCCGACGGCGGTCACCTCGGCCACCGTCATCGCCCCCGCGCGGCAGATCGCCAGGTCGGCGGCCGAGTAGGCCAGGTCCATCCGGCTCAGGTAGGGCACGGCGACATACGGCGGATCGCCGGGCGCCGGCTCCGGCAGGTCGAGGGTGTTCTTCGCGCCGTACGCATGCAGCACCGAGATCCCGGCCGCAGCAAGTTCTTTCGCGGCGCCCGCGACGGCGTTGTTCAGCGACCGGGCGCCCTGGGAGCCGCCGAAGACCAACAGCACCCGGGCGTCGTCGGCGAACCCGAAGTGGGCGCGGGCCTGCGCGCGCAGCGCGGCCCGGTCCAGTTCGGTGATGGCCGACCGCACCGGCGTGCCGACCACCTCCACGGGGCCGAGCCCGGGATCGGCCACCGCGGAGAGCACCCGGCGGGCGAACCGGGCGCCGACCTTGTTGGCCAGGCCCGCGCTGGCGTTGGCCTCGTGCACGACGATGGGGACGCGGTCGCGGCGGGCGGCGAGGTAAGCGGGCAGCGCCACGTAGCCGCCGAAGCCGATCACCACGTCGGCGTGCACGGCGTCGAGCACGCCGCGGGTCTCGCGCACCGCCCGGCGCACCCGCAGCGGCAGCCGCAGCAGATCACCCGAGATCTTGCGCGGCAGCGGGACCGGCGTGATCAGTTCGAGGTCGTAGCCGCGTTCGGGAACCAACCGGGTCTCCAATCCCCGCTCGGTGCCGAGTGCGGTGATCCGGACTCCCGGTTCCAGCGTCGCCAGCGCATCGGCGACGGCCATCGCCGGTTCGACGTGCCCCGCGGTTCCGCCGCCGGCGAGGACGACCGAGATGGTGCCGTTCACCCGTAACGCTGACCTTCCCTGGGACGAGGCCGTCGCCCCTGTTGGCGCTGACCGGTGCGGCCCGATGCCGACCGCTGACCGCCTACATGATGCCCTGAGGCCCGCACCCGGCGATCAGCCGCCGGGGGTTGACGCCGCGGTGCGCGGGCCGGCTTGGCCTGCTTCGGCGGCTTCGGCTTGGCCGGCTTCCCCGGCCGCGAGCGCAGCCGGTCCCGTACGGCCTCGAGCGGGGTGGGCTTGTACGGTTCGGGCAGCGGCAGCCGCAGCAACCGGTTCACCCGGTCATCGCGGCCGGCCCGCAGCGCGGCCACCGCCTCCGGTTCGTGCCGGGCCGCGTTGGTGATGATGCCCATCATCAGCAGCGTCGTCGCGGTCGACGTCCCGCCCGCGGAGATCAGCGGCAGCTGAAGGCCGGTGACGGGCAGCAACCCGACCACGTAGCCGACGTTGATGAAGACCTGCCCGAGCACCCAGGTGGTGGCGGTGGCGGTGAGCAGCCGCAGGAACGGATCGGCCGATCGGCGGGCGATCCGCATACCGGTGTAGGCGAAAAGCCCGAACAGGCCGAGCAAGCCGGCGGCGCCCACGAACCCGAGTTCCTCGCCGATGATCGCGAAGATGAAGTCGTTGTGCGCGTTGGGCAGATAGTTCCACTTCGCGGTCCCCTGCCCCAGCCCGTCGCCGAACACACCGCCGTTGGCCAGCGCGAACTTCGCCTGCCGCGCCTGATACCCGGACCCCTGCGCGTCGGCGCTCGGATCGAGCCAGGACTGCACGCGCGCCGAACGGTAGCCCTCGGCCATGGCGAGCACGGCCGCCGAGACCATCACCGCCAGCAGCGAGCTGAGGAACACCCGCAGCGGCAGGCCGGCGTACCACAGCAGGGCCAGCAGGATGATCCCCAGCGACACGGTCTGGCCGAGGTCGGGCTGGGCGACGATCAGCGCCAGCGCGATGACCGCCGCGGGCACCAGTGGGATGAGCATCTCGCGCAGGGTGGCCCGCTCCATGCGCCGCGCCGCCAGCAGGTGCGCACCCCAGATCGCGAACGCGATCTTCGCCAGCTCCGAGGGCTGCATGGAGAAGCCGGCCACGACGAACCAGCCCCGCGAACCGTTGGCCACCTTGCCGATACCCGGAATGAGCACCAGGATCAGCAGCACGATCGTGAAGGCGAAGCCCGGGAACGCCAGCCGGCGCATCGTGCTCACGGGAATCCGCAGCGCCACGTAGAACGCGACCAGGCCCACGACCGTCCACAGGACCTGTTTGGCGAACACCGACCACGGCGAGCCGTCGGCGTCGTAGGAGTACACGCCGGATGCCGAGAGCACCATGATCAGCCCGAGCGTGACGAGCAGCGCGGCGACGGCGATGACGAGGTGGAACGACGTCATGGGCCGGCCCAGCCAGGCGGCGAAGCGGGTGCGCGGCACCGCTGGTGCGGTCGCGCCGTGGGCGGCCTCGGGCGTGCCGTCGGTGTTCGTGGTGTCGTCGGTGCCGGCCGCCCTGCCGCGCAACCGGGCCAGGATCGTCGCCACCGCGGTTACCCGAGGGTGGCGCGCACCGCGGCGGCGAAGGCGTCGCCACGCTCGGTGTAGCCGCTGAACTGGTCGAATGACGCGCCCGCGGGCGCGAGCAGGACGGCGTCACCGGGACGGGCCAGGCGGCGCGCCGCGTCGACCGCCGTCCCCATCACCGCATCGGGTAGCGATCGCCCCGCCGTGTCGACCACACGAGTCACACGATTCCCAGCTGACTCAGTTGTCCCATGCACCCCAGAATCCTCCCCCGTCACAAGCTCGACGACGGGGACATCCGGCGCGTGTCGCGATAACGCCTCGGCCACCACCGCGCGGTCGCGGCCGATCAGCACCGCACCGGCGAGCCGGTCGGCGACCTCGGCGACCAGCGCGTCGACCGACACACCCTTGAGCAGACCACCGGCGATCCACACCACCCGCGGATACGCCGCGATCGACGCCCGCGCGGCGTGCGGATTGGTGGCCTTGGAATCGTCGACGTAGGTCACCCCGTCGACGACCGCGACGACCTCGGCACGGTGGCGCCCCACCTCGAAGGAGGACAGCGCCGCGGCGATCGCGTCGGCAGGCACGTCGACCGCGCGGGCCAGCGCGGCCGCGGCCAGCGCGTTGAGCACACCGACGGGCCCGGCGATGTGGATGTCGGCCGCCCGCGCGAGCGGCAGGCCGTCGGCGAACGCCCGGTCGACCAGCCATCCGTCGCGCACGCCCAGCTCCCCGGCTCCCGGCGGGCCGAGCCGGAAACCCACCCGCACCGGCGCGGCGGCCGTGGTCGCCAGGCCCGCGGCCATCGGGTCGTCGAGGCCCACCACGGCCACCCGGCCGTCGAGGACCCTGGCCTTGTCCCTGGCGTAGGCCGTCATCGAGCCGTGCCAGTCGAGGTGGTCCTCGGCGACGTTGAGCAACACACCGGCGTCCGGCCGCAGCGACGGCGCCCAGTGCAGCTGGAAGCTCGACAGTTCGACCGCCAGGACGTCGGCGGGTTCGGCGAGCACGTCGAGGACCGGGTTGCCGATGTTGCCGCACAGCACCGCGCGCCGCCCGGCGGCGCGCAGCATCGCGTACAGCATCGACGTGGTGGTCGTCTTGCCGTTCGTGCCGGTGACCACGAGCCAGCGCCGCGGCGTCCCGAACCAGCCGGCCCGGTCCAGCCGCCACGCCAGTTCCACGTCACCCCAGATCGGCACCCCGGCCGCGGCAGCCGCCGCCAGCACCGGCGCCGTCGGGGCGAAACCGGGGCTGGTGACGACCAGCGCGTAGTCGGCGATACCGGCCACCGCCTCGGCGGTGGTCACCACCGAGGCCGGGGTCACCAGCCGCTGCAGGGCCAGCGGATCGTCGTCGCAGATCGTCAGCCGCGCCCCGGTCGGCTCGAGCACCGCGCTGACCGAGCGTCCGGTCAGCCCGGCGCCGGTGATCAGGATCCGGGCGCCCGGGGTCAGCGGCTCGACCACTGCGCGGGCCATCTCAGGCCCCGACGGCGGTGAGCCACTCGCTGTAGAACAGCGCCACGCCCAGCCCGCAGGCGATTGCGGTGAGCAGCCAGAACCGGATGATCACGGTGGTCTCCGCCCAGCCGACGAGTTCGAAGTGGTGATGGAACGGGGCCATCCGGAACACCCGCCGGCCGGTGGTGCGGAACGCCAGGATCTGCACCACCACCGAGGTCACCTCGGCCACGAACAGCGCGCCGAGCACCACCGCGAGGATCTCGGTGCGGCTGGTCACCGACAGGCCGGCGATGATGCCGCCGAGCGCCAGCGATCCGGTGTCGCCCATGAAGATCTTGGCCGGTGCGGCGTTCCACCACAGGAACCCGATGCAGGCGCCCGCCGCGGCGGCGGCCACCAGCGCCAGGTCCAGCGGGTCACGCACGTTGTAGCAGCCGAGACCGGGGCTGGTCGCACAGGCGTTGCGGTACTGCCAGAACGTGATCAGCACGTACGCCGCACACACCATCGCCATCGCCCCGGCCGCGAGGCCGTCGAGCCCGTCGGTGAAGTTCACCGCGTTCGACCAGGCGCTGACCAGGACCACGCAGAACAGCACGAACACCAGCGGCGCCAGCGTGACGGTCGCGATCTCACGGACGTAGGACAGCTCGGGGCTGCCCGGGGTGAGCCCGTCGGCGTTGCCGAACTGCAGCGCCAGCACCCCGAACAGCAGTGCGGCCGCCAGGATGCCGACGGTCTTGGCGGTCTTGTTCAGCCCCAGGTTGCGGGCGCGCCGGATCTTGATCAGATCGTCGACGAAGCCGACGATGCCTAGGGCGGTGGCCAGGCCGAGGACCAGCAGACCCGACGCCGAGGGACCCTCCCCGTCGAAGGCCATCCCGACCAGATGGGTGCCGAGGTAGCTGACCCAGATGCCCGCCAGGATCGCCACCCCGCCCATGGACGGCGTCCCGCGCTTCTTCTGATGGGTCGGCGGGCCGTCCTCGCGGATCTCATGGCCGAAGCCCTGCCGGGTGAACAGCCGGATGAGCACCGGCGTCAGCAGGATCGACACCGCCAGCGCGAGACCGACGGCGATGAGGATCTGCCTCATCGGGCGGTGGTCCCGTCGCGCTCGGCGTCCTGGACGAGCGCATCCGCCAGCGTGCCGAGGCCTGCCGAGTTCGACGCCTTCACCAACACGACGTCGCCGGGCTGCAGTTCCTCACGCAACAGGGCCAGCGCGGCGTCGGCGTCGGCGACCCGGGTGGCCTCCGCCCCCCACGATCCCTCCATGACCGCCCCCTGATGCATGGCGCTCGCTGACCTCCCGGTTCCGACGACGATGAGTCGTGACACATCTAAGCGCACCGCCAGCCGGCCGATGTTGTCGTGCTCGGATATCGAGTCGTCGCCGAGTTCGGCCATCTCGCCGAGCACGGCCCAACTCCGGCGTGGCGCCCCGGCTGAATCGCTGCCGGACCGGGCCATCCAGGCGAGTGCCTTGAGGCCGGCCCGCATGGAGTCCGGGTTGGCGTTGTAGGCGTCGTTGACGACGGTGACACCGTCGGCGCGCGTGCTCACCTGCATACGGTGCCGCGACACCGGACCGGCGCCGGCGAGCGCCTCGGCCACCTGGTCGAGGGTGGCGCCGCATTCGAGGGCGACGGCGGCCGCGCACAGCGCATTCGACACCTGGTGGTCGCCGTGGACGGCCAGCGCCACCGGTACCTCACCGCCCGCCGCGTGCAGGGTGAAGCGGGGGCGGGCGAGTTCGTCGAGTGCCGCCGCATCCGCCCAGACATCGGCCTCGCGGTCTCGGGACACGCGCACGACGCGGGCGGCGGTCACCTCGGCCATCGCGGCGACCGAACTGTCGTCGGCGTTGAGGATCACCACACCGGAGGCCGGGACTGCTTGCGGCAGTTCGGATTTGGTGGCCGCGATCGCCTCGCGGGAGCCGAACTCGCCGAGGTGGGCGGTGCCGACGTTGAGCACCACCGCGATCGACGGCGGCGCGATCCGCGCCAGCTCGGCGATGTTGCCGCGGTGCCGAGCCGACATCTCCAGGACCAGGAAGTCCGTCGACCGGTCGGCGCGCAGCACCGTCCACGGATGGCCGAGTTCGTTGTTGAACGAGCCGGGCGGGGCGACCACCTCGCCGAGAGGGGCGAGCACGGCGGCCACCAGATCCTTCGTCGAGGTCTTCCCCGACGATCCGGTGATCCCGATGATCCGCAGCCCGCCCGCGACGAGCTCTTCGGCGACGGCCGCGGCCAGCCGCGCCAGGGCCGCGAGCACCGCGGCACCCGCACCGTCGGTGTCGTACTCGAGCACACTGGCACCCTCTGCGGCCTGCGCGGGCGGGGCGATGACGGCGGGCACCCCGACCGGACGGGCGGCCAGCACCCCCGCCGCACCCGCGGCGACGGCCGCGGCGGCGAAGTCGTGCCCGTCCGAACGCGCACCCGGCAGCGCCAGGAACAACCCGCCGGGGGTCACCGCGCGCGAGTCGAATTCCACGGTGCCGGTGATCCGGGTCGCGGCGGCCTCCTCGGGGGTGATGTCGGCGAGCGTGCCGCCGACGATCTCGGCCACCCGGGCCAGGGTCAGTTCGATCACCCGCGCTTCTCCAACAGTTCGGCCAGTTCGACGCGGTCGTCGAACGGGCGGGTCACCCCGTGTGCGGTCTGGCCTGTTTCGTGGCCCTTGCCCGCGACCAGCACCACGTCGCCGGATCGCGCCCACCGCACCGCGTGTCCGATCGCCTCACGCCGGTCGCCGATCTCGACGATCTCGGCGCCGCCCCCGACGGCGCGGGCACCTGCCACGATGGCCGACCGGATGACGGCCGGATCCTCGTCGCGGGGGTTGTCGTCGGTGACGACGACGAGGTCGGCCAGTTCGGCGGCGACCCCGCCCATCGGTTCGCGCTTCCCGGCGTCCCGGTTGCCGCCGGCGCCGAACACCACGGCGATGCGCCCGGTGGTCTGGCCGCGCAGCGTCTCCAGCACCGCGCGCAGCGCGCCGGGTTTGTGCGCGTAGTCCACCAGGGCCAGGAACTCCTGACCGCGGTCCACGGCCTCGAGCCGGCCGGGCACGGTCGCCGTGCGCAGACCTGGTGCGGCCTGCTCCGGCGACACGTCGACGGCGTCGAGCAGTGCGGCGGCCAGCAGGCAGTTGGCGACGTTGTAGTGGCCGGGGAGGCCGATGCGCAGCCCGTGGTGCACGCCGGCCGGGTCGACGGCGGTGAACTCCTGCGCGCCTGACTCGACCGCACGGATGTCCTCGGCCCGCCAGTCGGCGGGCCGGCCTGCCGCGCTGACCGTCACCGCCCGGTGGGCGCGGGTGGCCATCGCCCGCCCCGCGTCGTCGTCGACGCACACCACCGAGACGTCCGCATGCGTGGTGGAGCGCGGGTCGAACAGCCGTGCCTTGGCCTCGAAGTAGTCCTCCATCGTCGGATGGAAGTCGAGGTGGTCGCGCGACAAGTTGGTGAAGCCGCCCGCGGCGAAGTGCACACCGTCGACCCGGCCCAGCGTCAACGCGTGGCTGGACACCTCCATCACCACGGTGTCGGCGCCCTGTTCGACCATCACGGCGAGCAGAGCCTGCAGATCCGGCGCTTCCGGCGTGGTCAGCGCGCTGGGCTGGTCACGGCCGTCGATCCGGATGCCGACGGTGCCGATCAGCCCGGCCACCCGGTCGGCGGCCCGCAGACCGGCCTCGATGAGATAGGTGGTGGTGGTCTTGCCCGAGGTGCCGGTCACGCCGACGACGCGCAGCTGCCGCGACGGGTGGCCGTACACGGTGGACGCGAGTTCACCGAGGACGGCCCGCGGGTCGGGGTGCACGAGCACCGGGACCGCCGGATCCGCGCCGAGCATCGCGGCCCCGGCGGTGTCGGTCAGCACCGCCACGGCGCCGCCGGCGACCGCCTCGGCGACGAACCGGGCGCCGTGCGCCGACGATCCGGGTAGGGCGGCGAACAGGTCGCCGGCCACGGCGTCCTGACCGCGCAGCGTGACCCCGGTGACCCGGATGGCGGGAACCGGGACTCCGGCGGCGGGGACCGCGTGGACCTGCTCGGCGAGGGCGTCGAGCGGGTGCCCGGCGGGTTGGCTGGGGCGCAGCTTCATGGCCATGACACAGTACCGAGCCTCGGTCGGCCCGCCTCGTCGGTCAGGTCGCCTGCAGCGTCAGCGGCGTGCCCGGCGGGGACAGCGGCACGTTCTCCCGCTGCAGCAGCCACGAGGCGATGTTGTGGAACAGCGGGGCGGCCGAGGACCCGGGCGAACCGTCGGCGGCGCGGTGCGGGGCGTCCATCATGATGCCGATGACGTAGCGCGGGTCGTCGACGGTGGCCATCCCGGCGAAGGTGATCCAGTAGACGTCGCTGAAGTAGCAGCCGCACGCGGGGTTGATCTGCTGGGCGGTCCCGGTCTTGCCGGCGATCTGGTAACCCTCGACGGCGGCGGCCGGCCCGGTGCCCTGCTGCTCCCCCATCGGGTCGCGCTGCACGACGGAGCGGAACATGTTGCGCACGGTGCGCGCGGTCTGCGGCGAGACCACCCGCACGCCTTCGGGCCGCTCCTCCTCGGTGCGGGTGCCGTCGGGGGCGATGGTGGCCTTCAGGATGCGCGGCGGAACCCGCACCCCGTCGTTGGCGATGGCCTGGTACATCCCGGCCATCTGCAGCAGCGTCATCGAAAGCCCCTGTCCGATGGGCAGGTTCGAGAACGAGCTACCCGACCACTGGTGGATCGGCGGCACCAGGCCCGCGCTCTCGCCGGGCAGACCGACGCCGGTGCGCTGGCCCAGGCCGAACTTCTTGAGCATCTCGGCGAACCGTTCCTGGCCGACCCGCTCGGCGAGCATCAGCGTGCCGACGTTCGACGACTTCCCGAACACCCCGGTGGTGGTGTAGGGCATCGTGCCGTGGTTCCACGCGTCGTTGACGGTGACGCCGCCCATGTGGATGGACCCGGGTACCTGCAGCACCTCGTCGGGGTTGGTCAGGCCGTACTCGATCGCCGCGGCGGCGGTGACGATCTTGTTGACCGAACCCGGTTCGAACGGCGACGAGACCGGGAGGTTGCCGATCTGACGATTCTCCTGCCGCCCGATGTCCTGGCTGGGGTCGAAGGTGTTGTCGTTCGACATCGCCAGCACCTCAGCGGTTTTCGCGTCGAGCACGACGGCGGAGACGTTCTTGGCGCCGGAGGCGTCCTTGGCCATCTGTACCTGCTGCTGGACGTAGAACTGGATGTCGTCGTCGATGGTCAGCTGCACCGTCGAACCGTCGACGGCGTCGTGGCGGTTGCGGTAGCTGCCGGGGATCACCACACCGTCGGAGCCCCGGTCGTAGGTGACCGATCCGTCGGTACCGGCCAGCACCGCGTCGAGGGAGTCCTCGAGCCCGAGCAGCCCGTGACCGTCCCAGTCGATACCGCCGACGATGTTGGCCGCCAGCGCGCCGCCCGGGTACTGCCGGATGTCCTGGCGCTCCGAGCCCACCTCCGGGAACTTCTCGGTGATCGCATCGGACACGACCGGGTCGACCGCGCGCGCGAGGTAGACGAACGTCTCGTTGCTGTTGAGTTTGCGCAGTACGGTTTTCGCGTCCGGCTTGTTGTTCAGCCGCGCGGCGACCTCGTCGGCGATCTCGGCGAGCCGGCGTTTCGGCTCGGGGGCCTCCTCCGACTTGGCGCGCGCCTCCTCGAGCTGCTTGCGGACCTTGACGGGCTGGAACGTCAGCGCCCGTGCCTCGATCGTGAACGCCAGCTTGTCCTCGTTGCGGTCGACGATGCTGCCGCGCACCGCCTTCTGCACATCGGTGACCTTGAGCTGCCCGGCCGCCTCGGCGCGCAGCCCCTCCGCGCGCGGGACCTGCAGGTTGAACAGCTGTGCCCCCGCGATCAACAGCAGCGTGAAGATCACCGCCATACCGGCGCGGTGCCGGAAGACGAACGACGAACTGCTGAGCCCGGTTTCACTCGCCACGGCCTTGCGGGTGCGGCGCGCCTTGGCCGAACGGCCCTGCGGGGACGCCTTCGGGCCGCGGGTGCGCCGGGGCGCCCCACCCTGGGGATCGCGACGCGGGCTCATGCGGGCGGTCCCGGCTGCACGGGCGCCTGCGGTGCGGCGAGGTGGTCGAGCGCCGGCGGTATGGCGGCCGGGTCGACCGGTGCGGGGGCCGGTGCCGGCACCGGTGCCGGGGCGAGCGGTGCGGGGGCGACGGGCACGAGGGCCGGGTCGACCGCTGCCGGAGCGGGGGCCTGATCGAGCGGTGCGGCGACCGGGCCGGGCGCCGGGGCCTGCGCGCCGGTGGCGCCGTGCGGAACCTCGGCCAGCGGGACGACGCCGGGCGCCGGCGTGGTCTGCGGGCGGGGCGTCACCCGGACGGGGACCTCACGCGGGTCGACGACCCGGGGCGCCGCCTGCGCGGCGGGGGCGGCCGGCGGGGGTGGCGGCGGTGCCGCCGTGGCGTCGGGGATCGGGGTGTTCAGCGGCGGCGGGGGCACGCCTTCTGCCGGTTTCGGCGTCCCGACCACCACCCAGTTTCCGGCCGGGTCCTGCACCAGGTGGGCGGTGTCGCGGGACGGGATCATGCCGAGGTTGCGGGCGGCTTCGGCCAGGGCCGGCGCGGCCTGCGCCTCGAGCACGTCGCGTTCGAGGGCTTCTTTCTGCTGCGCGAGCGCCTGATTCGTCTCCCGGGCGGCGCCGAGCTGGTAGGACCGTTCGGCCGCACCGGTGGAGAGCCACAGCGTGATGCCGAGCCCCAGACCGAGCGAGCCGATGACGAGCACCACGAACGGCACCCGGGCGATCAGCGCCTTCGGGCTCAGTTCGACCGATGCCAGCCGCAGCAGCAGCCGCTCCCTCAGAGGCCGACTGACGACCTTGGGCGCCTTGGCTTTGCGGGCCTTCGCCCGCGCTTTGGCCTGGCTGGCGTTCTTCGGCCGGGCCGGCAGCTCCGCGGGCCGCGGGATCGGCGCGGTCTGAGGGGCGAGCCGCGAGTCGCGGGTCGGCCTGCCGGTCGGAGTCCTGCGTGGACGGGGAGCCGCCTCGACACCCCGGCGTGCCGCCTTGCGGATCGGCTGGCGGGGCGCCCGCCGCCGGTCGTCACCGCGCACCGGTGCAGATCGCTTGGCCTTCATGGCGCGTCCCTTCTGGCCGTGTCCAGCCTGCCGGCAACCTTCTCCAGTGCGCGCAACCGGACGGGTGCGCTGCGCGGATTGCGTTCGATCTCCTCCGGGGTGGCTCTCTCGGCCCCGCGCGTGAGCGCGACGAATTCGGGCTCGTGGCCGGGCAATTCGACGGGCAGGCCGGGCGGGGTGCGCGATGCGGTCGCCGCGGCGAACTCGGTCTTGACGATGCGGTCTTCCAGCGACTGGTACGCCATCACGACGATCCGGCCGCCGGTGTCGAGCGCCGCCAGCGCGGCGGGCAGGGCGGCGCGCAGCGAGTCCAGTTCGGCGTTGACGGCGATGCGCAGCGCCTGGAAGGTGCGCTTGCCGGGGTGCCCGCCGGTGCGGCGGGCCGGAGCGGGGATCGTGTCGTAGAGCAGTTCGACGAGTTCACCGGTGGTGGACAGCGGCCTGCGGCGCACGATCTCCTTGGCGATGCGCCCGGCGAAGCGCTCCTCGCCGTACTCGCGCAGGATGCGGGTCAGCTCCTTCTCCGAGAAGGTGTTGACCACGTCGGCAGCGGTCAGCGGGGCGTCGGAGTCCATCCGCATGTCCAGCGGGGCGTCGGTGCTGTACGAGAAGCCGCGCTCCCGGCGGTCGAGTTGCATCGACGACACGCCGAGGTCGAACAGGAATCCGCAGACGTCGCCGGCCCACGGACCCGATCGGGCCAGGGCGTCGTCGATGCCGTCGTAGCGGGTGCGTACCAGCAGCACCCGGTCACCGAACGGCGCGAGCCGCTCGCCGGCGATCCGCAGGGCCAGCGGATCGCGGTCCAGGCCGATCAGGCGCAGTCCGGGCAGTGCGGTCAGGAATCGGTGGGCGTGTCCGCCCGCGCCCAGGGTGGCGTCGACGAGAACCGCCCCGCTGCCGTCCGGGTTGCGGCGGGTCAGCGCGGGGGTGAGCAGCTCGACGCAACGATCCAGCAGGACCGGAATGTGCTCCATCGCCACCCCCGGGCTGTGTGCCCCTGCAGCGAGGTCCCTGTCCGAGGGGGCGGACCTGGCGTCGGGGAAGTACGCCAGGGCCGGTTCGGACAGAGGCCACGCTGCACGGGCCGGTTCAGATGATGTCGCGCAGAGTTTCATCAGTCGCCGCGGAGAAGTTCTCTTCGTGGGCCTGCTGGTACTCCTGCCACGCCGCGGCGTCCCAGATCTCGAGGTAGTCGACCGAGCCGATCACCACGCATTCCTTCGACAGGTTCGCGTAGCGGCGGTGGTCGGCCGACAGCGTGATCCGGCCCTGGGCGTCGGGATGCTGTTCGTCGGTCGCGGCCGCCAGATTTCGCAGGAAGGCGCGCGCTTCCGGATTGCTCCGCGACGCCTGCGAGGCCCGACGGGCCAATTTCTCGAACTCCGCGCGCGGGTAGACGGCGAGGCTGTGGTCCTGGCTCTTGGTGACCATCAACCCTCCTGCCAGTGCGTCGCGGAACTTGGCGGGCAGTGTGAGCCGCCCTTTGTCATCGAGCTTCGGCGTGTAGGTGCCCAGAAACATCCTGGCCACCTCCTGCGCCACTGGGAGCCCCGGTTGCTCCGCTGCACGCCACTTTACCCCACAATCCCCCACTTTGCGTCATTGCTTGGGCGCCGATTCCCCCGTCGCCCCACTTTATGGGCGTCCGTGCGCTCGCAAGGCCCTCCGAAGCGGCGTTCTCGCACCGTCGAGCGGCCTGAAAGCGCAGCTCAACCACCCGGGAGGGGTGGTGGGGCGTTGTGGGGGAAGTCCCCCGCATGTGGGCATGAAAAAAGGGGCAGCCCCGGGCTGGGGCTACCCCTTGCGCGTGTCAGCGCCTGTTTCGTCGCCTATTCGTCGAAGCGCCGGCGGAACCGGTCCTCCATACGGCTGGTGAACGAGCCACCCGAACCCTTGGAGCGCTTCTGCCGCGACCCGCCCACCGGCGGTGCCGAGCGGTCGCGGCCGCCGGCCACCCGCGGGCCGGTGATCGCGTAGACGACGCCACCGAACATCACGATGAAACCGATCACCGAGAGGATCGGGAAGCTTCCGATCATCGTCGCCTTGAACGCGACACCGGAGACCAGCATCGCCAGGCCGAGCACGAACAGGGCCGCACCCTGGAGCCGGCGGCGGGCCGACGGCGCTCGCAGAGTCCCACCGCGCACACTCGACGCGAATTTGGGATCCTCGGCATAGAGCGCGCTCTCGATCTGATCGAGCATGCGCTGCTCATGATCGGAGAGTGGCATTCGTCCCTCCTCGCCGCCTGCGGCCGTTCGTTCAAACTCGTATGTGCCCGCATTCACGGACCTCTAACAGTGATGATACGAGCTCGATCTGAGCCGTACCACCTACTTCGCCCCACGATTGTATGACCTCCGCCGCCCTCGGAAGGACACTGGCCGTTCGCGGAGATAATGGGATCGACCACACCCCGACCACACCCGCGCGACAGACCGAAGGGCAACGACATTGGCGCCTCATCTCATCGATCTGTCGCCGACCGACATGGAGCGCCGACTCGGCGAAGCGCTCGGCATCTACGTCGACGCGATGCGCTATCCCCGCGGCACGGAGGAACAGCGCGCATCGATGTGGATCGAGCACACCCGCCGGCACGGCTGGAAGGCGGTCGCGGCGGTCGACACACCGGCCGAGCGGCCCGACACGCCGCACGACGACGGTGGTGCGCCGCTTCTCGGGGTGGCCTACGGCTACTGCGGCGCCCCGGATCAGTGGTGGCAGCAGCAGGTGGTGGCCGGCCTCAAACGGATCGGCGCCGACCAAGCCGACATCGACGCGTTGATGAACAGCTACTTCGAGCTGACCGAACTGCACATCGCACCGCACGCCCAGGGCCGCGGCCTGGGCGAGGCGCTGGCCCGCCGGCTGCTGAGCGGCCGCGACGAGAAGCACGTCCTGCTCTCGACACCCGAGATCAACGGGGAGGCCAACCGGGCCTGGCGGCTCTACCGGCGGCTCGGGTTCACCGACGTGATCCGCGGCTACCACTTCGCCGGGGACCCCAGGGCGTTCGCGATCCTGGGCCGCGCACTGCCGCTGTAGACCCGCATCTGGCACGATGAGCGCCGTGCACGCCCGCCGACACCGCACCCGCCTCGTGGCCTGGGTGTTGCTGCTGATGATGCTGCCCATGGTGGTGGGCTGTGTACGGGTCCGGGCTTCGATCACGGTCTCCCCCGACGACCGGGTGTCCGGCCAGATCGTCGCCGCGGCCAAACCCCGCGGACCCGACGACAAGGGTCCGCAGCTGCTGAACAACCTGCCCTTCGCCACCAAGGTCGCGGTCTCGGACTACAACCGCGACGACTACGTGGGCTCGCAGGCCGTGTTCTCCGATCTCACCTTCGCCGAACTGCCGCAGCTGGCCAACATGAACCGGGACGCCGCAGGCGTCGACATCTCCCTGCGTCGCGCCGGCGATCTGGTGATCCTCGAAGGTCGCGTCGACCTCACGTCGGTGAGCGACCCGCAGGCCGACGTGTCGCTGTCGGTGGCCTTCCCCGGCGAGGTGACCTCCACCAACGGCGATCAGGTCAGCGCCGAGGTGGTGGAGTGGAAGCTCAATCCCGGTGTGGTGTCCACCCTCAGCGCCCAGGCGCGCTACACCGACCCCAGCGCGCGGTCGTTCACCACCGCGGCGATCTGGCTCACCGTGGCGACACTGGTGGTGGCCGGGATCATCGGCGGGCTCGCATGGACCAGCCGGGACCGCTCACCGACGCTGGCCGACCCGATTCCGACCGATGACGAAAGGGGCGCCCGCTGAGCGTGGACGCAACGGCTCCGTCAGCCGCCGAGTTGGCGGAAGCCGTCACCGAGCAGCTGCGGGAGTACCTCGCCGCCCGCCGCCGCGATGCCGCCTACATCGGGTCGGACTACGCGGAGCTGACGGCCGCGCTCGAGGAGTTCGTGCTGCGGGGCGGTAAGCGCCTGCGCCCGGCCTTCGCGTACTGGGGATGGCGCGCCGTGGCCGACCGGCCCGCCGACAGCGGCGTCCTGCTGCTGTTCGCCGCCCTCGAGCTGCTGCACGCCTGCGCCCTGGTGCACGACGACGTCATCGACGCCTCGGCGACCCGCCGCGGCCTGCCCACCGTGCACCGGCTGTTCGCCGACCGCCACGCCGAACACCATTGGCACGGGTCCTCGGAGCAGTTCGGCCTGTCGGCGGCGATCCTGCTCGGCGACCTGTCGCTGGTGTGGGCCGACGACATCGTCGCCTCGGTCGACGTGCCCCGCGACGCGCAGCGCCGGGTGCAGCGGGTCTGGGCCGACATCCGCACCGAGGTGCTTGGCGGGCAGTTCCTCGACATCTTCGCCGAGGCCAGCGGCGCCGTCTCGGTCGCGTCGGCGATGAAGGTCAACACCTACAAGACCGCCTCCTACACGGTGTCGCGGCCGCTGCAGCTGGGCGCCGCCGCGGCCGCCGACCGCCCCGACGTGCAGGAGATCTTCCACCGGCTGGGCACCGACATCGGGGTGGCCTTCCAGCTGCGCGACGACGTCCTCGGGGTGTTCGGCGACCCCGCCGTGACCGGCAAACCCTCGGGTGATGATCTGCGGTCGGGTAAGCGGACGGTGCTGCTGGCCGAGGCCGTCGAACTCGCCGACAAGACCGATCCGCAGGGCGCCGCCCTGTTGCGGTCCTCGATCGGCACCGATCTGAGCGACGCGCAGGTCCGCGAGCTGTGCCTGGTCATCGAATCGGTCGGGGCACTGGCGGCGGTGGAGCAGCGCATCGAGCTGTTGACCCGCGAATCCCTCGAACTGCTGGCCGCCGCCCCGATCGCCCCGCAGGCCAAGACCGGTCTGACCGAACTCGCCAGATTGGCCGCCAACCGGTCCGCCTGACATGGTCACGCCCACCCCGACCGAGGCCCCGAGATCCGGTTTGGCCCAGCACATCTCGCGCCTCGTCGCGTTCGCATCGTCCGCGTCGGCCAAACCGGCGCTGCTCGGGTGCCTCGGCGCGGCACTGATCACGGCGGGTGGGCTCGGCGCGGGCAGCACCCGGCTGCACGACCCGCTGCTGGAATCGCTGCACCTGTCGTGGCTGCGGTTCGGGCACGGGCTCGTGTTGTCGTCGGTGCTGCTGTGGGGCGGTGTCGCCACCATGCTGCTGGCCTGGCTGTGGTTGGGCCGCCGGGTGGTGGACCGCACCGCCGACGAATACACCATGGTCGCCACCACCGGGTTCTGGCTGGCGCCGCTGCTGCTGAGCGTCCCGGTGTTCAGCCGCGACACCTACTCCTACCTCGCGCAGGGTGCGCTGCTGCGGGACGGCTTCGATCCCTACGTCGTCGGCCCGATCGCCAATCCGAATCCGCTGCTCGACGACGTCAGCCCGATCTGGACCACGACGACGGCACCCTACGGGCCGGCGTTCATCATGGTCGCGAAGTTCGTCACCATGGTGGTCGGCGAGGACGTCGTGGCGGGCACGATGCTGCTGCGGCTTTGCATGCTGCCGGGTCTGCTCCTGCTGATCTGGGCGGCGCCGCGGGTGGCCCGCCACGTCGGCGCCAGCGGTGCGGCGGCGCTGTGGATCTGCGTGCTCAACCCGCTGGTGATCATCCACCTGATGGGCGGGGTGCACAACGAGATGCTGATGGTCGGCCTGATGATGGCCGGGTTGGCGCTGCTGCTCGACAAGCATCCCGTGGCGGGCGTCGCCGTGATCGTCGTCGCCGTCGCGGTGAAGGCGACCGCCGGGCTGGCGCTGCCGTTCGCGGTGTGGATCTGGATGCGCCGGCTGCGCGACCGCCGCGGTTACCGTCCCGTTCCGGCCTTCGCGGCGGCCACCGGGGCCGCGGTCCTGATCTTCGTCGCGGTGTTCGCGGTGCTGTCGTGGGTCGCCGGCGTGGGCCTGGGCTGGCTCACCGCACTGGCGGCCGGCAACGTCAAGATCATCAACTGGCTGACGTTGCCGACGGCCGCGGCGAATCTGACCAACGCGGTCGGCGGGCTGTTCCTGCCGGTGAACTTCTACGCCGTCATCGACGTCACCCGCATCGTGGGCATCGCGATCATCGCGGTCTCGCTGCCCCTGCTGTGGTGGCGGTTCCGCCACGACGACCGGGAGGCGCTGATCGGCATCGCCTCGGTGATGCTGGTGCTGGTTCTGTTCGTGCCCGCCGCGCTGCCGTGGTACTACACGTGGCCGCTGGCGGTGGTGTCGGCGCTGGCGCAGTCACGGCGGTCGATCGCGCTGATCGCCGGCTTCTCCACCTGGATCATGGTGATCTTCAAACCCGACGGGGCGCACGGCATGTACTCGTGGGTGCACGTGCTGATCGCCGCGGGATGCGCTGTGCTGGCGTGGTATTCGTTGGCGAAGACGAGGGAGCCGGCCGCGGGTCGGTAGGGCCGATGGGGCCGGTGGATCAGTACGCCATCGCCTGGGCGCGGCGGACCACCTCACGCGCCTGATGCGAGTGCAGTGCGTCGACGGGCCTGGCGTTGGACTGCCGCTCGGTGGACCCGTCCCGGCTGATCGTCAGGGACGGATCCGGGGTGAACAGCCAGCGCACGATCTCGGTGTCGCGGTAGCCGCCGTCGCGCAGCACCACCAGCAGCCCGGGCAGCGGTTTGACCACGTGACCGCCGTCGTCGAAGAAGATCTTGGGCACCACCAGCTTCCCGCCGCGCCGCACCGCCATCAACTGGCTCTGACGCAGCAGGTGGTGCACCCGCGTGACGGCCATACCGAGCATGTCGGCGACCGTCGGCAGGTCGTAGACGGGCTCATCGGGGTCGAGGACGTCGTCGGCGGCCGGAATACTGCTCACCGCACTGAGTCTAGAGCCACGGCCGCGGCTCGTAACATGTGTTCGGTGGAGGCCTACCCGCAGTCGGACCCGCTCGTCGGCGCCGTACTCGACGGGCGGTACCGCGTCGACGCGCCGATCGCCACCGGCGGGATGTCGACGGTGTACCGGGGCCTCGACGTCCGCCTCGACCGGCCGGTCGCGCTGAAGGTGATGGATCCGCGGTATTCGGGCGACGAACAGTTCCTCACGCGGTTCCAGCGCGAGGCGCGGGCGGTGGCACGGCTGAAGGATCCCGGCCTGGTCGCCGTCTACGACCAGGGCATCGACGGCCAATTTCCTTTCCTCGTCATGGAACTCGTCGAGGGCGGCACGCTGCGGGAGCTGTTGCGGGAACGCGGGCCGATGCCACCGCACGCGGCCGCGGCGGTCCTGGCGCCCGTGCTGTCGGGACTCGCCGTCGCACACCGTGCCGGGCTGGTGCACCGCGACGTCAAACCGGAGAACGTGCTGATCTCCGATGACGGCGAGGTCAAGATCGCCGACTTCGGTCTGGTGCGCGCCGTCGCCGAGGCCAAGATCACCTCGACGAGCGTGATTCTCGGCACCGCGGCCTACCTGTCCCCCGAACAGGTCGGCACCGGCGACGCCGGCCCGCGCAGCGATGTGTACTCCGTCGGCGTCATGGCGTTCGAGCTGCTCACCGGCGTCACCCCGTTCACCGGCGACACCGCACTCGCCGTGGCCTACCAGCGCATGGACAACGACATCCCGCCGCCGGGGTCGGTGATCTCCGGTGTGCCACCGCAATTCGACGACCTCGTCCTGCGCGCCACCGCCCGCGACCCGGCCGACCGCTACGCCGACGCCCAGGAGATGGGCGACGATCTCGAGGAGATCGCCGAGGAGCTGCGGCTGCCGCCGTTCCGGGTGCCCGCACCGCGCAACTCCGCCCAGCACGCCTCGGCGGCGCTCTACCACAGCCGAATGCACGCCGAGCGGGACACCACCGCCACCGGCGCCCGCCCACCGGAGCAGCCGCGCCGCCAGCACACCCGGGTGTTCAGCCGCGACCCCGAGTCGAACTCCGACTCCGGCGAGATCGCCTATCCCGCAAGCACTTTCGCGGGTATCGACATCGACGAGTTCTACTGGGCCCGCCAGCGCGCCCGGCGTGCACTGCTGCTCTGGGTGATCGCCGTCGTCACGCTGGCCGGTCTGCTGGCCGCCGCCGCCTGGACCCTCGGCACCAACCTGCCGAATCTGCTCTGAGGTGGGTTGTCGGACTCAACGCGGCTCGTCCCTCGCCGCTTGACCGTCGTCCGACTAGTCGCGCAGCATCTCCGCGACGAGGAACGCCAGTTCGAGGCTCTGCTGGGTGTTCAGGCGCGGATCGCACGCCGTCTCGTAGCGGCCGGCGAGGTCGGTGTCGGAGATGTCCTGCGCCCCGCCGAGGCATTCGGTGACGTTCTCGCCGGTGATCTCGACGTGGATGCCGCCCGGATGGGTGCCCAGCGCGCGGTGCACCTCGAAGAATCCCTGCACCTCGTCGACGATGCGGTCGAAGTGGCGGGTCTTGTACCCGGTCGAGGATTCGTGGGTGTTGCCGTGCATCGGATCGCACTGCCAGATCACCTGGTGGCCGCTGGCCTGCACCTTCTCGATGATCGGCGGCAGCAGGTCGCGCACCTTGCTGTTACCCATCCGGGTGACCAGCGTCAGCCGGCCCGGCTGGTTGTGCGGATCGAGCCGCTCGACGTACTCGACGGCCAACTCGGGGCTGGTGGTCGGGCCGAGTTTGACCCCGATCGGGTTGGCGATGGTCTCGACGAACGCGATGTGGGCGCCGTCGAGCTGGCGGGTGCGCTCACCGATCCAGACGTAGTGCGCCGACAGGTCGTAGAGCCGCGGCTCGGGCGCCTGGACGGGATAGTCGTTGGACAGGCGCAGCATGGCGCGTTCGTAGTCGAGCACCAGCGCCTCGTGGCTGGCGAAGATCTCGGCGGTCTGCAGGTTGTGGTCGGCGACACCGCAGGCGCTCATGAACGTCAGTGCCCGGTCGATCTCCCCGGCGAGCGCCTCGTACCGGGCACCGGCGGGCGAGGTCCGCACGAACTCGCGGTTCCAGTCGTGCACCCCCTGCAGCGCCGCCATCCCGGACGAGGTCAGCGCGCGGACGAGGTTCATCGCCGCGCTGGCGTTGGCGTACGCCCGCACCAGCCGCGACGGGTCGTGCTGGCGAGCCGCGGCGTCAGGGGCGAACCCGTTGATCATGTCGCCGCGGTAGGACTTCAGGCCCAGCGCGTCGATGTCGGACGAGCGCGGCTTGGCGTACTGGCCGGCGATGCGGGCCACCTTGACCACCGGCATGCTGGCGCCGTAGGTGAGCACGACGGCCATCTGCAGCAGCGTGCGGATGTTGGCGCGGATGTGCGGTTCGGTGTTGTCGACGAAGGTCTCGGCGCAGTCGCCGCCCTGGAGCAGGAACGCTTCGCCGCGAGCGACGTCAGCGAGCAGACCCTTGAGCTTCTCGATCTCCGACGCCACGGTGACCGGAGGAACGCTCTCGAGGACCGTGCGCATGGCGCGGGCGGCGTCGGCGTCCCAGCTCGGCTGCTGGACCGCCGGTTTGGCCAGCGCCGAGTCGAGGCGCTGACGCAGCTCCTCCGGCAGGGGCGGCAGGTCGGGGAGCTGGTCGATGGGGATGTCGACGGTCCAGTTCACCCACTCATGGTAACCGGGCACAACAAGGGCCTTTACCTGCGTGCGGGGTCCGAACCGTAGGGAAACGCCCTATTGCTCGGGTGCCGCGACACGTCGAGCGTGGATTTCGTCACAGCCGTCCATCAGACAAGGAGCAGCCGATGTCCACCGTCGACAAGCACAGGGCCGGGCCGCCGCTGATCGCGGCCGCCGCGGCGGTATGGGCGGCCGGTCTGTGCACCGCCGTCGTTCCCGCGCACGCGATGCCGCCCGTCCCGCTCGCCCCGGGCGACTGCCAGCAGTGGGGTTTTCCCGGGGGCATCGTCACCGTCGGGCAGGGCACCGGCGAACAGCTCACCTTCACCGGGTCGAACGCGGCCGCGGTGAACTCCCCCGCCACCTGGCGCAAGACCAACGGACTCAACGATCAGGGGACGGTCCAGGGCGAGGTCCGCCCCGACGGCACCGTGCGGATCGTGTTCTCCGATGCCGGCAGCACGGTGCCGTTCGACGGGCGGGTGAACCCCGACGGATCGGTCACCGGCACCCGCCCCGGCGGAGACACTCCGGTGCCGTGGGACGCCCGGATCACCTGCGTCACGCAGGCGCCCAAAGCGGGGCCCACCATCTCCTTCGACCCGGTGATCGGCGGTCTGGTCGCCCACATCACGGACCGCAGCGGGGTGACCTCGCAGTGCGAGTACCGCTCCGACTTCTACACCCGCACGTTCCGCCTGGAGGCCAACTCCACGTTCGACCTGCGGATCGTGCCGGCCATCCCCGAGTTCCGCGACCGGCCCGTCGACATCACCTGCGACAACGGGACCGAGACGCACACCAGCACGTTCTTCTAGGCCGAACCGGTCATCGTCCGGAAGCGCAGCAGGTTGTGCCGGGCGTCGACCAGCGCGTCGTGGGCGTCACGCGGCCGCGGCGGCATCCGGGGCGATCCCCGGTCCTCCCAAAACTGGCGCAGCTCGCGGGTGAAACGCGGAATCGCCGGCGGCAGCGCGGTCATCGGGCCCCACAGCTGGCAGAGCACCACGTGGTCGTAGGCGCCGACCCACGCCCACAGCTCGATCGGCTCGTCGCCGTCGATGCCGAAGAAGTCCTCGAGATCGGAGCGGATCTCGCGGCGCGACCGCCACGACTTCGAGGCCGGCGACGGCAGTTTGGGCAGCACGTGTTTGCGCACCCACGTGCCGGCCCGCTCCGGGTCGAACTCGGTGGACACCGCGTAGTACTCGCGGCCGTCCTCGGCGGCCACACCGATCGAGATGAGCTCGATGGTGTGGCCGTTGTCGATGAACTCGGTGTCGTAGAAATACCGCACTACACGCCGGCCTTCTCGACCGCCGGCGCCTTCTGCGGCGCGGGGGCGGCGTGGATCTCTCGGTCCAACTGCTCATCGACCTTCGCATCGTCGGGGAACCTGGGCATCCCGGCGACGGCGTCCTGCACCCACAGTTTCGCCTGCACCACCGGTCTGCGCAGCCAGCGCTCCCGTTCGAGCGCCCTGTGCATCTTGCGCGGCCGGTTCGTATAACGCCAACGCGCCCACGGCGCATGCGGACGCGACAGCCGCACCGCGCCGACGACCAGCAGCGGCGTGATGAACATACCCACCAGGCCGGTCCACACCTTGCCCTTCAGCAGCACCACCACGGCGAGCGCCAGGGTCGCCGCGGCCAGCGCGACGACGGTCGCCCGCGCCACCACGCTGTGGTCGTCGCGCCAGATCCCGATGTCGAAGAACGACAGCGGGTTGAAGCCGAGGATCAGCAGGCCGGCGACCGCGACGGCGGCGAACACCGCATCCACCGAGGTGCGGCCGTCCTCCGACCAGTACACGTCCGACAGATGCAGGATAAGGGCGAACTCGTCGAGCACCAGCGCGGCACCTATGCCGAAAAGGATTGCCGCCGCCGTGAACTCGGGTACTCCCCCGTTGACGGCCAACGTGACCATGGTGAGTCCGGACACCATCACCAGGATCACCCCGATCACCACGTGATGGATGTGCGTCCCGCCCGTCCCGGCGATGTTGCGGGGTTGCCACCACCGGCGGGGCGCGTCGCTGTCGGCGTGCCGCCTGATGTAGCGCACGATCGTGCGTGTCACGAAGAAGGTGAGGATGAAGGCGACCAGGCAGCACAGCAGCGGGAGGCGATCTCGGGTGAGGAAGTCCAGCTGCAGGGTCAGGTGCACGCCCGAAAACTTACGCCGACCTGCGCGTGGCGCGACCGGGATACCGGCCGACTCGCCGCAGGCCCCCGATAGTCTGGTCGCGACATGAGTACTCGGCGGTCGCCTGCTTGGGCGCCAACCCTCGCCTGGCGGACGTTCTGCCTCCTCACCCTCGTCGCGCTCGGCTGGGCCGGCTGGCGGATGCTCGGACACACGCCCTACCGGATCGACATCGACGTCTACCGGATGGGCGGGCGGGCCTGGCTCGACGGTGCTCCGCTCTACGCCGACGGGGCGATGTTCGCCACCCAGGGCGGCCTCGACCTGCCGTTCACCTATCCCCCGCTCGCGGCGATCATCTTCGCGCCGTTCGCGGTGATGTCGCTGCCGGCGGCCAGCGTGGTGATCACCGTGATCACCCTGCTCCTGCTGATCGTCGCGGTCCTGATCGTGCTGACCCGCCTCGACGTCTGGGCCGTGTCGCGGGCCACGTCACAACCCGCGTGGTCGCGGCGGCTGTGGCTGGCCGCCGCCATCGTCGCCGTGGCGGTCGTGCACTTCGAGCCGATCGAGGCCAACGTCGACTTCGGGCAGATCAACGTCGTGCTCATGACGCTGGTGATCGCCGACTGCGTGCCGCGGCGCACGCCGTGGCCGCGCGGCCTGCTGCTCGGGCTGGCGATCGCGCTCAAGCTCACCCCGGCGGTTTTCCTGCTGTACTTCCTGCTGCGCCGCGACATCCGCGCCCTGGTGGTGAGCGCGGCGTCGGTGATCGGGCTGACGCTGCTGGGCTTCGCGCTGGCCTGGCGGGACTCGTGGGAGTACTGGACCGAGACGGTGAGCAACACCGATCGCATCGGCACGGCCACACTCAACACCAACCAGAACATCGCCGGCGCGCTGGCGCGGCTGGGCCTGGGCGAGGACCTCCGGTTCACGATGTGGGTGCTGGCATGCTTCGCCGTGCTGGGCCTGACGATCTGGGCGGCGCGTCGGGCCCTGCGGGCCGACGAACCGGTGCTCGCCCTGGTGTGCGTGGCGATGTTCGGGCTGGTGGTCTCACCGGTGTCGTGGTCGCACCACTGGGTGTGGTCGCTGCCCGCAGTGCTGGTGACCGCCGTGGTGGCCTACCGCACCCGGCACCGGGCGCTGGCCGTGGCCGGCGCGGTGGGGTTCGCGCTGATGGTGTGGTCGCCGATCACCCTGCTGCCCGAACACCGCGAGACCTCCGCGGCGCTGTGGCGCCAGGTGGCCGGCGGCTCGTACGTGTGGTGGGCGCTGTTGGTCGTCGTGGCGGCGGGCACGCTGTCCGCGCGGTCGACGCACCGGCCCGAACCGGTGGCGGCGGCTCAGCCGGCGGCGGCCTCGGGCAGTCGCGCGGCGGGCTGAGCCACCGCGGTGCCCTCCTTGACGTCGGCCGCGTAGAGGTCGACGTACTCCTGACCCGACAGCTGCATCAGCTCGTACATGACCTCGTCGATCACGGCGCGCTCGATGAAGCGGTTGCCGGCGAGGCCCTCGAACCGGCTGAAGTCCATCGGCTTGCCGAACTTCACCTCGACCTTGCCGAAGCGCCACATCTTGCTGCCGGGCGGGTTGACCACGTCGGTGCCGATCATCGCGACGGGGATGACCGGCATCCCGGTCTCCAGCGCGAGCCGGGCCAGGCCGGTCTTGCCCTTGTACAGCCGGCCGTCGGGTGAGCGGGTGCCCTCCGGGTACATGCCGAGCAGTTTCCCCGAGTCGAGGATGCGCTTGGCGGTGTTCAACGCGCTCTGGGCGGAGTCGGCGTCGGTCCGGTCGATCGGCACCTGCCCGGCGACGGTGTAGAACCACCGCTGGAACCAGCCCTTGAGACCGGTGCCGGTGAAGTACTCCGACTTGGCCAGGAAGGTGATCCGCCGGCTCACCACCAGCGGCAGGTAGAAGCTGTCGGCGACGGCGAGGTGGTTACTGGCCAGGATGGCCGCTCCCGAACGGGGAAGATATTCCAGCCCTTGCACTTTCGGCCGGCCGAGCAGGTACAGCAACGGACCCATGAAGATGTACTTGAACAGCCAATACCACATGGGCCCTCCGCATCGGATGCACCGGCCGGTGCTCTGCGACAACTTTACCCAGGCGCTGTGGACGCGACCACAGCAGCGACGTCACTCCTGCACGGTCACCGGTATGTGCTGGTAACGACCTGGCCCGGGCGGCGGCGGAGGCGCGTCGTATGCACATGTGGGGCTGGGGGGGGACGGTTCGGGAGGGGACGGCGGACCGGCCGCGTCGATGTCGTCGACCAGCGCGCGCAACACGTCGAGCAATGCGACGCTGTGCTCGGCGACGATGTCGAGCAGCGGATGCTGCTGGCCCTGAACGAGCGCGGCCAGCGCACAGACCGGGCACCACACCTGCTGGCAGCTGCCCGCCCGGTCACCGCCGGCCGCGGCCCGGGCGGCGGCGAACCGGATCGCGGGGTCGACGCGGGCGAGTATCGCCTGGGCCAGCGCCTTGAGCTCGGGACCGAGGTCGGAATGATCAGCGCTCACGCCGGCCACACCTCCGGATTCGGTCGAAATCGCACGGTCAGCTCGCTTCCCCGCAGTGCCGCGTCGGTGACGATGCACCTGCGCAACACGGATGCGAGTCGGACCCGGCGCCGCATCCCGCCTGCGCCGATGATCAGGTCGTCGTCGACCCGGCCCAGCGTGAGCCCGGCGGAGTCGACCTGTGGCAACTCTAGCCGCAGCCGGTACACCGCATCCAGGCCGGTTCCCGATTCCCGGTCGACGACCGGCCGCACGGGTGCCGGCGGTGCGGAACCGTCGCGCCGTCGCGCCGCGTCGAGCAGTTCACTGAGCGCCTTGGGCCCGATCGGCTCCCCCGCCAGGTGCGGCACCAGGACGAGCGCCACGTCGCCGATCGCGGTGTCGACGTGTTCGAGCACAGCCTTCTGCTCGGAGATGCGTTCGGCGTACCAGTCGAACGCCGGGTGTTCGGGAAGGTTGTGGTACTCGAACGAATCATCTTCGAGCAGAACCTGATTGACGATCAGCTCGGCCACCCGCACGCCCATGAGCGCCAGCGAGCCCAGCGTGCGGGAAGCCTCCGCCGCCACCACCCGCTCGGGGGTGAGCACCAGGTGCGCGCCCACTCGTGACGAGTCGGTGAGCAACACACCCAGCCGCTGGGTGGCCGCGTCGATCCGCTCGACGAGGTCGACCATCGCCGCCGCCGCCGCATCGTCGGCCGCCCGCGACAGGCGGCGGTGCCGCGGCCAGGCCCGCTCCAGGTAGAGCGCGAGCGTGCCGGGCAGGGTCAGCATGCGCAGGGCGTCGGCGGTCGAGGCGCAGTCGACGACGACGTGCTCCCAGCGTCCGCTGTCCGCCAGCTCGGCCACCTCGTGCAGGCCGAGCACCTCCTGCACCCCGGGCAGCGCCGAGAGTTCTTCCGGCGCAACGTCTCCCAGGTCGGAGTCGGGGAACCGGGCACAGAGTGGCCCGGCGATCTCCCGCCAGCGCTCGGTCAGCAGCGCCAGCGTGTCCAGCGCCAGCGCATCGAGCGAGCCGCCGGCGTCCGGCGTGCCCGCGTCGAGTTCGGCGAGTATGCGGGTCGGCTCGCGCCTGCCGGTCGGGGTGACCGGGACGCCCAGCACGTCACCGGTGGAATGGGCCTGGTCGGTCGAGACGATCAGCACCCGCGCGCCGGCCCGCGCCTCGCGTACGGCGGTCGCCGTCGCGAGCGTGGACTTGCCTACCCCGCCCTTGCCGACGAACAGGCTGATGCGGCCCGCGGCGCCACTCGAGTTCACTCAGCCTCGGCCCGTTTCTTCAGATCCTTGAGCGCGGTCTCGGTCAGCCGGCGCTCCGCCTTGCGTTTGAGCAGGCCGATCATCGGGATCATCAGGTCGACCGCGAGCTCGTAGGTGACGTCGGTGCCCGAGCCCTTCGGAGTGAGCCGGTATGCGCCGTCGAGGGATTTCAGCAAAGAGCTCGACACCAGCGTCCACGTCACCGACTTCCGGTCGGCCGGCCACTGGTACGACAGCACCATGGTGTCCCTGAGGACGGCGGCGTCGAGGACCAGTCGCGCCGTCTTGGGGTAACCCTCGGCGTCGGTCTCGAGCACCTCGGTCTCCCGGTACTCCTTGACCCAGTCGGGATAGGACCCGATGTCGGCGATCACGTCCATCACCGTCGCAGGATCGGCATCGATGTAGATCGTCTGCGCCGTCTTGTCCGCCACGTGCCCCGTCCTCCTCAAGCCGAAATGTACCCTCACGTCCGCGGCCCAACCCACCGTCAGGCCAGCCGCGACACCCCCACCGGCCGCGATGCCTCCAGGGTCCGCTTGAGCTCGAACGCCATCTTCTTACCCGCCACCCGCCGGTCGTGGTTGGCTTTGGCGAGCTTCCTCCAGGCCAGTTCCCTGGCCGAGGCACCCGCCGGTTCGGCGTGCAGGAAGTAGTGCAGCACCACCCCGTCCAGCACCGGCTCGAGCCAGACCTCCATGGTCCCGATCAGCGCCCCGGTCACCGTCCAGCGGTGCCCGACCGGGCCGCGATCCTCCACGACCGTCAGACGCAGATCCGGCCACCACCGCCGCCAGTTCGCCGGTTCGGCGACAGCGCGGCCCACCTCAGCGGGGTCGGCGGCAACGAACGTCTCGTCGGCGATCTGGATGCTGTTCATCGTCTCCCAAGCTTCACACACGACCACCGGCCCGCGACCAGGGGCCGACTACGCTGAAGGGCGTGCCTGAGTTCAGTGTGCCCGCGCCGTTCACCGTCGGGGAACGCGACACCGTGGTGAGTGCCGTGTTCGACCACGAGCGCGACGATCCCGACCACGTCATCTTCCGTCGGTCGATCGACGGCGTCTGGACCGATGTCACCTGCGCCGAGGCCGCCGCCCAGATCCGCGCGACCGCACTGGGTCTGATCGCGTCCGGCGTACAGCCGGGTGACCGCGTCGCACTACTGTCGGCGACCCGATACGAGTGGCCGATCATCGACTTCGCGATCCTGGCCGTCGGCGCACTGACCGTGCCCATCTACGAGACGTCCTCGGCCGAGCAGATCCGCTGGGTGCTGTCCGACTCCGGTGCGGTGCTCGCGATCGCCGAGAACGACGCCCACGCCGACAAGATCGAGCAGCTTCGCAAGGACCTGCCGGAGCTGCGCACGGTGCTGCGCATCGAGGGTTCGGGACAGGCCGCCCTCGACGCGCTGGCCGAGGCGGGCCGCGACCTGGCGCCGGAGGAACTCGACAACCGGCTGGCCGGCATCCGCTCCGCCGAACCGGCCACGATGATCTACACCTCCGGCACCACGGGCCGGCCGAAGGGCTGCCAGCTCACCCACGCCAACCTGGTCTACGAGATCCGGGGCGCCAAGAGCTGTTTCCAAACCCAGCTGAACAAGGGCGAGCGGATGCTGGTGTTCCTGCCGCTGGCGCACGTGCTGGCCCGGGCCATCACGATCGCGGCGTTCGCCAACAAGGTGACCCTCGGTTTCACCAGCGACATCAAGAACCTCGTCCCGATGTTCGGGGTCTTCAAGCCGACGCTGGTGGTGTCGGTGCCCCGGGTGTTCGAGAAGGTCTACAACACCGCCGAGCAGAACGCCCGCAACGACGGTAAGGGCCGCATCTTCGACATCGCCGCCGCGACGGCGATCGAGTACAGCCGCGCTCAGGACGCCGGCGGGCCGGGTCTGCTGCTGCGTGCCCGCCACGCGCTGTTCGACCGGCTGGTGTACGGCAAGCTGCGCGCGGCACTGGGTGGCGAATGCCGTGCCGCCATCTCCGGCGGAGCACCGCTGGGCGCGCGCCTCGGACACTTCTACCGCGGTGTCGGCCTGACCATCTACGAAGGCTACGGGCTGACCGAGACCAGCGCCGCGATCACCGTCAACCGCGTCGGCGACATCAAGATCGGTTCGGTCGGAAAGCTGTTGCCGGGCAACAGCATGCGACTCGCCGACGACGGCGAGCTGCTGGTCTCCGGCGGCGTGGTGTTCGGCGGCTACTGGCGCAACGAGGAGGAGACCGCGAAGGTCTTCACCGACGGCTGGTTCCACACCGGCGACCTGGGCGCCATCGACAGCGACGGGTTCCTCACGATCGTCGGGCGCAAGAAGGAGATCATCGTGACCGCAGGCGGCAAGAACGTCGCGCCCGCGGTCATGGAGGATCAGCTGCGGGCCCATCCGCTGATCAGCCAGGCCATGGCGGTGGGCGACGCCCGGCCGTTCGTGGGTGCGCTGATCACCATCGATCCCGAAGCGTTCGAAGGCTGGAAACAGCGCAACGGCAAGGAGCCCGGCGCCTCAGTGGGCGACCTGGCCACCGACCCCGATCTGCTCGCCGAGATCGACACCGCCGTCAGACAGGCGAATCAGGCGGTGTCGAAGGCCGAGGCGATCCGCAAGTTCCGCATCCTGCCGGTGGACTTCACCGAGGACACCGGCGAGCTGACCCCGACGCTGAAGGTCAAGCGCAAGGTCGTCGTCGAGAAGTTCGCCGCCGACATCGAAGCCCTCTACACCGGCTAGCTAGGCGCCGCCGGGACCATCAGCGACACCAGGTCGAACACGACGGTTGCCGCTGCAACGCAGGTGATCTCGGCGTGGTCGTAGGCGGGCGCCACCTCGACCACGTCACCGCCGACGATGTTGAGCCCGTGCAGCCGGCGCAGCATCCGCAACAGTTCGCGGGCGGTGAGTCCGCCGGATTCCGGGGTGCCGGTGCCGGGCGCGAACGCCGGGTCCAACACGTCGATGTCGATGGACAGATAGACCGGGGCGTCGCCGACGCGGCGTCGCACGGTGTCCACCGCGGCGTCGATGCCGATGACGTCGAGGTCACCCGCCCGGATGATCTTGAAGCCCATCTCCGCGTCGTCGCGCAGGTCGATCTGGTCGTAGATCGGCCCCCGGATGCCGACGTGGATCGAGTGGTCCTCGACCAGCAGGCCCTCCTCGAACGCCCGGCGGAAGATCGTGCCGTGGGTGACAGGAGCGTTGAAGTAGGTGTCCCAGGTGTCGAGGTGGGCGTCGAAATGCACCAGCGCCACCGGGCCGTGCACCGCGTGCAGCGCCCGCAGGTTGGGCAGCGCGATGGTGTGGTCGCCGCCGATGGACACGATGCGGCGGGCGCCGCCACCGAGGATGTCGGAGGCGTGGTTCTGGATCTGGCGGCACGCCTCGGCGATGTCGTAGGGCGTGACGGTGACGTCACCGGCGTCGACGACCTGCACCCGCTCCAGCGGGGCGACACCGAGTTCGACGTGGTAGCCGGGGCGCAGCGTGCGGGCGGCCTGCCGCACCCCCATGGGGCCGAACCGGGCGCCGGGCCGGTAGGAGGTGCCGCCGTCGAACGGGACGCCGAGGATGGCGATGTCGTAATCGCTGACCTCACCGATGTCGGCGATTCGGGCGAAGGTGCTCTTGCCGGCATAGCGCGGCACCTCGGTGGCGGGCACGGCGCCCAGGATGTGGTCGGTCATGACGTCACTTTCGTGGTCGTGGTCTGGTCATCGGAGGTGGCGCAGTCGGTGAGCCCCACGTTGCGGGTCTCGGGGGCCATGAACACCGCGACCAGCAAGCCGACCAGCGTCACGGCGGCACCGATCCCCAGCGCGCCGCCCGGGCCGAGCGCGGTCAGCGCCATGGGCATCAGGTAGGTGCCGCCGGCCGATCCGATTCGGCTCATCGCCGTGCCCACGCCGACCGCGGTGGCGCGGACCTCCGTCGGGAACAGTTCGTTGGGATAGACGATCTCCAGGAAGCTCGACGCCCCGGACGCGAGCGCGAACACCGCCAGGGCGAGGAAGAACACCAGAGGCGGGACGCCCGGTACGACGGCCGGGACGGCAAGGGCCACGGCGATGATCGCGAACGACCACACCAGCAGGGCGCGCCTGCCGATCCGCTCGACCAGGTACAGGCCCGGGATCCCGCCGACGACGAACAGCAGCGCGATGATCAGCGACCCGCCGTAGAGGTTCGAGTCCCCCTCCAGGCCGAACGAGGACATCAGCTCCGGTGCGAAGGTGTACACCGCGAACAGCGGGATCACCTGTGCGGTCCAGAACACCGACACGAACACCGTCCGACGCAGATACGGGCGTTTGAAGACCCGCGTGAACGAGGTGGTGGCGACGTTCTCCTCGGTGAGGTCGTCGACCCCGTACTGCGGGCCGAACGCCTGTTTGATGGCGGCATCGGCCTCCTCGCGCCGGCCCTTGGACAGCAGCCACCGGGGTGACTCCGGGGTGCCGAGCCGGGCGATCAGCGTGATCACCGCGAACACCGCCGGACTCGCCAGCAGCAACCGCCAGGCGTCGGACCCGCAGTCGCGCAACAGGAATCCGACCACGTAGGCGACCGCCGCGCCCAGCGCCCACACGACGAACATGCCGCCGAGGTACCGGCCACGCTGCTTCTTCGGCAGGAACTCGGCGAGCAGCGAGGTGGCGATCGGATAGTCCGCGCCGATCGCCACACCGAGCAGGAACCGCAGCACGATGATCTGCCACGGTTCACCGGCGAATGCGGACAGCACCGAGAACACCGCCAGCGCGAGCAGGTCGACGATGTACATCAGGTGGCGTCCGATGCGGTCGGTCAGGTACCCGAAGAGCCCGCCGCCGACGAAGATGCCGATCAGGCTGGCGGCACCGATGAGCCCGAGCTCGGTCGAGCTCAGATCCATCGCCGGCTGCAGGGTGATCAGGGCGACGCCGATGATCGACAGCGCGTAGCCGTCGATGAACGGTCCACCCGACGAGAACACGGTGAGTTTCCTGTGGAACGCGGTGATCGGCGCATCGTCGATCAGATGACCGGAATGGGGCATTGGCTCAGCGTGCGGCCGGCCACCGGACGTGTCGAGTCGACGTTTGACACACTTCACAGATGATGTTTGAGCATCTGCACAAAGGGGCCGGGTGTGTCGATCACGGTCGGTGACCTCGTCGAGATGCCGCACCTCGGTCTTGAGGTGTTGTCGGGGGCGACCGGACTGGGCCGGGCGGTGTCCTGGACCCACACCTCCGACCTGCCCGAACCGTGGCGGTGGATCACCGGTGGCGAACTGCTCATGACCAACGGGCTGTCGTTCCCGAAGACGGCCACCGACCAGGAGTCGCTGCTCACCCACCTCGACGAGTCCGGCGTCGCGGGGCTGGCGATCGGCGACAAGATGTACTGCCCGCGGCTGACGCAGCGGTTCACCCGCCGAAGCGACCGACTGGGATTCCCGGTGCTGCGGATCCGCTATCCCCTTCCGTTCGTGGCCATTTCGCGGGCGGTCGCCGAAGCGACGCTGCTCGACCAGTCGAGCCGGTTGTCGCGCACAATGCGGATCTACGATCTGCTGCGGCGGCACATCGGAAGCGCCTCCAGCTCAGCCGATCTCGTCGCGGCGCTGGCGCGCGAGCTGGGGTGCGAACTGCACGTCTGCGATCGCCGCACCGGTGATCCGTGGTTTCCGCACACGGCACCGCTGGACCCGCACCTGCGGGAGGCGGTCGTCGAGTTGTCGGACTCCTCGACCAACGTCGCGGCCGGGGTGTACGGACTGCCCGCCGGTGGCGCGCAGCAGGCGATGCTCACCGACATCCAGCGCCATCCCGAAGCCGCTCTGGTCGTCATCCCGCGCCGCGACGACCGCGTCGATCCGATTCGCCTACAGCACACCGCGACCGTCATCAGCCTCGAGCTGTCGGAGGTGCAGTTGGTGCTCGAACACGAACGCCGTGAGCGCGCCGCACTGCTGGAACGGCTGCTGGAGAACCGGATCGATCGGCACGCGGTCGAGTCGCGGCTCGGCGAACTGCGCCTCGACCCCGCACGGACCGTCCTGGCCGCGGCCCGCAGCAGCGACGAGAGCCGGGCGCTGACCGTGCACAACTCGTTGTGGCGCAACGACATCCCCTATCTCTGCACACTGCGCGAGGGGCTGCTGTACGCGCTGGTGCCCGACCGGTCGGGTTTCGAAGCGGTGCTGTCGCGGGCGTTGGGGCCGTCGGCGCGTATCGGTGTCAGCGCGCGCCTCGGCTCGATCAGCCGCTTCCAGGAGGCGATCCGCGAGGCGTCGTGGGCGTGCTCACTGGCGAGCCGCCGCGATATCCCGGTCTCGCGGTACGGCAGTGAGGAACCCTGGCTCGGGCTGTCCAACGTCGGCGACGCCCAGGCCCTCGTCGACCGGGTGCTCGCCCCGTTGCGCACCTACGACGAACAGCATCAGTCCAACCTGGTCGCGACGCTCGACGCCTATCTGCGCAACCAGCGCTCCCTGCAACTGACCGCCACGGCGCTGTGCGTGCACCGCCAGACGGTGCTCTACCGGATGAAACGGATCGCGGACCTGACCGGCCTCAACCTCGCCGAGACCGATGCGGTGGCCGCACTGTGGCTGGCGCTGCGCGCGGCGGCGCTGCTCGACGCCGAGGACGATTCGCGGCTGCCGCCCTACAGCTGAAGCAGTTCGGTCAGCCGGGCGGCGCGGGTGGACCACTGCCAGTTCTCGAGCGCCCACCTGCGGCCCTGCCCACCCATCGCGGCCGCGCGATCCGGGTCGGCCAGCAGGTCACCGACCGCGGTCGCGACCGCCCCGGTGTCGGTGCCGTCGACGACGAACCCGGTCTCGCCGTCGCGCACCGTTTCCGGGGCGCCCCCGGAGCGGCCCGCCACCACCGGCACCCCGCACGCCGACGCCTCCAGGTACACGATGCCGAGCCCCTCGACATCCAGGCCGGCGCCGCGGGTGCGGCACGGCATCGCGAACACGTCGGCCATCGCATGGTGGGCCGGCAGCTCCTCACCGGGCACGCCGCCGGTGAACCGCACGTGCTCGTCGACGCCGTGTTGCTGCGCCTGGCGTTGCAGCGCCGCGCGGTACGGCCCGCCGCCGACGATCACCAGCGCCGCATCCGGCACCCGGCGACGGATCGCGGGCAGCGCCCGGATCAGCATGTCCTGTCCCTTGCGGGGCACCAGCCGCGACAGGCACACCACCACCGGACGCTCACCCAGTCCGTAGCGGGCCCGCAACTCCGTCCGCGCGGCCGGGTCGGGGGCGAACCGGTCGGTGTCGACTCCGGGCGGCAGATGCTCCAGCGCCGCACGCGGGCCGAAGGCGGAGGCGAACCGGCCCCGGGTGTAGCGGCTGACGAACGTGACCACATCGGTGGTGTCGCCGATGCGGCGCAACGCCGTTCGGGCGACCGGCAGCATCGACCAGCCCACTTCGTGGCCGTGCGTGCTGGCGATCACCCGGCCGGCTCCCGCGCGCCGCGCGATCGGCGTGAGCAGGGCCAGCGGCGCGGCGGCGCCGAACCAGACGGTGTCGATGTCGCGGGCGGCGATCAGCCCGCGCATCCGGCCCGCCACCGACGGTTCCGGCAGCATGAGCGTGCCCGGGTGGCGCACCACCTCGAATGCGGCCGTCCGGTCGTAGTCCTCGGCGTTCTTCCACGTCGGCGCGTACACGGTGACCTCGTGCGCCCCCGCCGCCACCACATGCTCGACGAACGCCTCGAGATAGTTCTGGATGCCGCCGGCGCGCGGCGGAAAGTCGTTGGTGACGAGCAGGACGCGGGCCATCGAGCTCAGATTAGCCCTGCGGCCAGTGCCGCCATCCGGCCAGCACCGCGTCGAGGTCGGCGCCCAGCGTCTCGCGCACGGCGGTGGCCACATCGGAATGGCCAGGGCCGCAGGCGTGCACGTACAGAGCCCGCAGCCGCTGCGGGCCGTACCGGTCGGCGACGTATGAGGCGAACCGCCAGGCCCGGTCGTACGCCAGCGACCGGGCGGGCCCTGGGGTGTCGAGGTCGGTGTCGGACGGCAACGCGGTCCGCGGATCGGGGGCAGGCGCCGCGTCCGGCGGGCGCGCCAGGTAGTCGGCGACACCCTCGGTCAGCCAGCGCGGCGCGTCGGCGGCGGTGACGTCGCGCACGGCGTGGTGAAACAGCTCGTGGCGCACCACGATCCGCAGCGGATCGTCGGTCATGGCGGCCGCACCGGGGGCGAATACGATGCGATCGGCGGTGGTCGCGGCGGCGATGTCGGCTCCCCCGCCGGCGAGCGCGGCGAACTGCGGGTCGGAGGCCGTCGCCACGACCACGACCTCGCGCCGCCAGTCCGGACCCCAGAAGGCGCTCACCGCGTCGGCGGCGGCCGGGAGCTCGGCGGCGATCCGGTTGAGCAGCGGTGCGCTGTGCGCGCCGCCGAGCGCGATGAGCTCCGCGTGCCTGCCGTCGGGCAGCTGCATCGTGGTGCTCGCAGGGCCCGCCGCGGCCGGCGGGTCGGCGACCGCCGCGAGCGGCGGCGACGGCGAGGTCGGTCCGGAACGGCCGAGCAGCAGGACCGCGGAGAGGAACTCGGCCAGTAACAGGCCGAGCAGTAGTCGTCGCGGCCTAATGGCGGCCGGTCCTAATAGCGGCGCACGTTGTGGATCGGCGCGTTGTTGACGGGGGCGACGCGTACCGGCGTGCCGTAGGTCGACGCGTGCACCATCATTCCGTCGCCGATGTAGATGCCGACGTGCGAGGCGTCCGAATAGTAGGTGACGAGGTCACCGGGCTGCATCTGGTCCATCGACACCGGCTGCCCGCCGCGGGCCAGCGCCTGACTGGAGTGCGGCAGCGAGATGCCCTCCTGTTGGAAGGCCCACATCACCAGGCCGGAGCAGTCGAACGCGTTCGGACCGGATCCGCCCCACGAGTACGGCGAGCCGATGCGGCTGAGCGCGGCCTGTACGGCGACGGCGCGCGTCGGCCCACCCGGAGGCGGAGCAATGTCACCGGGAGGAATCGCCCCCGGCGGGGCGGCCAGCACACCGGGATCGTTGGCGGGCGGCACCGCGACCGGCGGCGCGGGCACCGGGGGCGCGGGCGGCAGGGCGGCGAGCGCCTCGCGCTGGTTGGGGGTGAGCGACTCGTACTGTGCCTTCACCACGGCGATCTGGGTCTGCAGGCGGCTCTGCTTGTTCTGCAGGTCGGCCCGCACCTGCGCGGCCTGCTCGGCGGCGGTCTTGGCGTCGGCCGCGGACTTCGCGGACGCCACCTCCGCGGCGGCGGCCCGTGCGCTCACGTCACGGAAGCCGGCCATGCGGGCGGCCATCTCGCCGGCCATCACCCGCTGCACCGACAGCTGGTCGATGAACTGCTGCGGGGAGTTTGCCGTGAGGATGGCACTCATACCGTCGGTGCGGCCGCCCATGTACTGGGTGGCGGCCACCTTGTTCACCGCGGTCTGGAACGTCGCCAGCTGGGACTTGGCCTCCTCGGCGGCGGCGAGGTCGGCGGCGTGCCGCGCCTCGGCGGCCTGTTGGGCGGCCAGTTTGTCGTTGAGGTCGAGCTGGGCCGAGTGCATGGCCTCGGTGGTCTGCTCGGCCTGGCGCGACAGCTCGTTGAGCTTTGCCAGCGCGTCGTCGGCTGGATCGGCGAAAGCACTGCCGGCCAGCAGCGAGGAGAACATGGCCAGAGCCGTTATCGCACCGACGGCGGGTCGCTTAAGAACACGGATGCCCCACTGCGCGCGAACGAGCCTCAAGATTGCGTCCTTCAACTGGCGTAACGAGCCGCCTCGAACTGCTCAAAGGTCTCAGACAGGTTACGAAACGGCATCGGGCTTGTCCAACAGGAGAGCCAAATTTAACAGGTGCAATGGGCGTTTTTCTTCCGCACCTCCGCCCCGACGACGCTCAGGCAACCCCCGAGTTCTTTTGCCGGTGAATCGGAACGAGGCGCAGTCGCGGTGCCAATCCGGCCTCGGCCAGCACTTCGAGCGCGCGGCGTTCGTCGACGAGCAACGTGTCGGGCACCCCGAGCAGCACACTCACGACACAGTCGCGACACCCCGGTCCCCGCACCGCGCAGTCGTCGCAGTCGATGATGACCGGGTCGGTGTCCGCGACCGGCTCCGCTCCGTGCGCTGGGTTGTCCTGTGGCATCTGCCGTCCTCTCGATCGGTGGTTGCCCGCACGCTAGCGACGGCCACCGACAGACCCGTCCGCCGCGCGTGGCACCGTCGCGATGTCGGTGCCGTTCCCTACGTTTCTCGCATGGGTCAGCGCAGTGCCGGTGCCGTGGGAGAACCGGCCGAACAGCTGGCGTTCGACATGGAGTCGCTGTCGCTGCGGGACACCACGTTCGTCGTCGTCGACCTCGAGACCACCGGTGGGCGGGCCACCGGCGAGCGCCCCGACGCGATCACCGAGATCGGTGCGGTGAAGGTCCGCGGCGGTGAGGTGCTCGGCGAGCTGGCCACCCTCGTCGACCCGGGTCGGGCGATCCCGCCGCAGATCGTGGCGCTCACCGGCATCACCACGGCGATGGTGTGCGCCGCACCGCGCATCGAATCGGTGATGCCCGCATTCCTCGAATTCGCCCGCGGCGCCGTCCTGGTCGCCCACAACGCCGGTTTCGACATCGGCTTCCTGCGGGCGGCCGCCGAACAGTGCCGACTGACCTGGCCCCGCCCCCCGGTGCTGTGCACGGTCAAACTCGCCCGCCGGGTGCTCACCCGTGAGGAGGCGCCCAGCGTGCGGTTGTCGGCACTGGCCCAGTTGTTCCGCGCGACGACGACCCCCACCCACCGGGCACTGGACGATGCCCGGGCGACCGTGGACGTGCTGCACGGGCTGATCGAGCGGATCGGCAACCAGGGGGTGCACAGCTACACCGACCTGCGCGCGTATCTGCCCGACGTGACGCCGGCGCAGCGCCGCAACCGCCGGCTGGCCGAGGGGCTGCCGCACCGGCCCGGGGTGTACCTGTTCCGCGGCCCCGGCGACGAGGTGCTCTACGTCGGCACCGCGGTGGACCTGCGCCGCCGCGTCGGGCAGTACTTCACCGGAGCCGACCCGCGGACGCGGATGAAGGAGATGGCGTCACTGGCCACCCGCGTCGACCATGTCGAATGCGCCCACGACCTCGAGGCCGGGGTGCGGGAGTTGCGCCTGCTGGCCGCCCACGCCCCGCCCTACAACCGCCGCTCCAAGTTCCCGCAGCGCTGGTGGTGGGTGGTGCTCACCGACGAGGCCTTCCCGCGGTTCTCGGTGGTGCGCGCCCCGCGCCACGCCTCCGCGGTCGGGCCGTTCCGTGCCCGCGCCGACGCCGTGCAGACCGCCGAACTGCTCGCCCGGTTCACCGGGGTGCGGACCTGCGCCACCCGGTTGGGGCGCGCCGCCCGCCACGGGGCGGGCTGCGCGGAGCGCGAACTGTCACCGTGCCCGGCGCCGCGCGACATCGATGCGGCGGCGTACGGACCCGCGCCGCGGCGGGCCGCCGACCTCATCGAGGGGCGCGACCATTCGGCGCTGGGCGCGGTGGTCGACGGGATCGCGGCGCTGGCCGCGGTCAACCGATACGAGACGGCGGCGCGGCTGCGCGACCACGCCGCCATGGGCATCGAGGTGCTCTGGCGTGGGCAGCGGCTGCGCGCACTGGCCGACCAGACCGAACTGGTCGCCGCCCGGCCCGACGGCGGCGGCGGGTGGCATCTCGCGGTGGTGCGCTACGGCCGCCTCGCCGCCGCCGGCTGTGCGCGCCGTGGCGTGCCGCCGATGCCGGTCGTCGACGCGCTGACCGCCGCGGCGCAGACCGTGCTGCCGGAGTCGGCGCCGCTGGGTGGCGCGCTGGTCGAGGAGACTGCGCTCATCGCCCGCTGGCTGGCTCAGCCCGGTGTGCGCATCGTGCGGTGCGATCCCGGCTACGCGACGCCGATCGGCGCCGCGGGCCGCTGGCTGGAGTGGGCCGAGACCGCCCGCTCCGCGCGGTTGGCCGCCGAACAGACCGACCGCTCAGAGCTTCTGGGTGAACCGCACCCAACGCGTGAGCAGCTGTTCGGCCGCGCCGGAGTCGATCGTCTCGGCGGCGCGGGCCAGACCCGCCTCCCAGGCCGGCACCCATTTGGCGTCGCTGGATAGCCCGGCGTGGGCGACCAGTGCACCCGCGGCGTTGAGCACCACCGCATCACGCACCGCGCCTTTGGCGCCGCCGAACACCGCGCGCACCTCGTTGGCGTTGTGTTCGGCGTCGCCACCGACCAGCTCGGCGAGCTGGGCGCGCTGGAAACCGAACGCCGCCGGGTCGAAGGTCAACCGCTCCACCGTGCCGGCCTGAACCCGCCAGATCGTGCTCGTGGTGGTCGTGGTCAGTTCGTCCAGACCGTCGTCGCCGTGCACCACCAGCACACTGGAGTTGCGCGACGCGTAGACCCCGGCCATCACCTCGGCCAGCTCGCCCCAGGCGCAGCCGATCAGTCCGGCACGGGGCCGTGCCGGGTTGGTCAGCGGCCCGAGCAGGTTGAACACGGTCGGCACGCCGAGCTCACGGCGGACCACCGACGCGTGCCGGTAGGAGGGGTGGAAGTGGTTGGCGAACGCGAAACCGATCCCCACCTCCGCGACGCAGGCGGCCACCTGATCGGGGCTCAGGTCGATCCGCACGCCGAGCGCCTCGAGGGTGTCGGCACCGCCGGACAGTGACGAGGCCGCCCGGTTGCCGTGCTTCATCACCGGCACACCGGCAGCGGCCACCACGATCGCGGCCATCGTGGACAGGTTGACGGTGTTGGCGCCGTCGCCTCCGGTCCCGACGATGTCGACGGTGTCGTTGCCGATGGTCTCGGTGGGGATGCGGCGCGCGTGCCGCAGCATCACGTCGGCCAATTCGGTGACCTCCGCCGACGTCGGGCGCTTGAGCTTCATCGCCACCGCGAACCCCGCGATCTGGGCCGGCGTCGCCGCACCGGTCATGATCTGGTCCATCGCCCAACCGGCCTGTCCGGTCGCCAGGTTCTGCGCGGTGGTCAAGCGCCCCAAGATCTGCGGCCACGTGGGAGTATCAGTCACGCGCAGATGTTCCCACGTTGTCTGGGAACTTCCCAAAGCTCCGCCGGATCCTTCCCTACGACACTTGTGACGAATAGGCGACCCGGGTGGAGTTCGACAACTACAAAGCGTCATACTTCATGTGTGACGAGTGCTGTTGGGACCTCGGGAACCGCGATCACCTCGCGCGTGCATTCGCTGAACAGGCCGAATATGGTCAGTGTCGGCACCATCGTGTGGCTTTCCAGCGAGTTGATGTTCTTTGCTGGTCTGTTCGCGATGTACTTCACCGCACGCGCCCAGGCAGGCGGCGAGTGGCCGCCCCCACCGACGGAGTTGAACCTGGCGCTGGCGGTACCCGTCACGCTGGTGCTGATCGCGTCGTCGTTCACCTGCCAGATGGGTGTGTTCGCCGCCGAACGCGGTGACGTCTTCGGCCTGCGCCGCTGGTACGTGATCACGTTCCTCATGGGCCTGTTCTTCGTGCTCGGTCAGGGCTACGAGTACCTGCACCTGGTGGAGCACGGCACCACGATCCCCGGCAGCGCCTACGGCTCGGTCTTCTACCTGGCCACCGGTTTCCACGGCCTGCACGTGATCGGCGGTCTGGTCGCCTTCCTGTTCCTGCTCGCGCGCACCAAGATGAGCAAGTTCACCCCGGCACAGGCCACCGCGGCGATCGTCGTGTCCTATTACTGGCACTTCGTCGACATCGTGTGGATCGCGCTGTTCGCCGTCATCTACTTCGTTCGATGATCGGCAAGCCGATGCGTTCGACGAGCACAGGGCCGAAAAGCTCACAGGATCCTCAGCCGACGAGAAGGGGTTCGATGACCAGCAAGTCCCGCCGACGGTTCCGCCGGCGCCTGTCGGCAGCGGTGCTGCTGCTGGCCGGACTTGGCGTCGCGGGTGGCGTCGCCGCCACGCTGACGCCCGCACCGCAGGTCGCCGTGGCAGACGAGTCGCAGTCGGCGCTGCTGCGCACCGGTAAGGAGCTGTACGACCTGTCCTGCGTGAGCTGCCACGGCAGCAACCTGCAGGGTGTGGCCGATCGCGGCCCGAGCCTGGTCGGTGTCGGCGAGGCCGCGGTGTACTTCCAGGTCTCGACGGGCCGGATGCCCGCGCGGCGCAACGAGGCTCAGGCGCCGGACAAGCCGGCCGACTTCGACGAGGCACAGATCGATGCGCTCGGCGCCTACGTGCAGGCCAACGGCGGCGGCCCGGTCGTCCCCCGCGACGAGAACGGCGAGATCGCCAGCCAGTCCCTGATCGGCGACAACGTCGCCCGCGGTGGTGACCTGTTCCGCCTGAACTGCGCGTCGTGCCACAACTTCACCGGCAGGGGCGGCGCACTGTCGTCGGGCAAGTACGCACCCGAACTCGAGGCCACGCCCGCGCAGATCTACACCGCGATGCAGACCGGCCCGCAGAACATGCCGAAGTTCTCCGAACGTCAGCTCAGTCCCGAGGAGAAGCGGGACATCATCGCCTACGTCGAGGAAGCCCGCGACACCCCGCCCCCCGGCGGGTACGGCCTCGGCGGCTTCGGGCCGACGTCTGAAGGCATGGCGGCGTGGATCATCGGCATGGTGGCCGTCATCGGTGCGGCTCTCTGGATCGGGGCACGGGCGTGAGTGACGAACGGATGAATGACGAACTGAGCGACGACGAGCGCCGGGCGGCTGCCAACACGCCCGGTGACGCACCCAAGGGCACCGACGCACCCGGCCACGCCGGCGTGCCGGGTCAGCCCACCGACGCCGAACTGGCCACCATGTCGCGTGAGGAGCTCGTCGAACTCGGCGGCAAGCTCGACGGCGTCGAGACCGTCTTCAAGGAGCCGCGCTGGCCGGTTCCGGGGACCCGCGCCGAGAAGCGTGCGGAGCGTTCGGTCGCGACGTGGCTGCTGATCGGCGGCGTCGCCGGCCTCGTGCTGCTGCTGGTGTTCCTGTTCTGGCCGTGGGAGTACAAGCCCTACGGCTCCGAGGGTGAGTTCCTGTACTCGCTGGCCACTCCGCTGTATGGCCTGTTCTTCGGGTTGTCGATCCTGGCGATCGGTATCGGCGCGGTGCTCTACCAGAAGCGCTTCATCCCCGAGGAGATCTCGATCCAGGACCGCCACGACGGCCGCTCCCCCGAGATCCAGCGCAAGACGGTCACCGCGCTGTTGGGTGACTCCCTCGAGGGATCGACGATCCGGCGCCGCAAGATGATCGGACTGTCGCTGGGTGTCGGGCTCGGCGCGTTCGGCCTCGGCACGGCGGTGGCGTTCATCGGCGGCCTGATCAAGAATCCGTGGAAGCCGGTGGTGCCGACGGCGGAAGGACCCAAGGCCGTGCTGTGGACCTCCGGGTGGACCCCGCGGTACCAGGGCGAGACCATCTATCTGGCGCGGGCGACCGGAAACACCGGGCACGGCGGCACGTTCGCGAAGATGCGCCCGGAAGACCTCGACGCCGGCGGCATGGAGACGGTGTACCCGTGGCGCGAATCCGACGGTGACGGCACCACGGTGGAGTCCAGCCACAAGAACACCGAGATCATCATGGGTGTGCGGAACCCGGTGATGCTCATCCGTCTTCGCACCGAAGACATGGCGAAGGTGGTCAAGCGGCAGGGTCAGGAGAGCTTCAACTTCGGCGAGCTGTTCGCCTACACGAAGATCTGCTCGCACCTGGGCTGCCCCGCATCGCTGTACGAACAGCAGACCAACCGCATCCTCTGCCCGTGCCATCAGTCGCAGTTCGATGCGCTGCAGTACGCGAAACCCATATTCGGTCCGGCTGCGCGCGCCCTCGCGCAGTTGCCCATCACCATTGACCAGGACGGGTACCTGGTCGCCAACGGCGACTTCATCGAACCCGTCGGGCCGGCATTCTGGGAACGGAAGACATCATGAGTGCACAGAGTGGTTCCAAAATGGCCGCCCGGCTAGCGGCTCAGGGTGATGCGATCGATTCGCGCTACCACCCGTCGGCGGCGGTGCGCCGGCAGCTGAACAAGGTCTTCCCCACCCACTGGTCGTTCCTGCTGGGTGAGATCGCCCTGTACAGCTTCATCATCCTGCTGATCACGGGCGTCTGGCTGACCCTGTTCTTCGACCCGTCGATGGCCGAGGTCGTCTACGACGGCGTGTACCAGCCGCTGCGCGGCGTGGAGATGTCGCGGGCCTACGCCTCGGCGCTCGACATCAGCTTCGAGGTCCGCGGCGGCCTGTTCGTCCGCCAGATCCACCACTGGGCGGCGCTGCTGTTCGCGGCGTCGATCATGGTCCACCTGGCGCGCATCTTCTTCACCGGCGCGTTCCGCCGCCCGCGTGAGGCTAACTGGGTGATCGGCTCGCTGCTGCTGATCCTGGCGATGTTCGAGGGCTTCTTCGGCTACTCGCTGCCCGACGACCTGCTGTCGGGCACCGGTCTGCGGGCCGCGCTGTCGGGCATCACGATGGGCATCCCGGTGGTCGGCACATGGATGCACTGGGCGCTGTTCGGCGGCGACTTCCCGGGCACGATCATCATCCCGCGGCTCTACGCGCTGCACATCCTGCTGATTCCGGGCATCATGCTCGCGCTCATCGCGGCCCACCTGGCGCTGGTGTGGTTCCAGAAGCACACCCAGTTCCCCGGGCCGGGACGCACCGAGAAGAACGTCGTCGGCGTGCGCGTCATGCCGGTCTTCGCGGTGAAGTCCGGTGCGTTCTTCGCGGTCACGGTCGGCATCCTCGGCCTGATGGGCGGTCTGCTGCAGATCAACCCGATCTGGGTCCTGGGCCCTTACAAGCCTTCTCAGGTGTCGGCGGGCAGCCAGCCGGACTTCTACATGATGTGGACCGACGGCCTGATCCGCCTGTGGCCGGCGTGGGAGTTCTACATCGGCAACTACACGATCCCGCAGCCGGTGTGGATCGCGGTGCTGATGGGCCTGATCCTCGGGTTGCTGACGGTGTATCCGTTCCTGGAGAAGAAGATGACCGGGGACGACGCCCACCACAACCTGTTGCAGCGTCCGCGTGACGCTCCGGTCCGCACGGCGATCGGCGCGATGGCGATCTCGTTCTACATCCTGCTGACCTTCGCGTGCATGAACGACATCATCGCGCTCAAGTTCCACATCTCGTTGAACGCGACGACGTGGATCGGCCGGATCGGCATGGTCGTGCTGCCGGTGATCGTCTACTACGTGACCTACCGCTGGGCGGTGTCGCTGCAGCGCAGCGACCGCGAGGTGCTCGAGCACGGTATCGAGACGGGCATCATCAAGCGGCTGCCGCACGGTGCCTACATCGAGCTGCACCAGCCGCTCGGACCGGTCGACGACCACGGGCACCCGATTCCGCTGGAGTACCAGGGCGCTCCCCTGCCCAAGCGGATGAACAAGCTCGGCTCGGGCGGCGCCCCGGGCAGCGGCAGCTTCCTCAAGGCCGACCCGCTGGTCGAGCACGAGGCGTTGACCGAGGCCGCACACGCCTCACATCGGCGGGCGCTCCTCGCCTTGCGCGAGCGGCAGGACGACACCAACGGTTCTGCCAACGGGCACGGCAACGGCTCCAACGGGCACCACTAGACGTTCGACGAGGCGGCCGCCGCGGTCCTCCCACGGGAGGTCGCGGCGGCCGTTTCGTTTCGGCGCCGTCCCACTCCCCTACCCCACCGGTGGCGTTTCTGCCGATGGCTGCCGGCATCGGCTTGGCGGCGGCGGTGGCCAACGCGCGGTTGGTGCCCCGCGTCGGCCCCCGTCTCCTGATTCCGGTCGGCCTGGTGCTGGCGGCCGGCCGGGATGGCGTGGCTGGGGCAGATCACCATGGAATCCACTTACGCCCACGATGTTCCCGGACCGATCCCCGTGCTCGGCGTGAGCACCCGCAACAGGTCGGCGGCGCGGTCGGTACCGCCGCTCTGTCCACCATCTTCGCCGCCACGGTCACCCGGTACGTCGAAGGCGTTCCACATCGCGTGCGGCCTCTTCCTCGTCGGGACGGTCGCGACCACGCTGATCCTGCGCAGCCGTCGCCCGCAGGTGTCGGCACGTACCGGTTACCGGAATCGGTGGGCTCGGAAGCGTAGAGATGTTCGGGCGGCTGCCTTTTGGGGCGTCACCGCCGGTTCGCCTGTCTCGCCGTCGACGCTCGAGTGCCGTCACGGTCCTGATCATCAGTGACGAGCCGAAGTGGTGGTGTCGGCCGAACGGCGGTCTCTCGAAGGGCCGCATAATCGAGATCTTCTACGACGGAATGAAGGCGGGTCCCGCGTGACTCCGCGGACGGCATTGAGCTAGCGCGTCAGGCAGCCGGTTGCTCGACGGCGCGCAGCTCGCGCAGATACCACCACGGCGCCACCGGCATCGCCAGCGTGATCAGCGCCGTCAATGCGTAGAGCACCCAGGAGATCGTGTCGCTGCCCACCGCCATCAGGTAGGTCGCGGCCCCGATGGCGATCATCGCGACGCCCATCGCGATGCCGAGCACCAACGCGCACTGCAGCCACAACCGGTCGATCTCCGGCGTCGGTAACCCCGGATCCAGCCGGCTCGGCACCTGTTGCACCACCGGAGTGACACGCAGCTTCTCCGTCGCGGGTTCGTCTGTCGCCGCGGCCCTTTCGCGGGGGACGACCACCGGTTCCGGCTCGGCCTGCGCCGTCTGGCGCGCCCGCAGCAGCAGCGGTACGGCGCCGATGATGACGACGGCCGACACCCCGATGACGGTGTACAGCAACCACGGCGTGTCGCCGTCGGAGGAAACGGCCGGCCGGCTGCGGCCGAGCTCGGTGAGCGCGACGGTCGCCGCCACCGCGGCGCCGAGTGCGATCAGCCAGACGGCCGCACACACGCCGAGCAGGATGCGGTTCAGGTTCTCGGCCGCCGCACCCGTACGGGCGGCGGCCATGTCGCGGTATGCCATCAGCAGCTGGTCTGGGCGGCGTTACCGGTGTTCGACGACAACACCGTTCCGTCACTGGTCGTGATCGAACAGTTCAGCCGGCTGACGAGGAACAGGCTCGACGCCTGCACCGAGCCGACCTCGGACTGCGAGATCGGGGTGACGGTCAGCGACCACGGGATGTACACGTTGCGCTGGGTACGCCGGCGGCCGGACGCATCCACGTAGGTCACGGTGATGATGTCTCCTGGTGCCTTCGTTCCGGTCACCGAGTAGGTCACCTGCCGCGGTCCCGCCGGCGTGGTGGTGGTCGGCGGTGGGGGCGGCTGGGTCGTCGTCTGCTCCGGCGGGGGCGGCGGCGCTTCGCTCGTCGGGGGCGGAGGCGGCGGTGGCGGTTCCGTCACCGTCACGGTCTCCGGCGGCGGAGGCGGTGGTGGAGGTTCCGTCGTCGTCGGCGGGGGCGGAGGCGGCGGCGGTGTCGTCGTGGTGATCTCGTCCTGCACCGGCGGGGGCGGCGTCGTGGTAGTCGTCGCCGGGGTGGCCAGCTGGTCGGTGTCGGTCCTGGTCACCAGCAGCGCCACCGACACGACCAGCGAGATCGCGGCGATGATCGCGGTCACCCCGACAACCCACGGCCAGCGCGGGGGGCCCTGCTCCTCGACCAGGTCGGCCGGCTCGTAGCTGTCGTAGTCGTACAGCGCCGGGTCCGCCGGCACGTATGGTCCGCTGCTGAACTGTTCGGATTCCGGGGCGGAGTACGCCTGGGAGTAGAACTCCGTCTCACCCGTGGCGGGGGCCGGTTCCTCGACGGCGCCGACCTGTTCGGTCGCGTCGTCGGGTGCCGAGTGCCTGCCGCCCTCCCGCTCGGGTTCTTCCGGTCCCGGCGAGTCCGGCCCTGGGGGATTCGGCCCGCTCATCTACGCCTATCCTTCTCGACTGCGTCACCGGCGCGGGCATGCCGCCGCAAACGGCTCACCGCGCCCCGGCAACACTACCCAACGACGGGAGACCGGCGACCGTCACAGCGCGGTTCGCCGGTCAAGTGTTGCCCGATTCGTGATCTTCCCGCCCGTGACGGCCGTGGGTCAGTGCTTCTCGGGACCCCAGTAGTACTCGAACACCAGTCCGCCGGCCGACGCCAGGACGAACACGATGCCCGCCACGATCAGCCACGGCAACCACAGTGCGGCGCCCACCGCGGCGGTGGAGAAGGACAGCGCGATCATGATCGGCCACCAGCTGTGCGGCGCGAAGAAACCGAGTTCGCCGGCGCCGTCGCTGATCTCGGCGTCCTCGTAGTCCTCGGGCCGGGTGTCGAGGCGACGGGCGACGAAGCGGAAGAACGTGCCGGTGATGAGCGTCAGGCCGGTGGTCAGCACGAGCGCGGTGGTGCCCGCCCACTCGACGCCGCCGCCGCCGAACATCGCGGTCAGCGTGGCGTACACCACGGCCGACAGGGCGAAGAACGCCGTCAGGAACTCGAACAACCTGGCTTCGATGTGCATCGCGAAGTCCTACCTGCTCGCTTGCGGGGCCATCTCACCGCGCCGCGTGTCGAACGGCTTGGTGGTGACGGCGGTGGGTGACTGGTTGATGGCGATCAGCGCTTCGGCGTTCGTCTTGCCCGCCTGACGCTGGCTCAGGTACGCCTTGAAGTCGTTCGGCGGAACGACGCGGACCTCGAAGTTCATCATCGCGTGGTAGGTGCCGCACAGCTCCGCGCAGCGGCCGACGAACGCACCGGTCTGCGTGATCTCGCTGATCTGGAAGATGTTGTCGGAGTTGTTCTGCTCGGGGTTCGGGTACACGTCCCGCTTGAACAGGAACTCCGGCACCCAGAAGGCGTGCGCGACGTCGGCCGAGGCGAGCCGGAACTCGATGCGCTTCTCCGAGGGCAGCACCAGGATCGGGATCTCGTTGCTGGTGCCGAGCGTCTCGATGTCGTCGAACGCCAGGTAGCTGCGGTCCTCGGGGTTCTGTCCGGCGATCGCGCCGTGCTCGGTGTGCGACGCACCTTCCTCACCGACCGCACCGGCACCCTCTTCGGCCGGGCTGGACATGACGGCGGCGTTGCGCTCCTCGTCCACCCCGTCGTAGGTCATGGTGCCGTCGGCGAAGTTGACCTTGTTGTAGCCGAACTTCCAGTTCCACTGGAAGGCGGTCACGTCGATGACGACCTCGGGGTTGTCCTCCTTGGCCAGCATCTGCTCCTGGACCACGACGGTGAAGTAGAACAGCACCGAGATGATCAGGAAGGGGATGACCGTGAGGACCAGCTCCAGCGGCATGTTGTAGCCGAACTGGCGCGGCAATTCGGTGTCGGAGGCCTTCTTCCGGTGGAAGGCGCTCGTCCAGAAGATCAGCACATAGACGATGCCGCCGACGGCCAGCGCGGCGATCATGGAACCGATCCACAGTTCCCGGTTGAGATGCGCCTCGGGCGTGATGCCCTTCGGCCAACCCAGACCGAGCACGTCTGACCAGCTGCAGCCACTGAGCACCAGTGCGGTGGCACCCAGAACCACCACCAGTGCGGCTTTTCGTGCCACCGCCTTCAGCCCGCGAGGGGTCACGTTGGCGCCTCCTAGAAGTCCGCTAAGCCGACCGCTGTGCGGTCAATGCCACCGTTGAATACTACGCAGCGTAGACCACGCCGGGGTGGGGCTCTCGACACACCCGACCTTTGTGTGCCGTCGTGCCCGATCGCCGCCGCGTTGGGCATACTTGGCGCCGTGTGCGGACTGCTGGCGTTCCTGAAAGACCCGTCCGCGCAGCCCTCCCCCGCGCTGGTCGGCGCGGTTTCGGGGGCTGCTGACCTGATGCGTCACCGGGGGCCCGACGAACCGGGAACGTGGGCGGACGACGCCGAGGATCCGGGCATCGTGCTGGGGTTCAACCGGCTGTCCATCATCGACATCGCGCACAGCCATCAGCCGCTGCGCTGGGGCCCCGCGGAGGCGCCGCAGCGCTACGTCCTGGTCTTCAACGGCGAGATCTACAACTACCTCGAACTGCGTGAGGCGCTGCGCTCGGAGTTCGGAGCGCAGTTCGAGACCGACGGTGACGGCGAGGCGATCGTCGCCGCCTACCACCACTGGGGTCCGGCCGCGCTCAACCGGCTGCGCGGCATGTTCGCGTTCGCGCTGTGGGACACCGTCTCCGGTGAGCTGTTCTGCGCCCGCGATCCGTTCGGGATCAAACCGCTCTACGTCGCGACGGGTCCGGGCGGCACCGCGGTCGGCAGCGAGAAGAAGTGTCTGCTGGCCGTCGCCGACGAACTCGGCTTCGACACCGGTCTCGACGAGCGCGCCGTCCAGCACTACACGGTGCTGCAGTACGTGCCCGAACCCGAGACGCTGCACCGCGGGGTGCGCCGACTGGAGTCGGGCAGCTATCTGCGGATGCGTCCGGGACAGGCGCCGGTGACGACCCGCTACTTCGCCCCCCGCTTCGCGGCGCAACCGTTCCGGGCCGGGTCCGAGCAGGCCCGCTACGACGAGATCACCGCGGTCCTCGAGGACTCCGTCGCCAAGCACATGCGCGCCGACGTCACCGTGGGCGCGTTCCTGTCCGGCGGCATCGACTCGACGGCGATCGCCGCGCTCGCGATGCGGCACAACCCGCGGCTGATCACGTTCACCACCGGCTTCGAACGCGAGGGTTTCTCGGAGGTCGACGTGGCGGTGGCGTCCGCCGAGGCGATCGGCGCCCGGCACGTCACCAAGGTGGTCAGCCAGGCCGAGTTCGTCGAGGCGCTGCCCGCCATCGTCTGGTACCTCGACGAACCGGTGGCCGATCCGGCGCTGGTGCCGCTGTACTTCATCGCCCGAGAAGCCCGCAAGCACGTCAAGGTGGTGCTGTCCGGCGAGGGCGCCGACGAACTGTTCGGCGGCTACACCATCTACCGCGAACCGCTGTCGCTGAAGGCGTTCGAATACCTACCCCGCCCGGTGCGCCGGTCGCTGCGCCGGGCCTCGGCCCCACTGCCGGAGGGCATGCGCGGCAAGAGCCTGCTGCACCGCGGTTCCCAGACCCTCGAGGAGCGCTACTACGGCAACGCACGCAGCTTCTCGGATGCGCAGTTGCGGGCGGTGCTGAAGCGATTCTCCCCGGACTGGACCCACACCGACGTCACCGCCGCGCTCTACCGCGAGTCCGACGGCTGGGATCCGGTGGCGCGGATGCAGCACATCGACCTGTTCACCTGGCTGCGCGGCGACATCCTGGTCAAGGCCGACAAGATGACGATGGCGAACTCACTGGAGCTGCGGGTGCCGTTCCTGGATCCCGAGGTGTTCGCGGTGGCGTCGCGGTTACCGCTGGAGCAGAAGATCACGAGGGCGACGACGAAGTTCGCGCTGCGGCGCGCACTGGAACCGGTGGTGCCCGCGCACGTGCTCAACCGGCCGAAGCTGGGCTTCCCGGTGCCGATCCGGCACTGGCTGCGGTCCGGCGAACTGCTGGAGTGGGCGTACGAGACCGTCGCGGCCTCACAGACCGGCGACCTGATCGATGCGGACGCGGTGCGCGCGATGCTCGACGAGCACCGCACCGGTGCCAGCGATCACAGCCGCCGGTTGTGGACCGTGCTGATCTTCATGCTCTGGCACGCGATCTTCGTCGAGGGCAGTGTCACCCCGCAGATCAGCGAGCCGCACTACCCCGTCCAGCTCTAGGTCAGCGCGTCGGCGATCTCGCGGGCGGCGTCGGGGCCGTAGGCATCGGACAGGCGCGCCACGCCGGCGTCCTTGTCCCAGGTCCACTCCTGCGGACCCGGCGCCTCGAGGACGAGCGTCGCGACGAGCGAGGCCAACTGCGCGGCGCGCTCGAGGCTCAGCCCGGCGCTGCGGCCGGTGAGGAAGCCGGCGCGGAAGGCGTCGCCGATGCCGGTGGGGTCGGCCTTGTGGGTTTCGGGGACGACGTCGACGTGGACGAAGGTGCCGTCGCGCCCGACCAGGTCGACGCCCTTCTCACCCAAGGTGGTGACGCGCAGCTGGATCTGCTGCATCACCTCGGCCTCCGACCAGCCGGACTTCTGCAGCAGCAGATCCCACTCGTAGTCGTTGGTGAACAGGTAGGTGGCGCCGTCGATGAGCTTGCGGATCTCGTCGCCCGACAGCCGGGCCAGCTGCTGGCTGGGGTCGGCGGCGAACGCCAGCCCGAGCGAGCGGCACTCCTCGGTGAGCAGGAACATCGCCTCGGGGTCGTTGGCGCCGATGATCACCAGTTCTGGGGCGCCGGTGCGCTCGACCACGTCGGCGAGCTTGATGTTGCGCGATTCGGACATGGCGCCGGGGTAGAACGACGCGAGCTGCGCCATGTCGTCGTCGGTGGTGCAGACGAAGCGGGCGGTGTAGGCGGTCTCGGAGACGAGCACGCTGTCGCAGTCCACCCCGTGCGAGGTCAGCCAGCCCCGGTACTCGTCGAAGTCCCTGCCGACCGCGCCGACGAGCGTGGGGGCTCCGCCGAGGACGCCCATGGCGTAGGCCATGTTGCCCGCGACGCCGCCGCGGTGGATGACCAGATCGTCGACGAGGAAGCTCAGCGACACCTTCTGCAGGTGTTCGGCCAGCAACTGGTCGGCGAAGCGGCCCGGGAATCGCATCAGATGGTCGGTCGCAATGGACCCGGTCACCGCAATGGCCACGAAATGTCACCCTTCGTTTTCGTTAACTCGACTACACGACTCGACTACCCGACTTTAGCGGCCGGTCCCGGCACCCCGTCGTCCCCGGGCGGCGCACCGATGGTGCGCTAACCTGCGTACAAGTGCCCGCGGGGTCACTGTAGACAGGTGATCTGACCTCACAATTCCTTTGGAGCGACATTCTTGATGGCTGGTCCGTACCCCTATCCGGAGTCCTATCCCCAGCAACCGCTTCCGCCGCAGCAAGGTGCACCGCAACCTTATCCGGGTCAGGTGCCTGCGGCATATCCGGGCATGTTGCCGCCGCCGGTGCAGTATCCGAAGCGGGGCCGCAAACGGCTGGCGTGGGCGCTGGTGGCGGCGGTCGTGGTGGCGGCGGTCGTGGCCGCGGTGGTCTTCGCGACGCGCGACAGCGGCGAGCCGCAGACCGCGGGACCGCTCACCGATGCGACGGCCCGTACCGCCATCCAGGGATATCTCGACGCGCTCGCCAACGGCAACGACGAACAGATCGCCCGGCATGCGCTGTGCGGCCTGTTCGACGCGGTGAAGGACAAGAAATCTGATCTCGCGCTGGCGGGTCTGGCCGGCGATGCGTTCCGCAAGCAGTTCAGTCGTGCGGAGGTGACGTCGGTCGACACGATCGTGCCGTGGTCGGCCAACCAGGCTCAGGTGCTGTTCACGATGCGGGTGGCGCCCGCCCGCGGGTCAGCCCGCGGGCAGCAACCCCCCAACGAGGAGGAGCAGGCGGTCGCCCAGCTGCTCATCCGGGACAACGAGGTGCTGGTCTGCTCGTACCTGCTGCGCACCGGCAGCCAGTACTAGCCGATCAGTTGAAGGAGTCGCCGCAGGCGCAGGAGCCGGTGGCGTTCGGGTTGTCGATGGTGAAGCCCTGCTTCTCGATGGTGTCGACGAAGTCGATCGTGGCGCCCTGCACGTAGGGGGCGCTCATCCGGTCGACGGTCAGCGTGACGCCGCCGAACTCCCCGGTCAGGTCGCCGTCGAGGGTCCGGTCGTCGAAGAACAGGTTGTAGCGCAGGCCGGCGCATCCACCCGGCTGCACGGCGATGCGCAGCGCCAGGTCGTCACGACCCTCCTGGTCGAGCAGGGCCTTCGCCTTGGCGGCCGCGGCGTCGGTGAGCAGCACACCGTGGGTTGCGGTGGCGGTCGCCGACTCGTCCTGAACAGTCATTGCTCTCCCTTTGCATCCCTGCTGTGGTTTTGTGGGGGAACCGCACGACGACATCCGTGGGCAGTCCACTACCTCAACGGTACCTTGCTTTCGCCCTATTCCCCTTGTGACTCCCGCCCGCCCGGGGCGGCCCGAACGGCAAGTAATCTGGCGGGTGTGAAACTGCTGGGCCGGAAAAACGAGGACGAGCGACCCGAGGACGCCGCGGTGACCGCGTCACCGGCCACTTCCGCGACAGAATCCGAGACCAGGGAGCGCAGGACCGCCCCCAAGGGCAGGCCCACCCCGAAACGGGACGCCGCCAAACGTCGCGGCCCGGTGGCACCCGCCCCGCTGACCGCCGCCGAGGCGCGCAAACGCCGCAAGGAGCTGCGCGGACCCAAACTCAGCAAGGAAGAGCGCAAGGCCGAGAAGCTGGAACGCCGCGCCGCGATGGCCGAGCGCCGCGAGAAGATGATGGCCGGGGACGACGCCTACCTGCTGCCGCGCGACAAGGGGCCGGTGCGGCGTTACGTGCGCGACCTGGTCGATTCCCGGCGCAATGTGCTCGGCCTGTTCATGCCGGCCGCGCTGGCGCTGATCTTCATCATGCTCGCGGTGCCGTCGGTCGAGGTGCAGCGGCTGCTGTCACCGGCGATGCTCGTCCTGGTGTTGATCATGATCGTCGACGGCTTCATCGTGGGCCGCAAGGTCAACCGCCGCGTCGACGAGAAGTTCCCGAACAACACCGAATCGGGTTGGAAGCTCGGCTTCTACGCGGCCAGCCGGGCGTCGCAGATGCGCCGGATGCGGGCACCGCGACCGCAGGTCGAGCGCGGCGCCAAAGTCGCCTGAGGCGACCGCAGGCGGTGCGCACCCTCGTCCTCGGCGGGATCCGTTCGGGTAAATCGCAGTGGGCGGAAACCGAGATCGCCGCGACCGCGCCGGGCGGTCCGGTCCGGTATGTGGCCACCGGCGCGGCGCCCGGTGCCGACGATGAGTGGGCCCGCCGGGTCGCCGCACACCGTCAGCGCAGGCCGGAGGACTGGCTGACCACCGAGACCGTCGACGTGGCCGCTGCCCTGCGCGACGATCCCGCCACAGCGACGCTGGTCGACGACGTCGGTGGCTGGCTGACCGCGGCGATGGACCGATGCGGAGCGTGGACGGGGGGCTCGGTGTCCGATGCGGCCGACGCGCTCGTGACGGCGGTGGAGGCGTTCACCGCTCCCCTGGCCCTGGTCAGTCCGGAGGTCGGGTTGACCGTGGTGCCTGCGACCGCAGCAGGGCGCCGATTCGCCGACGAGCTCGGCGCACTCAACCAGCGGCTGGCGGCGACATGCGAGCGCGTCGTGCTGATCGTCGCCGGCCAGCCCCTCACCGTGAAGGAGCCGTCGTGAACTTCGCCGATGTGGTGCCACCGGACGCGGGCGCCGCGGCCGAGGCGCGGGCCCGCCAGGGCCGGCTCACCAAACCGGCGGGATCGCTCGGCCGGCTCGAGGAGCTGTCGGTGTGGGTGTCGTCCTGTCAGGGCGTGTGCCCGCCGCGTCAGTTCACCCGCCCGCGGGTGGTGGTCTTCGCCGGTGACCACGGCGTCGCCGCGGCCGGGGTGTCGGCGTACCCGCCGGAGGTCACCGCGCAGATGGTCGCCAACATCGCCACCGGCGGCGCGGCGATCAACGCGCTGGCCGAGACGGCGGGCGCAAGCGTGCGCATCGTCGACGTGGCGGTGAACTGCGACGAACCGCTGACCCCGGCGATCGGCGCGGTGAAGGTGCGCCGCGGCAGCGGCAACATCGCGCTCGAGGACGCACTGAGCGACGACGAGACGCAGGCCGCACTCGACGCGGGCCGCCGGCTCGCCGACGAAGAGGTCGACTCGGGCGCCGACCTGCTGATCGCCGGCGACATGGGTATCGGAAACACCACGGCCGCAACGGCTTTGATTGCGATCCTGACCAATTCCGAACCCGTCGTGGTGGTCGGCCGCGGTACCGGTATCGACGACGCGGGCTGGGGTCGCAAGACGGCGGCGGTCCGCGACGCCATGCACCGGGCGCGCACGGTGGCGGCCGATCCCGCTGCGCTGCTACGGATCTGCGGTGGGGCGGATCTCGCCGCGATGGCCGGGTTCTGCGCGCAGGCCGCGGTGCGCCGCACTCCGGTGTTGCTCGACGGTCTGGTGGTGACCGCGGCCGCGTTGGTGGCCGACCGACTGGCCCCGGGCGCGCGGCAGTGGTGGCAGGCCGGGCACCGCTCCCCCGAGCCCGGGCACACGCTCGCCCTCGACAGCCTCGGCCTGACACCGATCCTCGACCTGGGAATGCGGCTCGGCGAGGGCACCGGCGCGGCGGTCGCCCTGCCGGTGGTGCGCGCCGCGGTCGCCGCACTGGCCGGGATGGCCACCTTCGACGAGGCCGGCGTCTCGTCGTGATCCGTTCGCTGGCAGGGGCATTCGCGTTCGGGACGGTGCTGCCGGTGCCCGCAGCGCGGACCGCAACGCTGGGTCGCGGCGTGCTTACCGCCCTGCCTGCGGTCGGACTCGCGCTCGGGGCGCTCGCCGCCGCGGTGCTGTGGGCCGGATCGTGGGCGTTCGGACCGCACAGCGTGCTGGCGGGCCTGCTGGCGGTGGCCGTGCTGCTGCTGACGACCCGCGGTATGCACATCGACGGGTTGTCCGACACCGTCGACGGCCTGGGGTGTTATGGCCCGCCGGAGCGCGCACTGCGGGTGATGCGCGACGGGTCGGCGGGTCCGTTCGGAGTGGCCGCGGTGGTGGTCGCGGTTGGTGTCCAGGCGTCGGCGTTCGCGCTGATGGCCGACGGGTGGGCGGGCGCCGCCGGGACCGTCACGGCAGTGGCGGCGGGCCGGGTCGCCGCGCTGGTGGCGTGCCGGCGCGGGATCCCGGCCGCCGACGGCAGCGCACTCGGCGGTAGCGTGGCCAGCAGCCAACCGGTCTGGGTGATCGCGGTGTGGACCGTCGCTGTTGCCGCGCCGGCAGCCGTGGCCACCGAACGGATCTGGCAGGGCCCGCTGGTGGTGCTGGCGGCGGTGGGTGCGGTCGCGCTGCTGGTGCGGCACTGTGTGCGCCGCTTCGGCGGGATCACCGGGGACGTTCTGGGCGCCGCGATCGAGGTGACGACGACGCTGGTGGCGGTCGGTCTGGTGATCAGATAGCGGCGAGTGTGCCGCCACGGCGTCCACTTCCCGTGATGCGAACGTGCGCACTGCGAGCGTCGACCATCGCCCAGGATCTTCACAATGGTCGCACCGCCGCAGGACCTGTGCTGCCGTACTCGATGCGAAGTCGAGAGGCAGTCGCGCGGCTACGCGGGCGACATCTTCAGCGTTTTTGATTTTGCGTCAGCCACCGCACCCAAGACGGCTTTGAACAGGTCCCTAGGATCCGATACGACGGCCTGCGCCCCCCGCCGTTCGCATTCTGCTATGAAGTCTTCTGACTTAGGGGTCGAGTAAATGAAAATTGGAACATCAGAATTGAACTCACGCACGGCATCGATGAGAACCAAGCCCTCGTGCTCGCCTTCGGCACGCCCCATATCGGAGATGATTGCTACGAATTTGTGCCTGTGGGGACTGTCTGAATAACGGTGGATCTGGTTCTGGTCTGACACGCCGGGCGTGAGCTTGGCGGGAAGGACTGATGATGTCCGAAACACTGGAATCCGTGGCGATCGACGTTGATCACAAGCAGCTCGCCGAGCAACTGCTCGCGCAAGCCAAGGAACACGGCGTGGAACTGGTAGGCCCAAACGGCCTGCTCAATCAGCTCACCAAGAATGTCCTCGAAACCGCCCTAGATGCCGAAATGACCGAGCACCTGGGCTACGACAAGCACGACCCGTCCGGGCGCGGCAGTGGCAACTCCCGCAACGGCACCCGATCCAAGACGGTGTTCACCGAGATCGGCCAGGTGGAGCTCGACGTACCGCGCGACACCAACAGCACCTTCGACCCGGTGATCGTGAAGAAGCGGCAACGTCGGCTGACCGGCATCGATGAGATCGTGTTGTCGCTGACCGCCAAAGGCCTCACCACCGGGGAGATCGCCGCCCACTTCGCCGATGTCTACGGCGCCACGGTCTCCAAGGACACCATCTCCCGAATCACCGACAAGGTCATTGAGGAAATGACTGAATGGTGTAACCGGCCGTTGGAGTCGGTGTATCCGGTGGTGTTCATCGATGCGATCTACGTCAAAGTCCGCGACGGTCAGGTCGCCAACCGGCCCATCTACGTCGCGATCGGCGTGACCTGCGCCGGCGAGCGTGACATCCTCGGACTGTGGGCCGGCGACGGCGGCGAGGGCGCGAAGTTCTGGCTGTCGGTGCTCACTGAGATCAAGAATCGCGGCAGCGCCGATGTGTGCATCGTGGTCTGCGACGGTCTCAAGGGACTGCCCGATGCGATCAACACCGTATGGTCCCGCGCGGTCGTCCAGACGTGTGTGATCCATCTGTTGCGCAACACCTTTCGATACGCGTCTCGGAAGTATTGGGATCAGATCGCCAAGGACATCCGCCCGGTCTACACCGCAGCTACCGAGGCCGCGGCCAAGGAACGCTTCGCCGAGTTCACCGCCAAATGGGGAGCTGCGTATCCGGCGATTACCCAGTTGTGGGAGAACGCCTGGAGTGAGTTCGTGCCGTTCTTGGATTACGACGTCGAGATCCGCCGCGTCATCTGTTCGACGAACGCGGTGGAATCCTTGAATGCCCGCTACCGGCGGGCGATTCGGGCCCGTGGGCACTTCCCGACCGAGCAGGCCGCGATGAAGTGCCTCTACTTGGTGACCCGATCCCTGGACCCCACCGGCCGCGGTAAGGCACGATGGGCAATGAGGTGGAAGCCCGCGCTGAATGCGTTCGCAATCACCTTCAACGGCCGGATCACTCCGACTGGCACCTAACCAATGCCAGGATCAGATCCACCGTTTACCTGACAGCCCCTGCCTGTGCAGCAGCTCGAGCGCTTCCTGCGTATTGGTAACCCTGGAGAAACGAATGCCCATGGCTTCGAATGCTCGTCGCTCGTGAGCGTTGGCCTGCGGACGGTCGTCAACCCAGAGGATGTGGTCATGCCAATCTGTGTCCTCCTTCATTACCGAAGGAAGCGCCGCTTGTACCGCCACGTCAACGATCTGATCGATGTCACTGCCTTGGAGTTCCTGCCCACCCGCCGAGGACTTCAATGTGGCAATCGACAAAGAAGCTGCGGTTTTCGCCGCTTTTTCCGCGTCCAACTTACTGCGTGCCTCTAGGAATTTCAGATAGTCCTCCAGAGTGAGGAACTCGGTTGGAGCGTAGACCTTGTCGTTGTGGGCAGTGACCAGCCAGGCAAATACACCCAAGATGATCACGGGAAAGGCCACGATGAAGATCACCAGCAGCAATTTCTCGGCGTCGCCCAACGAAGAGGCGTAAAGAGCTGGTGCGAGCGCTGCTATGCCGTACACCAAGACTACGAACAGAGCGATGATCCCAAGCGGGCTACGTGACAGTTTCGTTGCCGTGTCGGTGAACGACTTGATGTCGCCTTCCATGTAACCCCCGTCCAGCGCAGCCGGTTTGGTCAGCATTGGGACGTCAGTATCACCCATGGCGAGTCCCCGATACTGAGTCCACCCGGTTCTAGAGTCGGGTTGGTTTGATCCGTTCTCAGTTGATGCTGCAGGCCACCGGGGTGTGGGTGCACCTGCAGGCGGCAGCGTACTCGACCGGGGTGCGGTAGCCCAGGGCTGAGTGGCGGTGTCGGTGATTGTGTTCGTGCTTGAAGTCGCCGATGACCACGCGGGCCTCGAAGAGGGTGTTCCAGTAGTTGCGGTTGAGGCACTCCTTGCGCAGGCGGTTGTTGAACGATTCGATGTAGCCGTTGTCCCATGGTTATCCGGCTAATCTGGGCCGAGTCGGCGGCGGGTCCGGGGGTTGTCTAGCTTTTCTGTTGTCGTAGGCGGCGGATTTCTTCTTCGTGGCGCCGGACGGTGGTGGCGAGGGCATCCATCGCAATGCGCAGGTGGGCGATCTCGGTTGTGAGTCCGGTCAGGGTGTGTGCTTCCTTGCCGCGGGCTCGATGCTCTTCGATGATCTGTCGTAGGTCACCGTTGCGGTAGAGGGTGGCTCGACCAAGTCCGGTGCGGGCCGCAACGTCATCGAAGGTCACCTGTCTGCCGGCGAGAATAATTACTGCGCAGGCATCTTCGACTTGCTGACGCCGTTGTTGGGGTGTCATCCGGTCTGTGTCTGACTGATGTGGGCGTCCAGGCGTGCGATGAGTCGACGGTGGCGTTCGGCTTCCTCGGTCCAGCCACGGGCTTCGGCGTCGCGAGCCAGCGTTTCGGTGTCAGCGCGCTGAGCGGCCAGGACGGGCAGATAGCCGGTGTCGGTGCGGAAGTTGGGACAGTGCTCGCAGATGTTGGCGTAGGCGCACGGGCCTTGGACTTGGGCACGGATGCAGAAACCCCCGGCCAGGCGGGCCTTAATGGCTGGTGCGTCTTTCCAGTCGCCGTCGACGATCGGCAGCGAGGTCTGGCCTTGTGGCGGATCAGTGGGCAGGGTTCCCAGATGGGCCTTCGCCGCGGTCAGCGCACGTTCGTATTCGGTGCGCACGGTCGCGTCGAAGAGACGTCCGTAGCGCAGACTCATCTCAGCCGAGACGTGCCCGAGCAGAGCCATCAGACTCTGCAGCGAGACACCAGCGTTGACCAAGGCAGTGGCGTAGGTGTGGCGCAGTTGGTGCGGGGTGATGTGCGGCAGGTTGGCGTCGGTGGTCACGCGGCCCAGCACGTCGCGGATGTGATCGACGGTCAGGCGCCGACCGTGGTGGGTGAACAAATAGTCGGTAGGGCGTGCTGTGCGTGGGTGCGGTAGCGGCCGCCCAAGCGAGCGGTGGGCCACGATCCGATCGATGAGGGCAACGGTGTCGTCGTCAAGGGGCACCATCCGTTCGGTATTGAGCTTTCCCAGTGGGATTTTCAGCCATGCGCCTTGGCCGGGGATTTCGTGGACGCTGTCGAGTTCGAGGTCGACGAGCTCACCGATACGCAATCCGGTTGCCCGTTGCAACAGCAGTGCGTCAGCCGGCAGCCGGTCTGGCCAGGCCTGCAGTGCCTGAGTCAGCCGCCGGTCCAGGTCCGGGGTGAGGTAGCGCGGTAGGGCTCGGGGAAGCTTGGGGATGTCGGAGCGGAATACCAGCCGCCGTGGTGGTGCCTCCGGCCAACCCCACTCAGCGATGTCGTTGAGAAGGCAGTGCACTGCCAAGACCCGACCGCGACGCTCTGAGGCTTGAATCGGTGCGCCCGTACGCGAATTGGTTGCCTCGGCGGTAGCGGTCAGGTAGGTCTCGATGTGGCGGCGTCGGTCCAAATTGGCCAGACTTGCCAATGTCGGATCAACCGCATACAGGTGGGCGGCGAAGTGGTTGAGCCGGGTTGCGGTGCCAGCGACCGTGCCGCGGCTATGGGTGGCGGTCAACCGATCGAGGTAGGCCACAAACGAGCCGCGCAGTGACGGACTCGCATCCCGCATCCGCTGGGCAAAGCTTTGCCGCAGCAGGCTGGTCGCGTTGACCGGCTGGTCGGTGAACACACCGAGGTGAAACATCACCTGCCGGGCGGTGTGGGCACCGCTGCTGTAGTGGCGGCTGGGTTTATCAGCGCCGCGGCGAGCCGCACTTGCAGCTAGTAGATCATCAAAGTCGTTGTTGGTCAGGGCATCCAGTCGTCTTCCTGTCTGAATGAGGAGCCTGCCGATGACCTGCGACGCGGATGCGCTGCGGGTGCGTTCGGTGAAGCCGAGTTCTTCGGCGGCGCCCAGGAACCGGGCAAGGTCCTGGGCAAGCAGCCCGGGCGGCAGGTGGCGCCAAAAGACGGACAGTTTGCGGCAGATCAGGTAGTCGTATCCGGGCCGCAGGTGCCCGGCCAGCATCAGGAACGTCACAAAGCAGCGGGTGGTATGCGACGCCGACAACTGTGTCTGTAGTGGTTCCCCGGCCCATTGTTGTGGATCGGGCCAGCATCGCAGGAACGTTCGTGCTGCCGACCGGAGGTTCCTACTGGTCAATCCCAGCCGGGTGCAATGCGCGTCGTAATCGGTGAGCAGGTCAGCATCAGGAGCGGGAACGTAAGCGAGCACGGGCGGCATCGAACTCCTCACGCAGAAACGTTGGGGCCAAATGGATGTAGGCGGCGGCGGAATCAGCATGGTCGTGGCCCATCAGTGCTTGGATCACCGACAGATCGACCCCGGCTTCAGCCAGCGCGGTGCCGAACGAATGCCGTAACGCATGTGGATGCCCGGCGCTGACGCCGGAGCGTTCACGGTGATAGCGAAATACCGTGCGCAGTCCCGCCGCGGTCAGCGGCTGTCCGCGATGAACGCCCTTGGCGACGACGAACAACGCCTCGGCATCTGTCTCGGGTCGCTCGACCAGTAGATAAGTTTGGATCGCGCCGGCAACGTCGGTGTCGATCGGTACGGACCGTTCCTTGCTTCCCTTGCCGAGCACCCGAACCCAGCGTCGGGCGATATCCACATCGGCAACGCGCACTGATAGGACTTCAGTTGACCGCAACCCCGACATCAGCATCAAGCCCCCGATGGACCGATCGCGCCAGCTCCGGAAGCTGCCTAGCAGCGCCGCAGACTCCTGTCGGGTCAACCCGCGCGGCAGCCGCCGCTGCTCACGGACCCTCAGCTGGGAACGTGACTTCGGCTTGGCGATATGGGCCAACAGGCCGGAACGTTCTCCACGCGAACGCAATCGGGCCGAACGACCCCCACTGACCGGGTTTCGCGCGTCGGGGTCGCGCATCTCCTGGAATGCGAACAAACTGGAGATCGCCGCCAGTCTCCGATTAATCGTTGCAGGTGCATAACCTTGATTGCGGCCATCGCGGATCGAATACACGTTGCCACCCGGTCGGCCCGGCAGCGTCGCCTCCCGACACGCAGTCAGGAACCGAAGCAGCACATCAACATTGACCTCTGCCAGGTCCACCTGCTCGTCAATCAGCCACCGCGTGAACGCCAGCAGGTCGTACGCGTAGGCCCGGCAGGTATGGACCGAGAAGTTGCGGTCAGCCAGATGTGCCAGAAAGTCGTTGACCAATCCGAACCGCTCGGCGGCCGGCCCACGCAACTGCCACACACCGCCATCGACGGCTGCAGACAGCTCTTTCGTCATGAGATGTGCATATCGCATCTCACTCCCGCTCGGGGCATAACCGCAGGAAAAGGGCCATTCCAGCCGTCGGACTCAGCAGCATTAGCCGGTTAAGTGTGGGCAGCCCGGCGGGATGTAGACCATTCCGGTCTTGTTCTCGCAGAACCGTTGCAGCGCTCGGGAAACCATTTCCGGACCGTTGTCGAGGCGTAGTACTTTCGGCGGGCCGCTGGCCGCGGCGAACACCTTGGTCAGTTCCTCGACCAGATGCTCGCCGGTGATGGAACGCTCCACCAGGTTCAGCAGGGACTCGCGGGTGTGTTCGTCGATCATCGAGGCGATCTTGATGGCCTTGCCATCGATGGTGGAGTCGAACTGGAAGTCGATTGCCCACACCACCTTCGGCGCATCGGCGATGACCGGCGGCACCGAGGAAACACCGGCCCGCTTCCGAGCCGAGACGACCTTGACCTGCAGGCCCTCTTCGCGCCACAGTCGGTGGATCTTCTTCTTGTTGACCTCACGGCGCTCGTCGTAACGCAGCGCCGCCCAGGCGCGCCGGAACCCATGGCAGGGGTGTTTGGTGGCGTAGGCGCGAAGCCAGGCCCTCATTTCGTCGTCCGGATCGGTCGGGGTCTGTGACAGTGGCAGGCGGCGGTAGGTGGAGCGGGCCAGCCCAACGGCTCTGCACGCTAACCGTTCCGACATACTCAGTGTCTCCTTGAGCATGTCGACGGCGCGGCGCTTGGCAGCTGGGCTCAGAATTTTCCCTTGGCGACCTCCCGCAGGGCGTCTTTCTCCAGCTCGGCGTCGGCCAGCAGCCGTTTGAGGCGGGCGTTCTGCTCACGCAGCTCCTTGAGTTCCTTGGCCGCGTCGGTGTCCATGCCGCCGTAGGTACGGCGCCAGTTGTATAGCGTCGCCGGCGAGACCTGCAGCTCGGCAGCGATCTGTTCGCCGGTCTTGCCCTCGGCGGCCAGTTCATCCGCCCGGCGCAGCTTGCGCACGATGTCCTCCGCGGAATTCCGCTTCCGACCAGCCATGTGTTCATCGTCCCTTCTGACCCGACATCGGGCCACAGGACTCTAAAACTCGTTGGACTCATTCACCGGGAACACGCCACCCAAGCAGACGGGAAATGCGCGCGATAGCGGCATCACGTGCTTTGGGGCCGAACCCTCAAGAACTCCTTCATGTGCCGAAGCCACTACCCAGCCCCGCTGCTCCACGGTCAGGAGTTCTTACAGAGAAGCGAGCATACGAGGGATGCGAAACAACGCCGCCCGCGAAGCCGAGCACGCTACGTCGTCCACCGGCGTCAACAGCTGAACGCCGAATTGAGGACGGACAGGCCTGAGTGGGAAAGCGAGTCACACTCGGCGCCGGGAGTTCACACTCGCGACGCTAGTTGAGCTTGGCCATCCAGCCGTGGGTGTCGGCGAACGTCCCGCGCTGGATGCCGGTGAGCGTGTCGCGCAGCGCCATCGTGACCTCACCGGGTTCGCCGTCGGCGATGGTGAACTCACCCTCGGTGTGCTTGACGTGGCTGACCGGCGTGATGACCGCGGCGGTGCCGCACGCGAACACCTCGCTGATCTCGCCCGCGGCGGCCTTCTTCTGCCACTCGTCGACGTCGATCTTGCGCTCTTCGACCGCGAAGCCGGCGTCGGTCGCCAACTGCAGCAACGAGTCTCGCGTGATGCCGGGCAGCAACGACCCGCTCAGCTCGGGCGTGACCAACCGGGCCGAACCGCCGCTGCCGAACACGAAGAAGAGATTCATTCCGCCCATCTCCTCGACGTAGCGGCGTTCGATCGCGTCGAGCCACACCACCTGGTCGCAGCCGTTCTCCGCGGCCTGCGCCTGCGCGAGCAGCGACGCCGCGTAGTTCCCGCCGAACTTCGCCGCACCGGTGCCGCCCGGGCTGGCCCGCACGTACTCGTGGGACAGCCACACGCTGACCGGTTTGATGCCGCGCGGGAAGTACGCCCCGGCGGGCGAGCCGATCAGCAGGTAGCGGTACTCGTTGGCCGGGCGGACGCCGAGGCCGGGCTCGGTCGCGATGACGAACGGCCGCAGGTACAGCGACTCCTCGCCGCCGGCCGGGGGCACCCACTGTTCGTCGACGGCGATGAGCTGGCGCAGCGATTCGAGGAACACCTCGTCGGGCAGTTCCGGGATGGCCAGCCGCCGGGCCGAAGCGCGCAGGCGCGCCGCGTTGGACTCCGGACGAAACGACACCACCGAACCGTCGGCCCACCGGTACGCCTTGAGCCCTTCGAAGATCTCCTGCGCGTAGTGCAGCACGACCGCCGACGGGTCGAGTTCGATCGGGCCGTAGGGCAGCACCTGCGCGTTGTGCCAGCCGGCGTCGACGGTGTAGTCGACCGACACCATGTGGTCGGTGTGGAAACGGCCGAAACCCGGGTTGGCCAGGATGCCGGCCCGTACCTCGTCGGTCGCCGGTTCCCCGTTGCGGTGAACGGTGAACGAAAGGGGGCCGTCAGTCATGGAAGGAATTGTATCTCCGGTGGCTAGCGGGTTTTCGCCGCGACGAACGGCGGTTTGACGACCTCGCACTCGATGCGCCGGCCGCGCACGTCGACCTCCACTCGGCTGCCGTCGGCGACGTCCGCGGCCGTGTCGATCAACGCGAGCGCGATGCCGACTTTGAGGCTCGGCGAGAAGGTCCCCGACGTGGTCAACCCGACCACGGTGTCACCGTCGAACACCGTCAGATCCGGTCGCAGCACGCCGCGTCCGACCGCGCGCAGCCCGCGCAGCAGACGCTTGGGGCCGGCCTCCTTCTCTGCCAGCAGCGCCTCGCGTCCCCAGAAGGCGTCCTTGCGCCATCCGACCGCCCACCCGCACCGGGCCTGCAGCGGCGAGATCTCCGGCGACAGTTCGTGGCCGTGCAGCGGGTAGCCCATCTCGGTGCGCAGCGTGTCCCGCGCCCCCAGGCCGGCCAGCTCACCGCCGGCGTCGCGCACCGCGGCCACCAGCGCGTCGAACACCGCGGGGGCGTCGTCCCAGGCAGGCAGCAGCTCGTAGCCCTGCTCCCCCGTGTAGCCGGTCCGGCACACCCGCACACCGACGCCGCCGAGGTCGGCGTCGGCGTAACCCATGTAGTCCATGTCGGCGGGCAGGCCCAGCGCGCCGAGCACGTCGGCCGACTTCGGTCCCTGAACCGCCAGCACGGCGTACGACCGGTGCTCGTCGGTGACGCTCACCCCGTCGGGGGCGCGTTCGGCGAGCGCGGCGACCACCGCCGCCGTGTTCGCGGCGTTGGGCACCAGGAAGATCTCGTCGTCGGCGACGTAGTAGGCGATCAGATCGTCGATGACTCCGCCGGAGTCGTTGCAGCACAACGTGTACTGCGCCTTGCCCGGTCCGATGCGGTTGAGGTCGTTGGTGAGCGCGGAGTTGACGTAGGCGGCCGCGCCCGGCCCCCGCACCAGCGCCTTGCCGAGGTGGCTGACGTCGAACAACCCGACCGTGGTGCGGGTCGCGGTGTGCTCGCTGACCGTGCCCGCATACGACACCGGCATCAGCCAGCCGCCGAACTCGGCGAAGGACGCGCCGTGTTCGCGGTGCCGGTCTTCGAGGGGGCCGTGGAGAGGTTCGCTCACGCCTGACACCTTAGGGTGGATTCCCGTGAGCTCCGATCCCGGCTACCAGGCCCCAGTCGTCACCGTCAGTTCCTCCATACCGCGCCGCGGTGTGGGCGAGACCGTGCTGGTCGTGCCCGTCGTCACGCGCGACGATGCCGCGGCGGTGCTCGCCTCGGCACCGTTCCTCGCCGATGACGCGATCACCGAGATCGAGACCGGGCTGGCAGCGCTCGGCGCGACCGGCGGTGAAGGCCAGATCCACCGCCTGGTGGTGGCCTCGCTGCCGGTGGCCAGCGTGCTGACCATCGGCCTGGGCAAGGACCGCGACGAGTGGCCCGCCGACACCGTGCGCCGGATGGCCGGCAACGCGGCCCGGTCGCTCGACAAGGTGGGCGCGGTGCTCACCACGCTGTCGGCACTCGACCTCGAGGCGGCGATCGAGGGGCTCATCCTCGGTTCCTACCGCTTCACCGAGTTCCGCAGCGCCAAGACGGCCCCGAAGGACGGCGGGCTGCGCGCAATCACCGCGCTGTCGCAGGAGTCCAAGAGCCGCGCCCGCGACGCCGCGCGGCGCGCCACCGACATCGCGACGGCCGTCGCGACCGCCCGGGATTTCGTGAACACCCCGCCCAGCCACCTCTACCCCGACGAATTCGCCCGCCGCGCAAAGGCATTGGGTGAAGCGGCCGGGCTGAGCGTCGAGATCCTCGACGACAAGGCGCTGGCGAAGAACGGGTACGGCGGCATCGTCGGCGTCGGTAAGGGGTCGTCACGGCCGCCGCGGCTGGTTCGCCTGACCCACAAGGGCGCCAAGCGGAAAGGCAAGACGGTCGCGCTCGTCGGCAAGGGCATCACGTTCGACACCGGCGGCATCTCCATCAAGCCGGCCGCCAACATGCACCACATGACCTCCGACATGGGCGGTGCCGCCGCGGTCATCGCCACCGTCGTGCTGGCCGCCAAACAGAACTTGCCGCTCGACGTGATCGCCACCGTGCCGATGGCCGAGAACATGCCGTCGGCGACTGCGCAGCGGCCCGGCGACGTGCTCACCCAGTACGGCGGCACCACTGTCGAGGTGCTCAACACCGACGCCGAGGGCCGGTTGATCCTGGCCGACGCGATCGTGCGGGCGTGCGAGGACAACCCCGACTATCTGATCGAGACGTCGACGCTGACCGGCGCGCAGACCGTCGCGCTCGGTGCGCGCACCCCGGGTGTGATGGGCAGCGACGCGTTCCGTGACCGGGTGGCGGCGCTGTCGCAGCAGGTCGGCGAGAACGCGTGGGCGATGCCGCTGCCCGAGGAACTCAAGGACGACCTCAAGTCGACGGTGGCCGATCTGGCGAATGTCAGCGGCTCGCGGTACGCGGGCATGCTGGTCGCGGGCACCTATCTGCGCGAGTTCGTCGCCGACGGCGTCGAGTGGGCGCACATCGACGTGGCGGCCCCGGCGTACAACTCCGGCGGTCCGTGGGGTTACACGCCCAAGGGCGGCACCGGGGTGCCGACGCGGACGATGTTCGCGGTCCTCGAGGACATCTCGAGGGCAGGCTAGAGCACCCGGCCGCGGGCGGTGCTGCGCAGCGCCTGCGGCAGCACCCGGGAGACGCCGTAGACGAAGTGCGCCTCGGGGGCGACGGGCCGGATGGCCCTGCCCTTCTTCACCGACGACACGATCGCCTTGGCCACCTTGTCGGGGCCGTAGCGGCGCACCGCGAACATCTTCTCCAACTGGGCGCGGCGCCCCGCCACGTCCTGCGAGCGGCCCTCGGGGGCGTGGATGCGGGTGTTGCGCACGATCGGCGTGTCGATGACGCCGGGGCAGATCGTCGTCAACCCGACGCCCGCCTCGTCCAGTTCGGCGCGCAGACAGTCGGAGAACATGTACACCGCGGCCTTGGACGTGCAGTAGGCGTTCAGCGACTGCAGCGGCGCGTACGACGCCATCGACGCGACGTTGACGATGTGGCCGCCGGTGCCACGTTCGACGAGCCGGCGCGCGAAGGCCCGGCAGCCGTTGACCACCCCGCCGAGGTTCACCTCCAGCACCCGGTCCCACTGGTCACGCGGGGTGTCGAGGAAGCGGCCGGCCTGGCCGACACCGGCGTTGTTGACGACGATGTCGGGCACCCCGTGCGCGGCGCAGACCTCGTCGGCGAACCGGTCGACGGCGTCCGCGTCGGAGACGTCGAGGACGTAGGCGTGGGCCACGCCGCCGCGCGCCTCGATCGCGTTCGCGGTCTCCTTCGCGGCGGCCTCGTCGATGTCACTGACCACCAGCTCGGCGCCTTCGCGCGCGAAGGCCAGCGCGGTCTCGCGGCCGATGCCGCTGCCCGCGCCGGTCACCGATACCAACATGTCCGAGAAGTGTTCGCGCGGCCCGCCGACCCGGGCCCGGCGCAGCTCGCGGGTGGCCGGCCGGCCGTCGATGTGATCGACGAGTTCGGCGACGGCGCGGGCGATCACGTGCGCGTGCGACATCGGCGACCAGTGGCCGGCACGCAGTTCGCGGCGCCACAGCGTCGGCACCCACTGGGCGATCTCGTCGTACACGTAGGGCCGGATGAACGCGTCGCCGGTGTTGACGATCAGCTGCACCGGGACGTCGATCGTGGCCGCGGTGCGCCGGGACAGGATCGACGGGAAGTAGTTGGCGCGGTACACCTTCACGCTGCGGGCGGCGTCGGCCCGGTAGGTGTCGGAGTGCAGCAGCCGGTCGGCCGGGATGCCCTCGCCGAACCGCTGGTACTGCCGCAGGCCCTCGGCGATGAACGCGCGCACCGAGAGCGGCGCGATCACCGGGATGGACAGGAAGATCATGTAGCTCAACCGCGCGAACTGGTTCAGCGCGCGGCCGAGGCGCCGGAGCCGGTAGGGCCGCTTCAGCCCGTCCAGGACGTACCGGTAGACGTGGTCGACGCTCGGCCCCGACAACGAGGTGAACGACGCGACGCGGTCGGCGGCCTCAGGCCGCGACAGGTACTCCCACATGCCCGACGACCCCCAGTCGTGGGCCACCACGTGCACCGGCTTGCCCGGTGCGACGGCGTCGGCGACCGCGGCGAAGTCGTCGGCGTAGCGGGCGGTGGTGTAGGCGGATGCGCGTTTCGGCGCGGACGTCGGGCTGACCCCGCGGTTGTCGTAGCGCACCAGGTGGAACCGGTCGGCGAGTTCGGCGACGACGCTGTCCCACACCACGTGGGAATCGGGCCAGCCGTGTACGAGGATCAGCGTGGGACCGTCGGGGTTGCCCTCTTCGTAGACCGCGACGCGTGCGCCGTCGGCGCTGTCGACGAAACGGGGGGCGGGTCGGGTCATGGCGGTGTCACCCTTCGAGTTCGCGGCGTGCGGCGCGTTTGCGTTCGATGCGGCGCCGGGCGTCATAGTCGCGCATGCGCTGCGGATAGCCCACCTTCTGCACGTCGTAGACCGGGATCTTGAGCCGATCGGACAGCCGGCGGGCGCCGGCGTCTCCTCCGGCGCGTCGGCGCGTCCACTCGCCGTCGGCGGCGACGAGCACCACCGTCACGTCGGTGACGGTGGTCTTCGGCTCGATGTACGCCTCGACGCCGCGGTGTTCGGCGACCCATTGCCTCAGATAGCGCAAGTCGGCCGCGGGGTCGCGGCCGTCGGCGCGCGCGGAGCGTCGACCCCGCAACCTGTCGAACAGTCCCACCGTCTCCCTCGGCTCTCGTCAGACCCCATTCGATAGTGCCAGAGCGGCGGTTGCCGAGTCTCTCGACGAATGTGAGGGGCGGACATGGAAGGATGGGTTGTGACGTTCGCCCACCCCTGCGACTGATCGTTCGAAGGAGCCAACACACATGGCCGTCTCTGTTCAGATGCCCGCTCTCGGTGAGAGCGTCACCGAAGGCACCGTCACCCGGTGGCTCAAGCAAGAGGGTGACACGGTCGAACAGGACGAGCCGCTGCTCGAGGTGTCGACGGACAAGGTCGACACCGAGATCCCCTCGCCCGCCTCGGGGGTGTTGCAGAAGATCGTCGCGCAGGAGGACGACACCGTCGAGGTCGGCGGCGAGCTCGCCGTGATCGGTGACGCCGGTGAGGATTCGGGCGCGTCCGGCGATTCGTCCGACGAAGAGGAGAAGCCCGCCGAGGAACCGTCCGCGCAGCCCGAGCCGGCCGCGGAGGACACCGAGAGCGAGCCGGAACCCGAACCGGAGCCCGAGCCCAAGAAGGAGTCGAAGCCGAAGTCCTCGGGTTCGGCGACGCCGGTCAAGATGCCCGAACTCGGCGAGTCCGTCACCGAGGGCACGGTCACCCGCTGGCTGAAGAAGGTCGGCGACAGCGTCGAGGTCGATGAGCCGCTGCTCGAGGTGTCCACCGACAAGGTCGACACCGAGATCCCCTCGCCGGTGGCGGGCACGCTGCTCGAGATCATCGCTGAAGAGGACGACACGGTGGAGGTCGGTGGCGAGCTGGCGCGGATCGGCGACGCCGACCAGTCCGAAGCCGAGCCGGAACCCGAACCCGAGCCTGAGCCGGAACCCGAGCCCGAACCCGAACCCAAGAAGCAAGCGAAGGCCGAGCCCAAGGAAGAGGCCAAGCCGGAGCCGAAGCCCGAGCCCAAGCAAGAGGCCGAGGAAGAGCCGAAGCAGGAGGCCAAACCGGAGCCGGAGCCGTCGGACGGCAGCGGTCCGTACGTCACGCCGCTGGTGCGCAAACTGGCCGCCGAACACGACGTCGACCTGAGTTCGGTCAAGGGCACCGGCGTCGGCGGCCGCATCCGCAAGCAGGACGTGCTCGCGGCGGCGGAGGCGAAGAAGGCGCCGGCGTCGAAGACCGAGGACGCCGCCGAGGCACCCGGTAAGGCACCCGCCGCGGCGATGGCCTCCGCGAACGCCAACGCCGCCGACGCCCCGCTGGCACACCTGCGCGGCACCACGCAGAAGGCCACCCGCATCCGTCAGCTGACGGCGAAGAAGACGCGCGAATCCCTGCAGGCGACAGCGCAGTTGACCCAGACCCACGAGGTCGACATGACCAAGATCGTGGCGCTGCGGGCCCGGGCGAAGGCGGGGTTCGCCGAACGCGAGGGTGTGAACCTGACCTACCTGCCGTTCATCGCCAGGGCGGTCATCGACGCGCTGAAGATGCACCCGAACGTCAACGCCAGCTACAACGAGGACACCAAGGAGATCACCTACTACGACGCCGAGCACCTCGGCTTCGCGGTCGACACCGAGCAGGGTCTGCTGTCGCCGGTGATCAAGAACGCCGGCGACCTGTCGCTGGGCGGGCTGGCCCGGGCGATCTCCGACATCGCGGCGCGCGCCCGTTCCGGTGACCTCAAACCCGACGAACTGTCCGGCGGCACGTTCACGATCACCAACATCGGCAGCCAGGGCGCGCTGTTCGACACGCCGATCCTGGTCCCGCCGCAGGCGGCGATGCTGGGCACCGGCGCGATCGTCAAGCGGCCGCGGGTGATCGTCGACGAGTTCGGTAACGAGTCGATCGGTGTGCGGTCGGTGTGCTACCTGCCGCTGACCTACGACCACCGGCTCATCGACGGTGCGGACGCGGGTCGCTTCCTGACCACCATCAAGCGGCGGCTGGAAGAGGGTGCGTTCGAGGCCGATCTGGGGCTCTAGCCGCAGTGTCTGATGCTGTCATCGCGATAGCGGGCTCCTCCGGGCTCATCGGTTCAGCGCTGATCTCCGCGCTGCGCTCGAACGACCGCCGGGTGCTGCGGATCGTGCGCCGGGCGCCGTCGAACGCCGACGAGCTCTACTGGAACCCCGACACCGGTGAGTTCGACGCCGGGGCGCTGCGCGGGGTGGACGCCGTGGTGAACCTGTGCGGCGTCAACGTCGGCCAGCGGCGCTGGTCGGGGGCGTTCAAGCAGAGCCTGCGCGACAGCCGTATCGCGCCGACGGAGGTGCTGGCCAACGCGGTCGCCGACGCCGGGGTGCCGGTCCTGGTCAACGCCAGCGCCGTCGGCTACTACGGCGACACCCGCGGCCGGGTCACCGATGAGACCGGACCCGCCGGTGAGGGCTTCCTCGCCCAGATGTGCGTCGACTGGGAGGCCGCGACGGCCGCCGCGGCCGACGGCGGCGCGCGGGTGGTGCTGCTGCGCACCGGGCTGGTCCTGTCCCCCGCCGGCGGGCTGCTGGCCCGGATCAGACCGCTGTTCAGCCTGGGCCTCGGCGCCCGGCTGGGCAACGGCAGGCAGTACATGCCGTGGATCAGCCTGGAGGACCAGGTGCGCGCGGTGCTGTTCGCGATCGGGCGCGACGATTTGTCGGGACCGCTGAACGTGACCGGCCCGGCGCCTGTCACCAACGCGGAGTTCACCGCAGCGCTGGGCCGCGCCCTCAACCGGCCCACCGCGCTGATGGTGCCCGGCTTCGCCCTGCGCACCCTGCTGGGCGAATTCGCCGACGAGGGTCTGCTCGGCGGCCAGCGCGCGATCCCCGCCGCGCTGGAGCGGGCCGGTTTCGCGTTCCACCACGACACCGTCGGTGAGGCGCTCGCCTACGCCACCGGCCCGCGCGACGCCTGACGGTAGCGTTGAGCCATGGCGATTTCCATCAGGTCGTCGACCGGTCCCGTCGACGTTCAGCGATTGGGCACCGTCGACTACCTCGACGCCTGGGACCGGCAGCGCCGGCTCGTCGACGCCCGGGTGGCCGGCGGTCCCGACACGCTGCTGCTGCTGCAGCATCCGTCGGTGTACACGGCCGGTAAACGCACCGAGGCCCACGAGCGCCCCGTGGACGGGACGCCGGTCGTGGACACCGACCGCGGCGGCAAGATCACCTGGCACGGCCCCGGCCAGCTCGTCGGCTATCCGATCGTGGGGCTCGCCGAACCGCTCGACGTGGTGAATTTCGTCCGCCGCATCGAGGAGGCGCTGATCGCGGTATGCACCGGGCTCGGACTGGGCGCCGGCCGGGTGGACGGCCGCTCCGGGGTGTGGCTGCCCGCCGACGGGCTCCGTCCGGCCCGCAAGATCGGCGCGATCGGCATCCGGGTGTCACGCGGTACGACGCTGCACGGCTTCGCACTCAACTGCGACTGCGACCTGTCGGCGTTCTCGGCGATCGTGCCGTGCGGGATCGCCGACGCGGGGGTCACGTCCCTGAGCGCTGAGCTGGGCCGTCGCGTCACCGTGGCCGAGGTCACCGACGCCGTGGCCGAGCGGGTGTGCGACGCCCTCGACGGGCGCCTCCCGGTCGCTGCGAACGCGGCCGCGGGCGTAGCATCGACACAGTGACAGTCACGCCTGAGGGTCGCAAGCTGCTGCGCCTGGAGGTCCGCAACGCCCAGACGCCGATCGAGCGCAAACCGCCGTGGATCAAGACCCGCGCGAAGATGGGTCCGGAGTACAAAGAGCTCAAGGCGCTGGTCAAGCGCGAGGGCCTGCACACGGTGTGTGAAGAAGCCGGGTGCCCCAACATCTTCGAGTGCTGGGAGGACCGCGAGGCGACGTTCCTGATCGGCGGCGAACAGTGCACGCGGCGCTGCGACTTCTGCCAGATCGACACCGGTAAGCCGGCCGACCTCGACCGCGACGAACCGCGCCGGGTCGCCGAGAGCGTCCAGGCCATGGGCCTGCGGTACTCGACGGTCACCGGCGTCGCCCGCGACGATCTGCCCGACGGTGGCGCGTGGCTGTACGCCGAGACGGTGCGTGAGATCAAGCGGCTCAACCCCAACACCGGCGTGGAACTGTTGATCCCCGACTTCAACGGCGACCCCGCGCTGCTCGCCCAGGTCTTCGAATCGCGTCCGGAAGTGTTGGCGCACAACGTCGAAACCGTGCCGCGCATCTTCAAGCGGATCCGCCCGGCGTTCCGGTACGAGCGCAGCCTCGGCGTGCTGACCGCCGCGCGCGACGACGGCCTGGTCACCAAGAGCAACCTGATCCTCGGCATGGGCGAGACCCCCGACGAGGTGCGCGTCGCGCTGGCCGACCTGCACGAGGCGGGCTGCGACATCGTCACCATCACGCAGTATCTGCGGCCGTCGCCGCGCCACCATCCGGTGGAGCGCTGGGTGAAGCCCGAGGAGTTCGTCGAATTCGCCCAGTACGCCGAGGACCTCGGATTCGCCGGGGTGCTGTCCGGTCCGCTGGTGCGCTCGTCGTACCGCGCCGGACGGCTGTACGCGCAGGCCGCACGGCTGAAACCGGCCGCCGCCCCACCCGTATCCTGAGAGCCATGGCGAAGACCCGCAAACCCGCTGACAAGGCCGCCAAGGCCGAGGCGAAGGCCGCCCGCAAGGCCGCCTCGAAGCAGCGTCGCAGTCAGCTGTGGCAGGCGTTCCAGATCCAGCGCAAAGAGGACAAGCGGCTGCTGCCGTACATGATCGGCGCATTCATCGTCATCGTGGCGGTGTCGGTGACGATCGGTGTCCTCGCGGGCGGGTTCGCGATGTACACGCTGATCCCGCTCGGCGTGGTGCTCGGCGTGCTGGTCGCGTTCATCATCTTCGGCAGGCGGGCCCAGAAGTCGGTGTACCGCAAGGCCGAGGGCCAGACCGGCGCGGCCGCGTGGGCACTGGACAACCTGCGCGGACGGTGGCGTGTCACGCCGGGTGTCGCCGCGACCGGCCACTTCGACGCCGTCCACCGGGTGATCGGCCGTCCCGGCGTCATCTTCGTCGGCGAGGGCAACCCGGGCCGCGTCAAGCCGCTGCTCGCCCAGGAGAAGAAGCGCACCGCCCGCCTGATCGGCGACACCCCGATCTACGACGTCATCGTCGGCAACGGCGAGGGTGAGGTGCCGCTGTCCAAGCTCGAGCGCCACCTCAACAAGCTGCCGGCCAACATCACCGTCAAGCAGATGGACGCCCTGGAATCGCGGCTCGCCGCGCTGGGCACCAAGATCGGCCCCGCGGCGATGCCGAAGGGACCGATGCCCGCTCAGGCCAAGATGCGCGGCGTCCAGCGCACCGTGCGCAGGCGGTAGCGGCGCGCCGCGGTCGGATCCGCGCCGCCACCGGCCATACTTCCGCGGATGTGCACTGCGTGTGAGTGGGCGCCGCATTTCGCCTCCTTCGGGAGTCGCACCACCCGTCGGACCGCGTTGCGCGCCGCCGCGACGGTCCTCGCGGTGACCGCGGCGACCGCGTGCACCGCCCAGTCGCAGTCCCCCGCCCCGGGCACTTCGCCAGGTGCACCAGACGACGACGCCGACTTCGTGTTCCGCAACGGCCGCGTCCACACCGTGGCCGGGCCGGCGCCGTGGGCCGAGGCCGTCGCGGTCAAGGGCGACACCATCATCCACGTCGGCGACGAGGCGGGTGCGATGGCGCTCGCCGGAACCTCCACCCGGGTGGTCGACCTCGACGGCCGACTGCTGATGCCCGGGTTCGTCGAGGGCCACACCCATCCGTTCCTCGGCGCGTTCCTCACCTCCGGCGTCGATCTGCAGGTGCCGACGCGGGCCGACGCGATCGGCGCGATCGAGCGATACGCCAAGGACAATCCGGCCGGCGCGATCCGCGGATTCGGTTGGCGTGTGGACATGTTCGGGCCCGACGGGCCCACACGGGTCGACCTCGACCGCATCCTGCCGGACCGGCCCGCGTTCTTCTTCGCCATCGACGGCCACAGTCTGTGGGCCAACAGCAAGGCCCTCGAGATGGCCGGCGTGACACGCGAGACCCCCGATCCGATACCGGGTTTCAGCTACTACGCCCGCGACGCGAACGGTGACCCGACCGGCTACATCCTCGAGGTGAACGCGGTCCTCGGCGTCGTCAACGCCGTCGAGCCGATCTCCCCGGACACCATGGGGACGCTGATGCAGGGGTGGCTGCCGAAGGCCTCCGCGGCGGGCATCACCTCGGTCTTCGACGCCGGTGTGCCGCCGATCGGCGACGACCAGGCCGCGCTGCTGCGCCTTTACACCGACGTCGAGCGGCGCGGCGAGCTGCCGTTCCGCGTGGTGGCGTCGTATTCGGTGCGCTCGGCGCCGGTCGACGGTGCGGTGGCGGCGCTCGACGAGATCCGCCGGCAGGTCTCCGGGGATCTGGTGTCGGTCGACGTCGTCAAGATCGTCGGCGACGGCACCCAGGGCGGGTACACCGCCTGGCTCGTCGAACCCTACGCCGACAAACCGGACTCCACCGGCGGGTCACCGTTCACCGAGGAGCAGTGGCACCGGCTCATCGGCGCAGTCGACGCCGCGGGATACGACGTCCACGTCCACGCCTGCGGGGAACGCACCGCACGCGTCGCGCTCAACGGCATCGAACGGGCGATCGCCGCCAATCCCCCGCGCGACCGTCGCCACGCCATCGCCCACCTGGTGTTCGTCGAGGACAGTGACAACCCCCGGTTCGGTGAGCTGGGCGTCGTCGCGCAGTTCTCGGCGAACTGGATGTCGGCCGATCCCGACACGATCGAGAACATGGGGGCGCGCTACGGCTCGCCGCGCAAGGACCTGATGTACCGGCCGCAGGCGGTGCTGAAGTCGGGCGGGCGAATCTCGCTGGGCACCGATTGGCCTGCGTCGGGCTACTTCTCGACGTACAAACCGCTCGACTCGATCCAGGTCGGCGTGACCCGCCGGCTCATCGGCGAACCCGACGCGCCGGTGCTCGCGCCCGCCGATCAGACACTGTCGGTGGCCGAAGCCGTGCACGCCAACACGCTGGGCGCCGCGTACCAGATCCGGCTGGACGACAGGGTCGGCTCGGTGGAGGTGGGCAAGCGCGCCGATCTGATCGTGCTCGACCAGGACATCTTCGAGGTCGACCCGAACGACATCCACCGCACCAACGTGGTGATGACGATGATGAACGGCCGGATCCGGCACGAAACCTGACGCCGAACGTGAGCTCGTGCGGTGACGCCGTCTTACCGCGGTGCAGTGGCCCTTTCTCGGCACCGAGGCCGTCGCGGTCGGGGTCGTCAACCGATACCAGTTGGCGACGCGCCACCCTGCGCTGTTCCGCAACGTCTACGTGCCGAAGGGGCAGGCCGTGACGCCGACTCGACGCGCTCAGGCAGGTGACGAGGCTGCGCGTCGTCGACGTCTCTGCGCTCGCAGAACGTCATCGGGTGCCGCGAGTTCCGGCCGGCACTCGCACGCAAGCTCACGCTCGTCGGACGACCGCCGTCTTGGTGGCCAGGTCGTGCAGTCCGCGTAGGTCCGCGTCGGTGAACAGCGGCGGGATGACGAGCGCGATCAGCAGCCCTCGCACCACGGCGCGGCCGAACCCGACGTGTTCGCGGTCGTCCATCGACACCACCGTCAGCCCGAGCGCGTACTGGCCGGGGGTGAACCCGAACAACCGCACCGACACCGCGCCGAGGACGAACCAGATCACCAGGATCGCCGTCGACATCACACTCATCGAGATCAGCCCGAGGGTCATCGCGAGCGCGGCCAGCCCGTAGGCGATGAACCAGTCGACCAGCATCGCGGCGACGCGGCGACCAAAGCGCGCGATGGATCCCGGGCCGTACTCGGGCAGACCGAGCCGGTGACCCGGATATTCATTCGGTGGTTGGCCCGGGCCGCCGGGTCCGCGATTCGATTCCGGACCGGACAGCCAGGACCCGAGCGCGCGGGCCATACTGTCAGGATAGGCGGGCCCTCGGTGCCCGCCCCCGACCCGGGTGTGATGCTCCGCCGTAACTTCGGCGCAACATGCGGTTGACGACCGTGCAACATCGTGTCCATAGCGTCAACGCGCGGGTTACCAGTAAAGGAGACAACTAAGTGGCAGATAAGACGGCCGACGACATCATCAAGCTGATCAAGGACGAATCCGTCGAGTACGTCGACATTCGGTTCTGCGATCTGCCCGGTGTCGTCCAGCACTTCTCGATCCCGGCTGAGGCGTTCGACGAGAGCGTCTTCGAAGACGGTTTGGCGTTCGACGGCTCGTCTGTCCGCGGCTTCCAGTCGATTCACGAGTCCGACATGATGCTGCTGCCCGATCCCGAAACCGCGCGCATCGACCCGTTCCGGCACGCCAAGACGCTCAACATGAACTTCTTCGTGCACGATCCGTTCACCCGCGAGGCCTACTCCCGCGACCCCCGCAACGTGGCCCGCAAGGCGGAGAACTACCTGATCAGCACCGGCATCGCCGACACCTGCTACTTCGGTGCCGAGGCCGAGTTCTACATCTTCGACTCGGTGAGCTTCGACTCGAAGATGAACGGCACCTTCTACGAGGTCGACTCCGAGTCGGGCTGGTGGAACAGCGGTGAGCCCTTCGAGGCGGACGGCAGCCCCAACCGCGGCTACAAGGTGCGCCCCAAGGGCGGCTACTTCCCCGTCGCGCCGTACGACCACTACGTCGACCTGCGCGACAAGATGGCGACGAACCTGATCAACGCGGGCTTCGTGCTGGAGCGCGGCCACCACGAGGTGGGCACCGCCGGCCAGGCCGAGATCAACTACAAGTTCAACACGCTGCTGCACGCGGCCGACGATGTGCTGCTGTTCAAGTACATCATCAAGAACACCGCGTGGCAGGAGGGCAAGACCGTCACGTTCATGCCCAAGCCGCTGTTCGGTGACAACGGCTCCGGTATGCACGCCCACCAGTCGCTGTGGAAGGACGGCCAGCCGCTGTTCCACGACGAGTCCGGCTACGCGGGCCTGTCAGACACGGCGCGCCACTACATCGGCGGCATCCTGCACCACGCCCCGTCGCTGCTGGCGTTCACCAACCCGACGGTGAATTCCTACAAGCGTCTGGTGCCGGGCTACGAGGCCCCGATCAACCTGGTCTACAGCCAGCGCAACCGCTCGGCGTGTGTGCGTATCCCGATCACCGGCAACAACCCGAAGGCCAAGCGCCTCGAGTTCCGCTGCCCGGACAGCTCGGGCAACCCGTACCTGGCGTTCGCGGCGATGCTGATGGCCGGCATCGACGGCATCAAGCGCAAGATCGAACCGCAGGCTCCGGTCGACAAGGACCTCTACGAGCTGCCGCCGGACGAGGCCGCCAGCATCCCGCAGGCCCCGACCTCGCTGTCGGCGGTGATCGACCGCCTCGAAGAGGACCACGAGTACCTCACCGAGGGTGGCGTGTTCACCGAGGACCTGATCGAGACCTGGATCTCCTACAAGCGGGAGAACGAGATCATGCCGATCCAGATCCGTCCTCACCCGTACGAGGTCGCGCTGTACTTCGACGTTTAAGTCGGCTCGCCGACGCGACGTTTAAGTCGGCTCGCCGACGCGACGTTCAAGTCGGCTCGCCGACGCGACGTTCAAGTCGGCTCGCCGACGCGACGTTCATCCTGCGTCGTGAAGGGCCGGGTGACTCCCCACTTCGGGAGCCGCCCGGCCCTTTCGCTTGGATGGAGCCATGCGGGTGCTGGTGCAGCGGGTGTCCTCGGCGAGTGTGACGGTCGACGGCGAGGTGGTCGGCGAGATCCGGCCGCGGGCGCAGGGTCTGCTGGCACTGGTCGGGGTGACGCACACCGACGATGCCGACATCGCCCGCAGAATGGCCGAAAAGCTCTGGCAATTGCGGATTCTCGACGGCGAGCGGTCGGCCGCCGACGAGGCCGCGCCCATTCTGGTGGTCAGCCAGTTCACGCTGTACGCCAACACCGTCAAGGGCAGGCGCCCTTCGTGGAACGCCGCGGCGCCAGGACCGGTCGCCGAACCGCTCGTCACGCGGTTCTGCGAGGCGTTGCGCGCACTGGGCGCCGACGTGGAAACGGGAGTTTTCGGTGCGCACATGAAAGTGGAACTGGTCAACGACGGTCCGGTAACAGTGCTGTTGGAGCTGTGAAAATCCTGGCCGCCGACGCGTAGCGTGTCCCCATGGCGACCAATTTCGATGCTCGGCTGGCGAGCTACTCCTCCCCTCTCCTGAGTCTTTTCCGCATCATCGCCGGACTTCTGTTCGCGCTGCACGGCTCCCAGAAGTTGTTCGACTGGCCGGTCGCGGCCCCCGGCCCCATCGCGGTCGGCGACTGGCCACTGTGGTGGGCCGGTCTGATCGAACTCGTCGCGGGCCTGCTGATCGCTGTCGGCCTGTTCACCCGTATCGCGGCGTTCATCGCCTCCGGTGAGATGGCCGTGGCGTACTTCTGGAAGCACTGGCCGCCGTTGGAGGGGCCGTCGAAGAGCTTCTGGCCGATGGAGAACGGCGGCGAGACCGTGCTGCTGTTCTGCTTCGGATTCCTGGCCATCGCCGCGCTCGGTGCGGGCGCCTGGTCGGTCGACGCCCGTCGCCGCGGTCGGGTCGGCGGGGTCGGAACCGCGGGCGGGGTTGCCCCGAATCGGGTGGTCACCGGAACCGCCGCACCCGCGGGCTACGCGACCGGTCAGCCGGTCCGCCGCGGCGGCCTGCTCAGCCGCTTCCGGCGGCCGCGCTACTAGCTGGCCCTCGGACGCCGGGCACGGTAGCTTCGTCGAGGGGCCTGCCGTCCATGACGTGCGGTCCATTGAGGAGGCTGCATGGGCGGGGATGGTCCCATCGGCGTCGCCACCGGGCTGGACGCCGCGTGGTCCTCTGCCCCCCACCCGGTGATCGTGGTGGCCGGCGACGGTGTCGTCCGCGCGGTCAGCCCGTCCGCGCAGTTGCTGTTGCCTGCGGCGGTACCGGGCTCGGATCTGTCGGGGACTGCGCCGCTGTGGCTCTGGCATGCGCACCGGCAGCTCGTGCAGCATCTCGACACCCCTGAGGCCGACGGCACGATCGCGTCCGGCAGCGTGAACGGACGACGCTTCGACGCCCACCCCACCGTGCTCGGCGGCGAGATCGCCTGGTGGTTGCTCGAGGACAGTGGCCGTGAACTGCGTGACACTCAGCAGGCACTGACCCGCGAGCAGGCCCGTACGTCGTTCCTGGACGAGGCGTCGTCGGTGTTGATGGCCACCCTCAACGTCGACCGCTGCATGTCGGTGACCGTCCAGTTGGCCGCCCGCCACCTCGCCGATGCGGCGGCGGTCGTCGCCCCGGTCACCGGCAACCGGTTACCGGTGGTGTGCGGGGACGGCCGTGCGGTGGAGCAGCGGCGGCTCGACGTCGATCCCGCGCAGGTGTCCGGGTTGAGTGAGGCGCTGCGCGGCTTCCCGCCGGTGCCGTCCCGCTGGTTCGATCCGGCGGCCCTGCCGGACTGGCTCATCCCCTCGACGTTCACGGGCCAGGTGGGTTCGGTGCTGATCACCCCGCTTCCCGGACTGGGTGTGCCCGCCGGGGCACTGGTGCTGCTGCGGCGCACGACCGAAGCGGTCTTCGGTCAGGACGAGGAGCTCTCAGCGCGGCTCTTCGCCGCCCGCGCCGGTGCGGCGCTGTCCGCGGCGGGGCTCTACGCCGAACAGTCGGCCATCACCCGCACCCTCATGCGCGACCTCATCCCGCCGCACCTGAACCGGTTGCACGGCTTCGAACTGGCGGGCGGTTACCGCGCCTCGGAAGACCATCAGGTCGTCGGCGGTGATTTCTACGACGTCCATCCCGGGGCCACCCCGGAGGACGACACGTTGGTCGTCCTCGGCGATGTGTGCGGCAAGGGTCTCGAGGCGGCCGTGCTGACCGGCAAGATCCGCAATACGCTGCAGGCGCTTGCGCCGCTGGCCCATGACCACCGGGGGGTGCTGCAGCTCCTGAACAGTTCCCTGCTCTCCGCCGACCACACCCGCTTCGCGACCCTGGTCCTCGCGTCCGTCGCCCGTCGGGACGGCCAGGTGGTGTTGCGGTTGACCAGCGCCGGGCACTGTCCCCCGTTGATCGTGCGCAGCGACGGCCGGGTGGAGGAGGCCGACACCCGCGGTCAACTGGTCGGCGTGTTGGAGCAGATCCGCGCCCACACCTTCGAGACCACGCTCGCACCGGGCGAGACGTGCGTGCTCTACACCGACGGCGTGACCGAGGCCAGGGGCGGTCCGATCGGCACCCACATGTTCGGCGAGGAGCGGCTCGCGGCGGTCCTCGAACAGTGCGCGGGTATGCCCGCCGAGGCGGTGGTCGAACACATCATGATGGTCACGACGCAATGGGTGAATCGCCGGGAACACGATGACATCGCCGTCGTCGCGATCACCTCGCCGCGCCGGACCCATCTGAGCGCGGTCGACGGTCACACCGCCGGAAGGTACACGGCATGAGCCCCGACTACACGCGCACCCGTGAGCAGCTGTGGAACGCCGTCCTCGACGGTGACGAATATGCCGCCGCCGCTTCGGTTTTCGCTGCCATGGACGACGGTGTGGCCGCGGAGGACGTGCTGCTCGAGGTCATCGCGCCGGTGCAGTACCGCGTGGGAACCGAGTGGGCGGCCAACCGGATCACCGTCGCCCAGGAACATGCCGCCACCGCCATCAACGACCGGGTCGTCGCGGCGTTGGCGCACCACCCGGCGAGCGCACCGCAGACCAAGCGGGGCCGGGTGACGGTGGCGTGCGTCGACGGCGAATGGCACGCGCTGCCGGCCCGGTTGCTCGCCGAGGTGCTGCGGCTGCGCGGCTGGCACGTCGACTTCCTCGGCGCCCAGGTGCCCACCCCGCACCTCATCTCCCACCTGCACCAGACCGGACCCGCCGCGGTGGCGTTGTCGTGTTCCATCCCGACCCGGCTGCCGACCGCGCACGCCGCCATCACCGCCTGCCAGGCGGCCGGCGTCCCCGTGCTCGCCGGCGGCGCCGCGTTCGGACCGGACGGGCGTTACGCCCGGCTGCTGGGCGCCGACGCGTGGGGACCCGACGCCCGGGCCGCCGCCGACTGCCTCAGCCGGGGCGTGACACACGGACGCGGTTCGGCGCATCACCTCACCGACGAGCTGCCGCACCTCGGCGACGGGGAGTACACCATGGTCAGCCGGAGCGCCCCCCAGCTGGTCAAGGCGACCGTGGACGAGGTGGAGAGCCGCTTCCCGGCCATGCGCTACTACACCGACCTGCAGCGCCAGCACACCACCGAGGACATCGCCCACATCGTCGACTTCCTCGCGACCGCCCTCTACGTCGACGACGACGGGCTGTTCACCCGCTTCATCACCTGGACCGGCGAGATCCTCGAAGCCCGCGGCGTATCCGCCCATTCGCTCGACCCCGCGCTGGAATCGCTGAAGGGTCAGCTGGTGGAGTTTCCCCGCACCCAACGTCTTCTGAATGCAGCATTGATCGCCCTGGGCCGCACGGCCACCGACATGGAACCCATCGCATGAATCTGACCTGTTTCGTCGACACCGCGGCCCGCTCGGCCACGGTGCGCATCACCGGTGAACTGGACGCCGAGACCACCGACGAGTTCGTCGACGCCGCATCCCGGCTGCTCGACGGCCACCCCGATCTGCGCGCGCTGCACTTCGACTGCGCCGACCTGACATTCTGCGATTCGGTGGGCTTGTCGGGCCTGCTGCTCATCGAGCGGCGGACATCCGGCGCAGGCGTCGAGCTGCATCTGGAGAACCGGCCGACCTACTTCGACCGGATCCTCGACATCACCGGCATCCTCGAATTCCTCACCGCCCGCAGCACCGTGTCGGCGCCCGCGGCACCGAAGGAGACCGGTCAGGACGGCGACGAGACCGAGATCGGCTAGCGGTCGAGCCCCAGGTCCTCGCGGAACCGCTTCATCCCGTCGATCTTCTCGGCCAGCGACGCGTCGGCGCCGGTGTAGAACATCCACGGCATGGTCAGGATGTGGGTGATACCCGCGGCTTCGGCGCGGTCGTAGTCGGCCCGCACCAGCGCATCGGTCAGCGGGGTGAGGATCGTGAAGTCCTCGACGGACAGCCCTGCGGCGGTACGGAGTTCGCGGAGCCGGCCGGCGGTCTCGATCGCACGGTCGGTGGTGATCAGATCGCCGATCCAGCCGTCGTTGCGTGCAGCGCGGCGCAGTGCCACGTCGGACAGGCCGCCCACGTAGATCGGGATGTGCGGCGGCGTCGGCTCCATCTCCAGCCGCGGCGTCGGGTAGAACTCCCCGTCGAACTCCGTCCAGCCCGGCCGCCACAACGCCCGGAAGAGGTCGAGCATCTCGTCGGTGCGTCTGCCGCGCCGCTCGAATCGCTGCCCCATCAACCGGAATTCGTCCTCGCACCAGCCGACCCCGATGCCCAGTTCCACCCGGCCGCCCGCCAGACAGGATGCGGTGCCGATGGCCTTGGCGGCGGAGTACGGGTCACGCAGCGCCGGAACGTAGACGGTGGTGACGAAGCGCAGCCGCGAGGTGACCTGCGCGAGCGCGCCGACGAGCACCCACGGGTCGGGCCAGTGGGTGAACGGCGGCCAGCGCCGCTGCCCGTCGCGGGTGTAGGGATACGGCGTCCGCAGCGTCTCGAGGTTCACCACGTGGTCGGGCACACCGAGGCCGTCATAGCCCAGTTCGTCTGCGGCTCGGGCGATCTCGACGATCTCGCTGGTGTCCACGAAGGCCGGGCTGACGTAGTATTTCATTCGGCGACCCGCGCCCACGAAGGTCGGATGAAGATTCCGTCGGCCTCGACGGTCACCCCGTCGGCGTCACGCAGCACACCGCGCGCGAAGGTCTTGACGCCGTCGGTGCGGTCGATCCACGCCTCGGCGCGCAGCGCCCCGAGAGGAGTCCCGCGCAGATAGCGCAACGTGATGGTGCCGGTGAACTTCGGCTCGGTCAGCCCGTTGCTGGCCGCCTCACCGAGCAGGTGGTCGAGGACCAGCGCGCAGATGCCGCCGTGCACCAGATTCGGCGGCCCCTCGTAGGCGGCGCCGAGGCTGAACTCGCTGACCCACAAACCGTTGTCCCGCTCGATACGCATCGGCGGGGCGATCGCATTGCGCAGGCCCACAGCGGGATTCGCCCAGGCCAGGGGGCGGCCGGTGTCGGCGTGGCGCAGCGTATGGGTGCGGTCGTGTCGCCGGCTGCTCAGCGTCTGCGTGACCGCCTCGATCGCTTCCCGGGCCCTGGTGATGGTCTCGTCGTCGACTCCTGTGCGCACTCCGGCGTCGACGAGATCGCGGATCGCCTGCGTCAGGGGTTCGTACAGCGCGCTCAGCCGCGCGTACTCCTCACCGCTGACCTCGTCGAACGGCCATTCCGGGCCGCCGATCACCTCAGCCACCGAACACCTTGCGCACCACGGTCTTCGCCCGCCGCGTCACGCGCAGGTAGTTGTCGAGGAATTCCCCGCCGTCGTCGTTGTCCCAGCCGGCCGCGACCGCCACCGCGTTGAGCATCCGGCCCGGCCCGGGCAGCTGGTCGGTGGGCTTGCCCCGCACCAGTACCAACGCGTTGCGGGCCCGGGTCGCCGTCAGCCACGCCTGCCGCAGCAGGTCGACGTCGCCTTCGGCGATCAGCTCGGCGGCGCCGATCGCGTTGAGCGCCTCCAGCGTCGAGGTGCAGTGCAGGGCCGGCACCTTGTGCGCGAACCGCAACTGCATGAGCTGCACGGTCCATTCGATGTCGGCCAGCCCGCCCCGGCCGAGTTTGGTGTGGGTGTTCGGGTCGGCGCCGCGCGGCAGCCGCTCGGCGTCGACGCGGGCCTTGATCCGCCGGATCTCCTGCACCGCTTGCGCCGACACGCCGCCCGCCGGGTAGCGCGTCTTGTCGATCATCAACAGGAACCGCTCGCCGAGTTCGAGGTCCCCGGCCACCCGGTGGGCGCGCAGCAGCGCCTGGACCTCCCAGGGCTGCGCCCACTGCGTGTAGTACGCCTCGTAGGAGGCCAGCGTCCGCACGAGCGGGCCGTTGCGGCCCTCGGGCCGCAGCCCGGTGTCGACCTCGAGCGGCGGATCGGCGCTCGGTGTGCCCAACAGCGCCCGCACCCGCTCGGCGATGCTGACGGCCCATTTCACCGCGGCGGATTCCTCGGCGCCATTGCAGGGTTCGCAGACGAACATCACGTCGGCGTCGGAGCCGTAGCCGAGTTCGCCGCCGCCGAGGCGTCCCATCCCGATCACCGCGAGGCGCGCCGGCGCGCCGCCGGCGGGTGCGTTCGCGCGCATCACCGCATCGAGCGCGGCCTGCAGCACCGCGACCCACAGCGCGGTCAGCGCGCGGCACACCTCGGTCACCTCGAGCATGCCCAGCAGGTCGGCGGAGGCGATGCGGGCGAGTTCGCGGCGCCGCAGGGTGCGCGCGGCGGCGATGGCGCGCACCGGATCGGCGTGCCTGCCCGCCGACGCCACCAGTCCGCGGGCCATCGCCTCGGGTGTGGTGTCGAGCAGTTTCGGGCCGTTGGGTCCGTCGGCGTAGAGCTGGATGACCTCCGGTGCGCGCATCAGCAGGTCGGGTACGTACGCCGACGTGCCGAGCACCCGCATCAGCCGTTTCGCGACGGCGCCCTCGTCGCGCAGCGTGCCCAGGTACCACCGCTGTTCGGCGAGCGCCTCGCTGATCCGGCGGTAGGACAGCAGCCCGGCGTCGGGGTCGGGGGTGTCCGACAGCCAGTCCAGCAGGGTGGGCAGCAGCACGCGCTGTACACGTCCGCGGCGTCCGCCCTCTCCGGTCAGCGCGGCCAGGTGGGTCAGCGCGCTCTGCGGACCCTCGTAACCCAGTGCCGCGAGCTGCCTTTCGGCGGCCTCGGCGCTCATCCCGGGTGCGATGCCGAGCGGGGAATGCCCGACCGACTCCAGCAGCGGCTGGTAGAACAGCTTGGCGTGCAGCCGCGACACCCGCAGGCTCTGCCGCTTGAGTTCTTCGCGCAGCACGCCGAGCGCGTCGCGCTGCCCGTCGGGGCGCACGTGCGCGGCGCGGGCCAGCCAGCGCAGCGCCTCGTCGTCGTGCTCGTCGGGCAGCATGTGGGTGCGCTTGAGCCGCTGCAGCTGGAGCCGGTGTTCGAGCAGCCGCAGGAATTCGTAGGAGGCGGTCATGTTGGCGGCGTCGTCGCGGCCGATGTACCCGCCGGCCCCGAGTGCGGCCAGCGCGTCGACGGTGGACGCCACGTGCAGCGATTCGTCGTTGCGGCCGTGCACGAGTTGCAGCAGCTGCACCGCGAACTCCACGTCACGCAGGCCACCGGTGCCCAGTTTCAACTCGCGTGCCCGCACCCCGGCGGGCACCAGTTCCTCCACCCGGCGCCGCATCGCCTGCACCTCGGGGACGAAATCCTCACGCTCACAGGCGGTCCACACCATCGGCGCCAGCGCCTCGATGTAGTCGCGGCCCAGTTCGGCGTCACCGGCCGCGGGCCGAGCCTTCATCAGCGCCTGGAACTCCCACGTCTTGGCCCAGCGCTGGTAGTAGGCGACGTGCGATTCCAGCGTACGGACCAGCTGACCGTGTTTGCCCTCCGGCCGCAGCGCCGCGTCGACCTCGAAGAACGCGTCGGCGGCGAACCGCATCATCTCCCCGGCCACCCGGGTGGTGGTCGCGTCGGCCGGGTCGGCGACGAAGATGACGTCGACGTCGCTGACGTAGTTCAGTTCGCGCGCACCGCATTTGCCCATCGCCACGACGGCGAGGCGGGGCCGCTCCCCGTCCCCGCACACCGACCGCATCGCCACCTCGAGCGCACTGGCGAGTGCGGCGTCGGCCAGATCCGACAGGTGCCTGCCCACCGTCGGGAACGGCAGCACCGGTTCGTTCTCCACCGTGGGTGCGGTGTCGAGGGCGGCCAGGATCAGCAGCCGGTCACGGTAGAGCTTGCGCAGCGGCAGCATCGCGGCCGCCGCGTCGGCGGCGGATTCGGCGAGCGCGACGAACTCCTCGCGCAGCGCCTCGGCGGCAGGCAACTCCACTCTGCCGGCGAGCAGGCGCCACGATTCGGGATGGGCGACGACGTGGTCGCCGAGCGCCAGCGACGAGCCCAGCACCGCGAACAGCCGGCCGCGCAACGGTTTGTCGGTCAGCAGGGACTGGTTGAGTTCGTCCCAGCCGTCCCCTAGCGCGTCGGCCAGACGCACCATGGTGTGCAGCGCACTGTCGGCGTCCGGCGCCCGCGACAGCGACCACAGCAGTTCGACGTGACGGTCGGTGTTCCAGCCGAGCCGGTCCAGGTGCGCGGGGGCCTGCTTCTCCACCAGCCCCAGGCGCCCGACGCTGGGCAGTCTGGGGCGCTCGGTCGAAGGTCTCGCCACGCTGCTGACGTTACCGCGCCCGGTCTAGAGGGACAGGTAGGCCTGCAGCTCGTACGGGGTGACGTGGCTGCGGTAGGTCTCCCACTCGGCGCGCTTGTTGCGCAGGAAGTAGTCGAACACGTGCTCCCCCAACGCTTCGGCCACCAGTTCGGAGTTCTCCATCTCGGCCAGTGCGGCGCCGAGGCTGCCCGGCAGCTCCTTGTAGCCCATCGCGCGGCGCTCCTCGGGCGTCAGGCTCCACACGTTGTCCTCGGCCTGCGGCGCGAGCACGTACCCCTTCTCGACGCCGCGCAGCCCGGCGGCCAACAGCACCGCGAACGTCAGGTACGGGTTGCAGGCCGAATCGGGGCTGCGCACCTCGACCCGGCGCGACGACGCCTTGCGCGGGGTGTACATGGGCACGCGCACCAGCGCGGAGCGGTTGGCGGCACCCCAGGACGCGGCGGTCGGCGCCTCACCGCCGTGCACCAGACGCTTGTAGGAGTTCACCCACTGGTTGGTGACGGCGCTGATCTCCTGGGCGTGTTCGAGGATGCCGGCGATGAACGACTTGGCGACGTCGGACAGCTGCAGCGGATCGTCGGGGCTGTGGAAGGCGTTGGTGTCGCCCTCGAACAGGCTCATGTGGGTGTGCATCGCCGAACCGGGGTGTTCGGCGAAGGGTTTGGGCATGAACGAGGCCCGCACCCCGTCGCCGAGCGCGACCTCTTTGACGACATAGCGGAAGGTCATCACGTTGTCGGCCATCGACAGCGCGTCGGCGTAGCGCAGGTCGATCTCCTGCTGGCCGGGAGCGCCCTCGTGGTGGCTGAACTCCACCGAGATACCCATCTGCTCTAGGGCGTCGATGGCGTGCCTGCGGAAGTTCGGGGCCGAATCGTGCACGGCCTGGTCGAAATAGCCGCCGTTGTCGGCGGGCACCGGCGGGGTGCCGTCGTCCGGGCCGGGTTTGAGCAGGAAGAACTCGATCTCGGGATGCACGTAGCAGGAGAACCCCAGATCGCTGGCCTTGGCGAGCTGGCGGCGCAGCACGTGACGGGAGTCCGCCCACGACGGCGAACCGTCGGGCATCGTGATGTCGCAGAACATCCGGGCCGAGTGGTGCTTGCCGGAGCCGTCGGCCCACGGCAGCACCTGGAAGGTCGACGGGTCGGGGCGTGCGACCATGTCTGCTTCGGAGACCCGGGCGAAGCCCTCGATCGAGGAGCCGTCGAAGCCGATGCCCTCCTCGAAGGCGCCCTCGAGTTCGGCGGGCGCGATCGCCACGGACTTGAGGTAGCCGAGGACATCCGTGAACCACAGGCGGACGAAACGGATGTCGCGTTCCTCCAGCGTGCGGAGCACGAATTCCTTCTGGCGATCCATGACGGCGAGCGTAGGTTCCGGCTGTTAATTCTGTGTTACACCGCTGATAGAACTAGCACTGCAGCCCGCTGGGCGGGACCGTGCCGTCGGCCAGGAACCGCACCACGGCGGTGTCGACGCAGGCGTCGCCGTTGAAGACGACGGTGTGCTGCTTGCCCTGGAACGTGATCAACGACGCACCCATCTGCCGGGCCAGTGCCACCCCCGCCTCGTACGGGGTGGCCGGATCGCCGGTGGTGGACACCACCACGACCTTGCCGGGGCCCGGGTTGGCGGCGGGGCGAGGCGCCGACGTGGCGGGCACCGGCCACAGCGCGCAGACGTCGCGCGGGGCGAATCCCGTGAACTGACCGTAGGACAGGAACGGCGCCACCTGCCGGAAGCGTTGGTCGGCCTGCACCCACACCGCGGGATCGGTCGGGTACGGCGCGTCGACACAGCGGATGGCGGTGAACGCGTCCTGCCGGTTCTGGTAGTGGCCGTTGGCGTCGCGGCGCTGGTATTCGTCGGCCAGGGTCAGCAGGTCACCGGGGTCGGTGCCGCGCGCCAGGCCCAGCAGTCCGCTGGTCAGATACGGCCAGAACCGCGGGCTGTAGAGCGCGTTACCGGTGCCGGTGATCGCATCCTGGTAGCTCAGGCCGCGCGGATCCGACGTCACGGCCGGCCGGGTCACCAGCGGGTCGACGAGCTGGTGGAAGCGGGCGACGAACTGCGTGGGGTCGGTGCCCAGCGGGCAGCCCGCCGATTTCGCGCAGTCGGCCGCGTAGGTGTCGAAGGCGCGCTGGAAGCCGGCCTGCTGGGCGACCGATTCGTCGATCGGGTTCAGGCTCGGGTCGACGGCGCCGTCGAGCACCATGGTGCGGACCCGGTCCGGATAACGCTCGGCATAGGCGGCGCCCAGCTCGGTGCCGTAGGAGAAGCCGAGGTAGTTCAGCTGGTTCTCCCCCAGCGCGGCGCGCACGACGTCCATGTCCCGTGCCGCGGACGCGGTGCCCACGTTCGCCAGGAAATCCGCACCCATCCGGTTCAGACACTGCTGGGCGAGCCCGCGGTAGATGCCCTCGATATGCGCGACGCCGCCGGGGCTGAAGTCGACCATCGGCTCGCGGCGGTACGCGTCGAATTCGGCGTCGGTGCGGCAGCGCAACTGCGGCGTGGAATGCCCGACGCCGCGCGGGTCGAAGCCGACCAAGTCGAAGCGCCGGCCGATCTCGGTGCCGGCCAGCGCGGCGCCCATCCCGGCGACGGTGTCGACCGCGGAGGCGCCCGGTCCGCCGGGGTTGACCATGAGCGTGCCGATGCGGTCGCCGGTCGCCGGCACCCGGATGACCGCCAGCTGCGCCTGGGCGCCGTCGGGGCGGTCGTAGTTCACCGGCACGGACACGGTTCCGCACTGGGCGGTGGGAACCCGCCCGGGGTCGGCGAGGAACTGTTGGCAGCTCCCCCACAGCGGGGACTGGCCGTAGCGCTGGGTGGCGTCACCCTCCGGGGACGCCCACGCGGGGGCGGCGACGCCGCCGGCGACGACTGTCAGGACCACCGCCGCCGCACACGCAGCCAGCACCGACCGCCGCCCTACCCGCCACATGGCGATCATGGTCGCACGGGTGGCGGCGGACCGGCCCTGTCCGAGGGCAAACGGTGACCTGGCTGTGATGCGGGTCAGCGGCACCGGGTGTCCGGCGGCGGCACGACGACGTCGATCAGGTATGTGGCGGCGATGTCGTCGACGCAGGCGTTGCCCTGGAACACCACGGTGTGCTGGGTGCCCTCGAAGGTCAGCATGGTGCCGCCGAGTTGGCGGGCCAGATCGACGCCGGCCTGATACGGCGTGGCCGGGTCATTGGTGGTGGACACCACCAGGATCGGCGGCAGGCCGTCGACGTCGATCTCGTGCGGTTCGCTGGTCGGCGGGACCGGCCAGAACGCGCAGGTGCTCAGCGGCGCGTGGCCGGTGAACTCGCCGTAGCTCATGAACGGCGCGACCTCGCGCAGCTTGCGGTCCTGTTCGACGATCTTGGCGCGGTCGGTGATCGCCGGTCGGTCGACGCAGTTGACCGCGACGCGGGCGTCGGTCGAATTGTTGTAGTGGCCCTGGGCGTCTCGGCGCATGTAGAGATCGGCCAACACGAGCATGGTGTCGCCGCGTCCGGCCTTGAGTTCGGTCAGGCCCTGGGTGAGGTAGCGCCACAGGTTCGGCGAGTACAGCGTCTGGATCGTGCCGACGATGGCGTCGCTGTAGCTCAGACCGCGCGGGTCCTCGGTCTTCGCCGGCTCGTCGACCAGCGGGTCGACCAGGCTCTTGTAGACCTCGACGGCCTTGGCCGGGTCCGTGCCGAGCGGACAGTCGGGTTGCTTGGCGCAGTCGGCGGCGTAGTCGTTGAACGCGGTCTGGAAGGCGGCGGCCTGGCGGATGTCGGCCTGCAGCGGATCGGCGTTGGGGTCGACGGCACCGTCGAGGATCATCGCCCGCACCTTGTCGGGGAAGTTCTCGGCGTAGGCGGCGCCGATGCGGGTGCCGTAGGAGTAGCCGAGGTAGGTCAGCTTCTCGTCGCCGAGCGCGGCGCGGATGGCGTCGAGATCCTTGGCGACGTTGACGGTGCCGATGTTGGCGAGGAACTCTTTGCCCGATTTGTCCACGCAGCGCTGGATGAACTCCTTGGTCTCGTTCTCGATGTACTCGACACCCTCCGGCGAGTAGTCGACCTGGGGGTCGGCGCGCTGCCGGTCGTTGTCGGCGTCGGAGTTGCACCACACCGCGGGTGTCGACGACGCCACGCCACGCGGATCGAAGCCGACGATGTCGAAGCGTTCACGCACCGACTGCGGCATGGTCGACAGCATCGACACCGCGGATTCGACACCGGATTCGCCGGGACCGCCGGGGTTGATCACCAGCGAGCCGATCTTGTCGCCGGTGGCCCGGAAGCGGATCATGGCCAGCCGGGCGACGTCACCGTCGGGTTTGGCGTAGTCGACCGGCACCGACAGCAGCCCGCATTCGGCACCGGCCGGGATGCGCGATTCGTCCGAGGGGGCGCCGGCCTGGCACGGCGCCCACTGGATCGGGGTGCCCGGGCGCGGGACGGCGATCACCGCGCGACCGTCGACCAGGTTGCTGCACCCCGCGACGAGCGGCAGTGCGATGACGGTCGCCGCGACCCCGATCCGAAGCCTCATGGCACCACATGCTGCCATGAACTGCTGTGGGGCCTGGCGAGCGCCGCTTATCGGGTCGCGCCGAGCAGCTCGTCGAGGGCCACGGCGAAGTCGTCGGCGAGGTCCCACAGATCGGGCAGCAGTTCCGGACAGGACACGATTCCGACGTCGAGTTTGCCGTTGAGCGACATCACCGTGATGTTGAGCCCGGAGCCGTGGAAGATCGGGCCGATCGGATACATCGCCTTCACCTCGCTGCCGAGGTAGTACAGCGGGATCTGGGGGCCGGGCACGTTGGAGACCACGAGGTTGAGGACGGGGCGGGCGCCGGACAGGCGGCTGGCGGCGTAGACGCGCATCGCGGTGCCGAAGACCGCAGGCGCGGCGAACTGCGTCCAGTCCTGCAGCAGGGTGGCGCCGATCGCCGAGTTGTGCTGTTTGGCAACCGAATTCGCCTCGGAGATGGCCTTGAGCCGTTCGACCGGATCCGCGATGTGGGTTTCGAGGCGGGAGAACATCGCCGACACCTGGTTGCGCCCCGGCCGGTCGGACTTGTCGTGCACCGAGACGGGCACCGCCGCGATCAGCGGGCTGTCGGGCAGTTGACCGCGGTCGGCGAGGAACGTGCGCAGCACCCCCGACACCAGTGCCATCACCACGTCGTTGAGCTTGACCCCGAAGTGGTTCTTGACCGTCTTGACGTCGTCGAGATCGAGTTGGGCGAACGCGATGTTGCGGTGGCTGGTGACGTTGGCGTTGAACGGCGTCTGCGGCGCCGCGAACGGCGGCGCCATCGACAGTCCGGCACGCGCGCGCTTGACGGTGTCGAGCACGGTGTTCAGCGTCACCGGCAGCGCGTTGACCAGTTTGAGCGGGCGGGTGGCGAACGTGATCGCTCCGTTGAGGGCGATCTCGACCTGGTTGCCGCCGCCGACCCCGGCGACGGGTTCGGGGTCGGGCGCGTCGGGTTCGGTGCTGCACAGCTGGGACATCAGGCTGGCCCCGGTGACGCCGTCGACGGCCGCGTGATGCACCTTCGTCACCACCACCAGAGGTCCACCCTCGCGGGCGTCGGTGCCGTCGATACCCTCGATCACCCACTTCTCCCACAGCGGCCGCGACCGGTCGAGCGGCATCGAGGCGATGTGGCCGATGAACTCGGCCAGCTCCTCGCGGCCGCCGGGCGCGGGCAGGCCGGCCCGGTGCAGGTGCCGGTCGACGTCGAAGTCCTTGTCCTCCACCCACACCGGATGGTCGAGGTTGAACCGGCTGTCGGCGAGTTTCTCCCGGAACTGCGGCATGGATTCGATCCGCCGCGACAGCGCGTCGCGCAGTTTGCCGAATGTGTAGCCGCCGGGCATCGTCGACGTGTCGAGCTCGAGGATCGAGCACACGTGCAGTAGCTGCTGGGCGGTTTCGAGGTAGAGGAAGCTGGCGTCGAGACCGCTGAGCCGTTGCATGGGCTCAGCGTAGGTGCCATCGCCGCCGGTGTGAGGAAATCCACTTAACACCGTGTTCACGCCGGTGTACCCGAGTGGCACACTTGTGGCGTCAGACGAACCCGGGGACCCGGACGGGCCTCGAGGATCGACCCGACCACCAGAGGGACAACGATGTCTGAGCAGACTGTCTACGGCGCTGCGTCCGATCAGTCCACCGCCAAGCCGCGCATCAAGGTACGCACCACCCACCTGCACAAATGGAAGGCCGAAGGCCACAAGTGGGCGATGCTCACCGCCTATGACTTCTCGACCGCCCGCGCATTCGACGACGCCGGGATTCCGGTGCTGCTCGTCGGCGACTCGGCGGCCAACGTCGTCTACGGCTACGACACCACGGTGCCGGTCACGATCGACGAGCTGATCCCGCTGGTACGCGGCGTGGTTCGCGGTGCACCCCACGCGCTGGTGGTGGCCGACCTGCCGTTCGGCAGTTACGAGGCGGGCCCGGCGCAGGCGCTGGCCACGGCCACCCGCTTCCTCAAGGAGGCCGGTGCGCACGCGGTCAAACTCGAAGGCGGCGAACGCGTCGCCGAGCAGATCGCCACGCTGACCGCGGCGGGTATTCCGGTCATGGCGCACATCGGTTTCACCCCGCAGAGCGTCAACGGTCTCGGCGGCTTCAAGGTCCAGGGCCGCGGCGACGCCGCCGACCAGACCATCGCCGATGCGATCGCGGTCGCCGAGGCCGGTGCGTTCTCGGTGGTGATGGAGATGGTGCCCGCCGAACTGGCCACCCAGATCACCGGCAAGCTGACCATCCCGACCATCGGCATCGGAGCCGGACCCAACTGCGACGCGCAGGTGCTGGTGTGGCAGGACATGGCCGGCCTGACGTCGGGCAAGACGGCGAAGTTCGTCAAGCGCTTCGGCGATGTCGGCGGCGAATTGCGCCGTGCGGCAACCCAATACGCCGACGAGGTGGCGGCCGGAGCGTTCCCGACCGAGGAGCACAGCTTCTAGCCGAACTCCGGGCGCCGCTTAGCGAGGAACGCGTCGACCCCTTCGCGGCCGTCGGCGGAGTCCGCGCGCCGCGCGATCGTCCGGCCCTCGAGTTCCATCTGCTCTTCGAGGCCGTTCTTCGACGAGGCCAGCAGCAGCGCCTTGACCGCACCGTGCGACGGCGCCGAACCGCCGGCCAGCTGTTCGGCCAACGCGGTCGCGCGGTCACCGAGTTCGGTGTCGGCCACCACGTCGGTGACGAGTCCCCAGTCGAGCGCCTGCGCGGCCGACAGCGTGCGGTTGGTGAGCATCAGTTCCTGTGCGCGGCGCAGCCCCACCAACCGGGGCAGATGGTAGGAGGCGCTGCCGTCCGGGCTCAGGCCGACCTTCGTGTAGGCCATCGTGAACGACGCCGACTCGGCGGCGAGCACGAGATCGCCCGCCACGGCGAGGCTGAACCCGGCGCCCGCCGCGGCGCCGTTGACGGCCGTGACGAGCACGGCGTCCATCCGGGCGAACGTCGAGATCGCCCGGTGCAGATCGTCGGCCACCCCCTTGATGAACCGGCCCCGCGACGGCGCCGTCGCGAACGCCTTGAGATCGCCTCCCGCACAGAAGAACCGGCCGGATCCGGTGAGCACCACCGCCTTGGTCGCCGGGGTGTCGCAGCGGGCGGCGACGTCGGCGAGTTCGGCGGTCATGGTGTCGTTCATCCCGTTGGCGGCGTCCGGGCGGTTCAGCACGATGCGGGCGACGGGACCCGACTGGTCGAACGTCACTGTGTGGTATTCGCTCACACGAGGACTGTAGCGATCGGGATCACCCCGGGTGGTTCACCTCCATGTGGCAGGCTGTGTGTCCCCTCACGGATCAGCGAAGGTGAACATGGCAGGTAAGTCGAAGACCTCCCGGCACACCGAGGTGGAGCGCAAGTTCGACGTCCCGGAATCGGACGGCGTCGAGTCGACCGTGTCCCCGTCGTTCGACGGACTCAACGCGGTCGCCCGCGTCGAGCGGCTCCCGGTGCAGCACCTCGACGCGGTCTACTTCGACACGCCGGGACGCGACCTCGCCGCACACCGGATCACGTTGCGGCGCCGGACCGGCGGCACCGATGCGGGGTGGCATCTCAAACTGCCCGCCGGCCCCGACGCCCGCACGGAGGTGCGCGCCCCGCTCGGCGGCGACGCCGAGAGCGCCGAAGTACCCGAGGACCTGCGTGACGTCGTGCTGGCCATCGTGCGGGACCGCCCGCTTGCGCCGGTCGCACGGATCAGCACGCAGCGCACCGTCGACCTGCTCCACGGCCCCGACGGCGACGCGGTGGCCGAGTTCTGCGACGACGAGGTGACCGCGTCCGCCGAGGGCGGTGCCGAACAGCGCTGGCGCGAGTGGGAAGTCGAACTCGTCGGCGACGGTGACGCCGCGCTGCTGGACCGGTTGGCGAACCGGGTGCTCGATGCGGGCGCGTCACCCGCGGGGCACGGCTCGAAGCTGGGCAGGGTACTCGACACCGGCCGCTCCGACGACGAGGTGAAGACCCGGGACGAGGATCCGGTCCGTCGCGCCGTCGCCGAACAGGTCGAGCAGTTGGTGACGTGGGACCGTGCGGTGCGGGCCGACGTCGAGGACTCGGTACACCAGATGCGGGTGACCACACGCAAGATCCGCAGCCTGCTGCAGTCGGCCGGCGGCGTGTTCGGGATCTCCGACGACGCCTGGGTGCTCGACGAACTGCGCCAGCTCGCAGCGGTCCTCGGGGTGGCGCGCGATGCGGAGGTGCTGGCCGAACGGTACGCCGCCGCGCTCGACGGGCTGCCGGACGACCTGGTGCGCGGGCCGGTGCGCGACCGGCTGGTGGAGGGCGCCGAGCGGCGGTACCGGTCGGGGCTGCGCCGGTCGCTGATCGCCATGCGGTCGCAGCGGTACTTCCGTCTGCTCGACGCGCTGGAAGGTCTGGTGGCCGCCGAGCCGCCCACCCCGGAACCGGGTGAGGAACCGGCGCGCACGACCATCGACTCGGCCTACAAACGAGTCCGCAAGGCCGCCAAGCGGGCGGCGGCCGCCGCGGGCACCGAGCGCGACGAGGCGCTGCACCGAATCCGCAAGGGCGCCAAGCGGCTTCGCTACACCGCGGCGGCCACGGGGGCCGGCAAGGTGTCGGAGCGGGCCAAGGCGATCCAGTCCCTGCTGGGCGACCATCAGGACGCCGTGGTCAGTCGCGAGCATCTGATCCAGCAGGCCGAAGCCGCCCACGCCGCCGGTGAGGACACGTTCACCTACGGGCTGCTGTACCAACTCGAGGTGGAGGCCGCCGACCGGGCGCGCGCCCAGCTGGACGACGCCTTGGGCAAACTCGACAAGGCGGTGCGCAAAGCCAAGGGCACGTGACGGGCGGACGAGTTGGCCTGTAAGCCGGATTCTGTTCCGCGCCGTCATCGCTGACGACGCGGCGGCGACCATCCATCTGGACACTCCGTTGCCGGGTGCCTCGAGCGGCCTACCCGCAGGCTCGGGCGAGCAACCCTCGGACGCCTGCGCAGCCGCACGAATGCGGCCTTCTTGGCCTTGCTTCGGGTGGGGTTTGCCGAGCCACCCCGGTCACCCGGGGTGCTGGTGCGCTCTTACCGCACCGTTTCACCCTTACCACCGCCGTGCCCGCAGGCTCGGTGGTGGCGGTCTGTTTTCTGTGGCACTTTCCCGCGAGTCACCTCGGATTGCCGTTAGCAATCACCCTGCTCTGTGAAGTCCGGACTTTCCTCGAACCGTTTCCGGTCCGCGGCCGCCCGGCCAACTCGTCCGCGCGCATCACCGTACCCTCATGGGTATGCCGCAGGTGCCGCCGGCCCGATATCTGCAGCGGGCCCGTGACCTCGTCGACGCCCGGTACGCCGACCCGATCACGGTCGACGACCTGGCGGCCGCCGCCGGTCTGTCGCGGGCGCACTTCAGCCGCATGTTCACCCGCGCCTTCGGTGAGTCGCCGCGCGCCTATCTGCAGACCCGCAGGCTGGAACGCGCGGCCGCGCTGTTGCGCTACACCGACCGCTCGGTGGCCGACATCTGCGCGATGGTCGGGCTGCACAGCGTGGGCTCGTTCACCACCAGCTTCGCCCGCGTCTACGGTCTGCCGCCGGCCGCCTACCGGGCCAGCCTGCCGCCTGCGGCGGTGTACGCCCGAGTGCCGACGTGCATCCTCAAACGCGACACCCGCCCGCCCGCCGACAGCCGGGTGCCCAAGACAGCACACGGGGAGAAGACGGCGAGACCTGTGCCGTCGTAGCTTCGGGTGCATGAAGATCGCCAGTGTCCACCTGTGGGTTCATGACCAGCAAGTCGCACTCGATTTCTGGACCGAGAAGGTCGGGATGGAAGTGCGAGAAGATGTTTCGCTTCCCGACGTCGACGGGGTGTTCCGGTGGCTGACCGTAGGCCCGCCCGGCCAGGACGACGTCTCGATCGTCCTGATGGCCGTGCCGGGGCCTCCGGTGATGGACGATGCCACCCGCAGCCAGGTGCTCGACCTGACCGCGAAGGGTTTCGCCGGCACCGTCTTCCTCACCACCGAGGACTGCCGGCGGACCTACGAGGAGCTGACGGCGCGCGGGGTCGAGTTCACCGAGGCACCGCACCAGATGCCGTACGGCATCGACTCCGGATTCCGCGATCCGTCGGGCAACAGCGTGCGGATGACCCAGCTGGCCGAGGCGCCGGTCACCTAGGCCGCCGCGATTCGACGAGCGTGCGTCCACTGCGAAAATCCGTGCGATTTCTCGCAGTGAGCGCACGTTCGATGAATTCGAGCGACTCTGCCAGTCTCACCGACATGCCCCAACTCCTCAGAGTGCAGAACTTCAGCGTGTCCCGCGACGGCTTCGGCGCCGGCGAGAACCAGAGCCTGGACCGGCCCTTCGGTCACGCCGATCCAGGCGACATGTTCGCGTGGGCCGGCGCGACCGCCAGCTGGCCCAACCGCACCGATCCGGGCGGCAGCCGCGGCCTCGACGACTACTTCACCCGCGACTTCTCCCACAACATCGGCGCCGAGATCATGGGTCGCAACAAGTTCAGCCCCCATCGCGGGCCGTGGCAGGACCAGAAGTGGCGCGGCTGGTGGGGTGACGAACCGCCGTTCCACACCCCGGTGTTCGTGATGACCCACCATCCGCGTCCGTCGTTCACGCTGTCGGACACCACGTTCCACTTCGTCGGCGGTGACCCGGCCACGGTGCTCGCGCAGGCCCGCGAGGCCGCGCAGGGCAGAGACGTCCGGCTGGGTGGCGGCGCCACCGTCATCCGGGCGTTCCTGGACGCCGACCTGGTCGACACACTGCACGTCGCCGTCTCCGACGTCCGGATCGGGCGCGGGTCCCGGCTGTGGGAGTCCCCCGAGGAACTCGACGACCGGTTCCACCACGACGTGGTCCCGAGTCCGAGCGGGGTCACACACCACGTGTTCTGGCGTCGATGATGGGATGATGCCGACGCCTCCCGACGCCCGCCTCGACGAACACCATCCGGCCGTCCGCGCGTGGGCGGAGCCGCCCGGCCTGCGGCGCCGCGGGGTCGGATGGTTCCTGATCCTGGCGTTCGGATGCGCGTGGGTGCCTTGGTTCGCCGTGTACCTGGCAGGCGGGTCGCTGGACGACCCGGTCATCCAGTTGCTCACCGCCGCCTTCGTTCCCGCTCTGGCCGCCTGTGTGGTGCGCCGGTGGATCACCAGGCAGGGTTTCCGCGATTCCGGCCTGCGGCTGAACCTGAACGGTTCGTGGTGGCATTACGCGGCGGCCGTCACGATTCCCTGGGGCGTGTTGATCTTCGCCGTGCTCCTCGCCGCGGCGAGCGGGATGTGGACGCGGGACTCGACGGAGCTGAGCGCATCGTCGTGGCTTTATCTGGCCGCGGGTCCGCTCATCTGCATCGCCCTGTCGCCGATCTTCTGGGGTGAGGAGTACGGCTGGACGGCGTATCTTCGCGACCGCCTGGTACCGGGCCGCCCCATCCTGACCACGTTCCTCACCGGCCTGGTGTGGGGTGTGTGGCACTGGCCGCTGCCCTGGGTCGGTTACTTCGGCGGCGATGCGCCGGTGTCGGACGCCGTGTGGGGAATGCTGCTGTGGCTGCCGCTGTCCATCCTGCTGGAGTTCCTGATCGGCTGGCTGTGGTCCGAGACGGCCTCGGTGTGGCCCGGCGCGATGCTGCACGCCGGCAGCAACATGGTGGCCTCGCTCGGGATGATGCTGGTTTTCGGTGACGCCGTCGGCATCACCGGCACCACGATCCTGCTGTGCGCGGGCCTGACCCCGTTCGTTCTCGCGGTGGTGCTCACCGGCCACACCGGCGGTAAGCGAGCGCGAACCCGCTGAACCCGTCGAGATTTCACATAGGCCAACTAAGCACTTAAGATGCTTCGGATGGCTAACCAACTGCTCGAGCGCCCCGCGCGACCCCGAGGCGGCGGACTGCTGATCGCGGCGCTGGCCGCCGCAGGCACCAGCGTCTCCCTGATGCAGACCTTGGTCATCCCGCTCGTCCCGCAGCTGCCGACGCTGCTGAACACCTCGTCGGCCAACGCCTCGTGGGCCGTCACCGCCACCCTGCTGACCGGTGCGGTCGCCACACCGATGTTCGGTCGCCTCGGCGACATGTTCGGCGCCAAACGGGTTCTCATCGCCTGTGCGGCCCTGCTGACCGTGGGTTCGATCACCGCCGCGCTGACGAGTTCGCTGATCCCGCTGATCATCGGCCGCGCTCTGCAGGGCTTCGGCGCCCCGGTCATCCCCCTGGGGATCAGCGTGCTGCGCGCATCGCTGCCCGCCGAGCGCGTCGGCGGCGCCATGGGGATGGTCAGCGCCTCACTCGGCGTGGGTGGCGCGCTGGGGCTGCCGCTGTCGGCGGTGATCGCCGAGCACCTCAGCTGGCATGCGCTGTTCTGGTCGGCGGCCGCGCTCGGCCTCGGCTGCTGCCTCATCTTCGCCACCCTGGTTCCCGACATCGTCCCGTCGTCGGCGATGGGACGGTTCGACGTCCTGGGGGCGGTGGGGCTCGCCGCCGCACTCGTCATGCTGTTGCTGCCGATCTCGAAGGGGTCCAGCTGGGGGTGGACCAGCCCGGGCACGCTCGGTCTGCTGGCCGGCTCGGTCGGCGTCTTCGTCGCGTTCGGGTGGTGGCAGACCCGGGCCTCCACTCCCCTGGTCGACATCCGCACCACGTTCAAGGCTCCGGTCCTGCTGACCAACGTGGCGTCGATCGCGATCGGGTTCGGCATGTTCGCGATGTCGCTGATCGGTCCGCAGCTGCTGCAGATGCCCAGTGCCACCGGGCACGGGCTGGGTCAGAGCATGGTGGCGGCCGGACTGTGGATGGCGCCCGGCGGCCTGGCGATGATGGCCTCGGCGCCGATCGCCGCCCGGATCATCGCAGCGCGCGGACCCCGGTTCGCGCTCATCGTCGGCGCCGTGATCATCGCGGCCGGCTATCTCGGCGGCACCCAGATGCTCGGCGCGCCGGCGGGGGTGCTCGCGTTCAGCGTCATCGTCAGCATCGGTGTGGGGTTCGCGTTCGCCGCGCTGCCGACCCTGATCAACGGTGCGGTCCCGGTCTCGGAGACGGCCGCCGCCAACGGCATCAACTCGCTGGCGCGCTCGTTGGGCACGTCCGTGTCGAGTGCGGTCATGAGCGCGGTCCTGGTGCAGATGACGGTGGAGTTCGCCGGACACGCCATCCCGTCGCTGGCGGGGTTCCGCACCGCGCTGCTGATCGCGGCCGGCGCCGCGGTGGCCGCCGCACTCATCGCCGCCGCGATCCCCACCGTGGCACCTGCGCCCGCACCGTCGGCGGTCGAACCGGTGCTGGCGCCGGCGCCGCTGCACCGGCGGGCGCAGCGCCTCGAGAACGTGATGACCGCGCTCGGCCGGCAGGCCGCGGTGGGGTTGGAGATCCCGTCGATGCCCAAGCGGCTCGACCGGGGTGACTACGTCATCGCCGCCTACCTCGGCGGGTCCGGACCGATGACGCTGGCCGAGCTCGGCCGGGCGCTCGAAAGCCCGGCGCGACCGGTCGAAGAGCGCCTCACGACGCTGATCCGCGACGGCCTGGTCGGCCGGGTGCCGACCGCCGACCACGCCGCGCCGCCGCGGTTCACGCTGACCCCGCGTGGCCGGGCCATCTTCGAACGTCAGCGGTCGTCGAACATCGCGGGGCTCGAAGCGGTGTTGAGCCGCTGGGACGACGGCGACGTCGCCGTGCTCATCGGATACCTCGGCCGCCTGTCGGACGGTATCGACGAAGAGAGCAGGCGCCGGCGGGCCGCCAGCACCCCGCCGCCCGCGGTCTCCCCGCACACCTATACCGAACCGATTCGCGCACAACGAGCTCCGGTACCGACGGCGCGCGACCGCTGGCGCTGAGCCGCTCTAGCCGAGCCGTCGTAGCAGGATGACGTTGTCCAGCCAGGTGGCCGGCTGCCCGTCGGGACTCGTCCAGTCACGCTCGACCGTCTCCACCCGCAGCCGCTCCCAGTGGTCCGGATCGGGGTCGAGGCCGGTGAGCACCTCCTGCACCGACGGCAGATCGTGCGGGTGGCCGTCCTTCCACGTCCACTCCGGCGTCGCGCCGTGGTCCACGATCAGCAGCAGCCCGCCGGGGGCGACCCTGGCCGCGGCGCGATGCAGCACGCTGTCGCGGTCGAGTGGCACCGGTGAGTGCAGGAACTGGGCCGACACCAGATCGAAACGCCCCTCGGGCAGACTTTCGGCGAAGTCGTGACGCTGGAATTCGATGCGGTCCGCCACCCCGGCCGTCCGCGCGTCCTCGGCCGCGCGCGCAAGCGCGGTCGGCGACACGTCGGCGGCCACCACCTGCCAGCCGTGCCGGGCCAGCCAGATGGCGTCGGCGCCCTCACCGCAGCCGAGGTCGAGGGCCCGCCCCGGCGCCAGCGGTTCCACCGTCTCGGCGAGCCGGGCGTTGACGCGACCGCTCCACACCCGCTCCTTCGCGCCGTAATGCTGCTCCCAGAATTCCACCGTCTCAGACATCTGCGTCCTCCTTCCATGCCGGAACCGGCAATCCGAACTCATCGGCGAGCAGGCTCTGCACCACTGCTGCAGCGGTCTTTGATCCGGCCGCGACGGCTGCGGCCACCTGCGGCAACTGCACGGTGACGTCACCTGCGGCGAACACGCCCGGCACCGAGGTCCGGCCGAACTCGTCGACCCACACCGCCTCGGACGACAGCGGATTCGGCTCGCTGAACCGCACGCCCAACTGTTCGGCCAGAGCCGAGCGTTGGCACACCGACGGGGCGACCATCAAGCCGCGACGCGGGAGAACGGCCCCGTCGGTGAAAACGATGTCGAGGCCGTCGCCGGCCGCGCGCACCGCCGCGACCGGCCGCGAGTCGATGCGGACACCGGCGGCGTGCACCCGTGCCCGATCCTCCCCGAGATCGCCGGTCAGCAGGACGATGTCGTCGCTCCATCCGCGCAGCAGGAGCGCCGCGTGCACCGCCCTGGCGCCGTCGGCCAGCACCGCCACGGGCGCGTCGCGTACCTCCCAGCCGTGACAGAACGGGCAGTGGAACACCGTGTCCCCCCACAGTTCTTCCAGGCCGGGCAGCTCCGGCAGCCGATAGTGCATCCCGGTGGCGAGCACGAGGCGCCGGGCCCGCTCGGTCGTGCCGTCACCGAGTCGGACGGTGAACGCCTCACCGCGACGAACCTCCACCACCTCGCCGGAGCGGACCTCGACCGGATACTTCGCCAGTTCGCGCCTGCCGGTGGCGTAGAGGTCGGCGGGCGGCCGTCCGTCGTGGCCGAGCAATCCACCGATCCCGTGCGCCACCGCGTTACTCGGCGCACCGGCATCCACCACGAGCGTGCGGCGGCGCGCGCGACCGAGCACCAGCGCGGCGCTCAGGCCCGCGGCTCCACCGCCGACGATCACACAGTCCCAGACGTTGTCCATGCCCCGAGGTTGCCCCGAGGGGCGACCCAGTGCCAAGCTGTTTTGCCATGCGGGCAAACGAGGGCACCGAGGACAGTGTGGACCAGAGGGTCCGCAGGCGGTTGCGGGAACTGCGCCGGCAGCGCGGATACACCCTGGAGGAGGTGGCGGCCAGATCGGCCATCGACGTCTCGACGCTGAGCCGGCTGGAATCCGGTAAACGCCGGTTGGCGCTGGACCACCTCCCGCGCCTCGCCGCGGCATTGTCGGTGAGCACCGACGAACTGATACGGGCGCCCGAGGCCGAAGACCCTCGGATACACGCCAATTCGCACACCCGCCACGGTGTCACCTTTTGGCCGCTGAGCCGTCAGGGTTCCCCGGGCGGACTGCACGCGTTCAAGATCAGGGTGAGCGCCCGTCGGCGCAAGCCGCCCGCCGAACTACCGGTGCACGAGGGCCAGGACTGGATGTACGTGTTGTCGGGCCGGCTCAGGTTGATCCTCGGCGAGCGCGACTTCATCGTCGAACCCGGTGAGGCCGTGGAGTTCTCGACATGGACACCACACTGGTTCGGGGTGGTGGACGGCCCGGTCGAAGCGATCGTGATCTTCGGCCCGCACGGTGAGCGCGTCCACCTGCACGTCTAGAGGTAGGCGGTCTGGTTCACCAACCGCACCGAGGACCCACCGTCGGGATAGAACTCGGCGATACTCAGCGACGCGAGGTCGAGGTGCAGCCGGTACAGGATGCCCTCACCGGCGTTGAGGGCGAGCCGCAGCAGCGTTTTGATCGGCGTCACATGGGACACCACCAGCACCGTGGCGGCGCCGTGGTCGGCGATGATGCGGTTGCGCGCCCGCCGCACCCGATGCGCGACGGCGTCGAAGCTCTCCCCGCCGGGCGGCTCCACGCTGGTGTCGCTGAGCCAACGGCCGTGCACGTCCGGATCACGCTGGGCCGCTTCCCCGAACGTCAATCCCTCCCACGCGCCGAAGTCGGTCTCGATCAGATCCTCGTCGACGGCGACGTCGAGTCCGAGCGCCTTGGCGGCCGCCGCTGCGGTGTCGTAGGCCCGCTGCAACGGCGAGCTGACGACAGCGTCGATGCCGCCCCGCTGGGCGAGGTAGGCGGCCGCGGCGTCGGCCTGCCTGCGACCCAGTTCGGTCAGCGCGGGGTTGCCGCGCCCCGAGTACCGCCGCCCGACCGACAGTTCGGTCTGGCCGTGGCGCAGCAGCAGGAAGCGGGTCGGGGCACCGCGGGCGCCGGTCCACCCGGCGGGCGAGCTGGGCGTCTCGGCGGGTGCGGAGGTGCGCGCCGGGGCGTCGATTCCCGCCGCGGCGTCCATCGCCTCGTTGGCCAGCCGGTCGGCGTGGGCGTTGCGCGACCGAGGGATCCACGAGTAGGTGACCCGGTCGAACCGATGGGCCAGCTCCCGCGCCTGTCGGTGCAGGGGAATCAGGTCGGGGTGTTTGACCTTCCACCGGCCCGACATCTGCTCGACGAGCAGTTTGGAGTCCATGGAGACCGCGACCTCGGTGGCGCCCAGGTTCGCGGCTTCCTCCAAACCCGCGATGAGGCCCCGGTATTCGGCGACGTTGTTGGTGGCGCGCCCGATTGCCTGTTTGCTCTCGGCCAGGACCGAGGCGCGGTCGGCCGAGAGCACCACCGACCCGTAGCCCGCCGGTCCCGGGTTGCCCCGCGAACCGCCGTCCGCCTCGACGATCACCTTCACTTCTTGAATCCCTCTGCCCGTACCAGGATCGCATTGCACTCCGGACACCGCAGCACCTCGTCGTCGGCGGCGGCGGTGATCCTGGCCATCTCGCCGCGGTCGATCTCCAGACGGCAGGCGCCGCACCGCCGCCCCTGCAACTGCCCGGCCCCCGGACCGCCGCGGGCGCGTTGGCGCTCATAGAGGTCGACGAGCTCGGGCTGCAGGGTGTTCAGCAGCTCCTGGCGCCGGGTCAGGTGCTCCTGCCGGGTCCGGTCCAGTTCGGCGACCGCCTCGGCGAGTGCGTGCTGGGCCTCACTCACCGTGGCGTCCAGTTCCTCGATGCGGGCGAGTCCTTCGGCGCGTTGAGCGGCCAGCTCCTCGCGCCGCTCCATCACCTCCAGCAGCGAGTCCTCCAGACTGGCCTGGCGCCGTTCGAGCGTCTCGAGCTCGTGCTGCAGCTCCCCGACCTGCTTGGCGCCGACACCCCCACCCTGCAGCAGGGCCCGGTCCCGGTCCTCGCGCTGACGGACACCCTCTATCTCGGATTCGAACTTGGCGACCTGTTCGTCGAGGTCCTCCATCGCGATCCCGAGCGTGGCCACCCGGTCGCCGGCGGCACGGTGTTCGGCGCGGACCCGCTCGAGCTCCTCCTGTTCGGGCAGGCGTTTGACCCGGTGGTCGACCCGTGCCAGCCCGGCGTCCACCTCGGCCAACTGCAGCAATGAATGTTGCTGCCACACATCAGCTTTCACTTGTATCCCTACTCGTTCCCAGATTCCATGGATCGGTGCGCAGGTCGCAGACCCGCACCGGTAACGCATCGGCGAAGTGCTCGCGCAGGATTCCGGCGGCCTGGGCGCACCACGGGAATTCGCTCGCCCAGTGGGCGACGTCGACGAGCGCCACCGGCGATGCCCGCAGGTGTTCGTCGGCCGGGTGGTGGCGCAGGTCGGCCGTCACATACGCCTGCACGTCGGCGCGGCCGACCGCCGCGAGCAGGGAGTCCCCCGCGCCCCCGCACACGGCCACCCGCGAGATCGTCCTCGACGGATCACCGGCGGCGCGCACTCCCCACGAGGTCGTGGGCAACGCCGCGTCGACGCGAGCGACGAACTCCGACAACGGTTGCGGCGAGGGCAGCGAGCCGATGCGGCCGATGCCCACGTCTCCGGGGATCGGTGCGATGCTGAAGATGTCGAAGGCCGGCTCCTCGTACGGATGCGCCGCCCGCACAGCGTTGAGCAGGTCCCGACGCCGCGCCGACGGTGCGATCACCTCAACCCTGTCCTCGGCGACGCGTTCGACCGAGCCGACGCTGCCGATGGCCGGCGACGCCCCCTCATGAGGCAGGAACTGCCCGGTGCCGGGCGCACTCCAGCTGCAGTGCGAATAGTCGCCGATCTGACCGCCGCCGGCGCCGAACATCGCCTCGCGCACCGCGTCGGCGTTCTCGGCCGGGACGTAGACCACCCACTTGTCCAGTTCGCTGTCGGCCGCCACCGGGGAGAGCACCTCCTCGACGGTCAGTCCGAGCGCGTCGGCCAAGGCGTCCGACACCCCCGGTGCGGCGGAGTCGGCGTTGGTGTGTGCGGTGAACAGCGCCCGGCCGGTGCGGATCAGCGAGTGCACGAGCGCCCCCTTGGGTGTGCTCGCCGCCACCGTGTCGACGCCGCGCAGCAACAGCGGATGGTGCACCAACAGCAGCCCCCGCGCGGGCACCCCGGCGACGACGGCCTCGGTCGCGTCCACGGCGACGGTCACCGACTCGACGGGTTCGTCCGGGTCGCCACAGACCAGCCCGACCGAATCCCAGTCGGCCGCCAGCCGCGGCGGGTAGGCCTCGTCGAGTACGGCGATCACCTCGCCCAACCGCACGCTCATCGCAACGCCTCCGCCAACGCCTCGGTGAGCACCGGCCACTCCTGGCGCACCGCCGCCCGCAGGTACTGTCCGTCCAGGCCGACGAACGTGTCACACCGTCGCACCGCGATCCCCCTGTCTGCCAAACGCTTTCGCACCCGCTCCGCCTCCGGCACCGAGAACAGCACGAAGGGTGCGCGGCCGGGCACGCACTCGAGGCCCAGCCTGGTCAGACCCGCGACCATCTCGGCCCGCAACGCCGCGAGCCGGTACGCCCCCGCCTCGGCGTCGCGAACGGCCGAGGGGGTGTTGCACGCGGCGAGCGCCTCCAACTGCAGGGTGCCGAGGGCCCAGTGGGCGCGCTGCGCGGTCAGCCGCCGCAGGATGTCGCGGGGACCGAGCGCGTAGCCGACCCGCAGCCCGGCCAACGCCCACGTCTTGGTCAGGCTGCGCAGCACCAGGACGTCCGGCAGGGCCTCGCCGGCCAGTGACTGCGGCTCCCCTGGGACCGCGTCGGCGAACGCCTCGTCGACGACCACGATGCGGCCGGGACGGCGCAGCGCGAGGATCTCCTCACGGCTGTGCAGCACCCCCGTCGGATTGGTGGGGTTGCCGATCACCACCAGGTCCGCCTCCGCGGGGACCTGCGCGCCGGTGAGCCGAAACGGCGGGTCGAGCACGACGTGGGTGACGGGCACCCCCGCCGCGGCGAACACGGCGTCGGGTTCGGTGAACGACGGCGCCACGAGTGCGGCGAGGCGGGGCTGCAGCCGGGCGAGCAGCGCGAACCCCTCGGCGCCGCCGGCCAGCAGCGCGACCTCGTCCTCGGCGCGTCCGTGTCGGGCCGCCACCGCGTGCACGGCACGGCGCTCGTCGGCGGCCGAGGGGTAGCCGCCCAGGTCGGCCAGCCGGTCGGACAGGCGTGCGACCAGCCACGACGGCGGCACGGCGGCCCGCACGTTGACGGCGAAGTCGCGCATGCCGGGCAGCACGGCCTGGTCGCCGTGGTACCGGGTCGCCTGCGGCGCGAGACGTGGCACAGCACGACAGTAGTGCGCGGTGCGGGACGCGAAGCCGGACGACCCCGCGACGTCGGGGAGAATGGAGGCGTGACCGACACCCTGGACCGCTCCACCGCCACCCGCCCGCAGCTGGTGCTGTTCGACCTCGACGGCACGCTGACCGATTCGGCACAGGGCATCGTGGCGAGTTTCCGGCATGCGCTGGGCGAGGTCGGGGCGCCCGTCCCGGAGGGTGACCTGGTCAGCCGCATCGTGGGCCCGCCGATGCACCACACCCTGCGCTCGCTCGGGCTGGGTGAGCGGGCCGACGCGGCGATCGCGGCGTACCGCGCCGACTACACCTCCCGCGGGTGGTCGATGAACCGCACTTTCGACGGCATCCCGGCGCTGCTCGCCGACCTGAAGGCTGCGGGGGTCCGGCTGGCCGTGGCGACGTCCAAGGCGGAGCCGACGGCCGAGCGGATCCTGGCCCACTTCGGCCTGGACGGCTTCTTCGAGGTGATTGCGGGGGCCAGCCCGGACGGGACGCGGGCGGCCAAGGCCGACGTCGTCGCGTCCGCGCTGGCCCGGCTCGAACCGCTGCCAGACCGGGTGGTGATGGTCGGCGACCGGTCGCACGATGTCGAGGGCGCGGCCGCGCACGGCATCGACACCGTGGTGGTCGGCTGGGGGTACGGCCGCGCCGATTTCGCCGAGCCGGGCTCGGTGCCCGTGCTGGCGCATGTCGAGACGGTGTCCGACCTCAGGGAGGTGCTGGGTGTCTGACTCGGCACCGCTGCACATCACGTTCATCTGCTCCGGCAACATCTGCCGGTCGCCGATGGCCGAGAAGATGTTCGCCCACCAGATCGCCGAACGCGGGCTGTCGGGTGCGGTGCGGGTGAGCAGTGCGGGCACGGGCGGCTGGCACGCCGGTGATCCCGCCGACGCGCGGGCCGTCCACGTCCTGCGCGCCCACGGCTACCCCACCGGCCACGAGGCCGCGCAGGTCGACGACGACCACCTGTCGGCCGATCTGGTCGTCGCGCTCGGCCGCAACCACGCCAGGATGCTGATCGACCTGGGCGTGCCGCCAGGGCGGCTGCGGATGCTGCGCTCGTTCGACCCGCGGTCGGCCGCGCATCCCCTCGACGTCGAGGACCCCTACTACGGCACGCAGGACGATTTCGAGGACGTCTTCGCCGTGATCGAGGCGGCACTGCCCGGCCTGCACGACTGGGTGGACGAACAACTGGCGACACGGGGGCTGGCGAGCTGATGAAGCGTTGGGCGTTCCTGCTGCGGCCGGCGTGGCTTGCGCTGTTCGTGGTGGTGCTCGCCTTCGCCTATCTGTGCTTCACCGTGCTCGCGCCCTGGCAGCTGGGCAAGAACACCAAGACCTCACGGGAGAACGACCAGATCGCGCGTTCGGTGAGCGCCGAACCGGTGCCGCTGACGTCGGTGCTGCCCCGCCAGGATTCGGCCGCGCCCGACGAACAGTGGCAGCGGGTCACCGCGACCGGGCGGTACCTGCCCGAGGCCCAGGTGCTGGCGCGACTGCGGATGATCGACGGCGATCCGGCGTACGAGGTGCTGGTGCCGTTCGCCGTCGACAACGGTCCGACCGTGCTGGTCGACCGCGGCTACGTCAAACCCGAACGAGGCACCGACGTGCCGCCGATCGCGCCCGCCCCCACCGAGACGGTGACCATCACCGCCCGGCTGCGTGACGCCGAACCCGTCCCGCCGGGTAAGGAACCGTTGCGGGAGAACGGCATTCCCCAGGTGTACGCGATCAACCCCGGCCAGATCTCCGCGCTGACGGGGGTTCCGCTGGCCGGGTCCTACCTGCAGCTGGTCGAGGATCAGCCCGGCGGGCTCGGCGTGATCGGGCTCCCGCACCTCGACGCGGGCCCGTTCCTGTCCTACGGGATCCAGTGGATCGCGTTCGGCATCATCGCGCCGATCGGCCTCGGCTATTTCATCTACGCCGAGATCCGCCAGCGCCGCCGCGACAGGGCCGCCGCCGACGCTGCCGCGGGGTCGACGGCACCCGCGACGACCGAGGACAAGCTCGCCGACCGCTACGGCCGGCGGCGCTGACCGCCACCGCCAGCACCGAGGCCGCCACCTGTACCGCTCGCGACAACCGCACGGACCGGCGCAGATCACCGACCGCCGGGACGCGTCCGTCCCCCAGCGCCGGCCTGATCTCGAGTTCGTGGGCGTACTGCGTCGGCCCACCCAGCCGCACCCCCAGCGCACCGGCAAACGCGGCTTCGGCGACTCCGGCGTTCGGGCTGGGATGGCGGCGCGCATCCCGGCGCCACGCCCGCAGCGCAGCGGCGGGTGACCCGCCGACCACCGGCGCGCACACCGCCGTCAGCGCACCGGTCACCCGGGCCGGCAGGTAGTTCAGCGCGTCATCGAACCGCGCTGCCGCCCAGCCGAACCGGGCGTAGCGCGGTGAGCGGTTGCCGATCATCGCGTCCAGGGTGTTCGCCCCCCGGTATACGAGCAGCCCGGGCACACCGGCGACGGCCGCCCACATCAGCGGCGCCACCTGGGCGTCCGAGGTGTTCTCGGCGATGGACTCCACCGCCGCGCGGGTCAGACCCTCGGCGTCGAGCACCGAGGGGTCCCGCCCGCACAGCGACGGCAGCAGGAGGCGGGCGCCCTCGATGTCCGAACCGGTGCCGCCGGCGTCGAGCAGGTCCGCGAGGCGGGCGCCGACTCGGCACAGCGACGTGCCTCCCGCGGCGACGAAGGTGGTGGCCGCCGTGACCATGGCGGTGGCGAGCGGGCCTCGGCGCGACGCCGCCCGCTCGGCGGCGACGCCACCGACGGCCAGCGCGGTGAGCAGGGCGCCGGTGTGCGCGACCCCCGCCCACCGGCAGTCGGCGTAGGTGAGGCGCTCGAACCGTGCTGCGGCGCGCCCGAATCCGGCGACCGGGTGACCGCGGCGCGGATCACCGAGTAGGGCATCGGCCAGCATCCCGGCGGCGATTCCGGCGGCGCGGGTGCGGGTGTTCGGCGACATCACCCCGGGAGCTTTTCACACGCTGCGCCGCCGGACAGCGACGGCGTGGCGCTGGAGTTCGTCGCCTCCGGTGGGGCGGACCGGTCGGCCGCGACATGGAGGTCGGCTAATTTCTGCCGCTCGACAGACGGTGCCGATAAGCCGCACGAAGGGCGTCGCCGGGCAACGCCGGAAGCGCTCCACCCGCACAGCGGACGCAGCAGAAGTCGTCGCGAGGGCGAAGCGCTGTACCGCAGCAAAAGACCCGCCTGACGGCGTGGCGACGCCCCGCACAGATTGCGATGAAAACGACCGCGAAGGGCAATTTTCGCAAAGTTATGTCTGACCCTGCCAACAGTGCTGTGATAACGGTACGTGCGATGTCAGCAACGGGGGTTCGAATGTTCACCTCGACCGAAGGCCACACCGATTCAGCAGTATCGATCGTCATCGTCGATCGACAGGCCGTGGTCCATGCGGGCATCGAACACTGGCTCGTCGGTAGCACGCCACCGGTCAAGATCGTCGGACACTACTCGCATCCGGCGGAGTTCCTCTCGGCCTACCCCGCGGCCGACCCCACCGTCGATGTCGTGTTGCTCGCCCTCAAGTACGACGACCAGGGGCCCGCGTTCGAGGCCCTGCGGTCGATCTGCCGTGGCGGGCATCGGGTGATCGTGTACTCCTACCTGGCCACCGACGAAGTGATCCTGACCTGCCTGGACGAGGGCGCACTCGCATTCGTCGCGAAATCCGAGAGCGGCAATCACCTTCGTGACGCGATCTATGCGGCGAAAACGAACACCCCGTTCGTCGCCCCGCGAATGGCCCGAGCGCTCCTCAACGACAAGACCGGCGGCAGGCCTCATCTGACCAAGCGGGAGCGGGAGGTCCTCGTCGCGTGGTTCCAGACCGAGAACAAAGACATCGTCGGCCGGCGACTGTTCATCGAACCCTCGACCGTGCGCACTCATCTTCAGCGGGCGCGGGCGAAGTACGCCGCGGTGGGCCGGCCCGCACCGACGAAGGCCGCGCTCATCGCCAGGGCGATCCAGGACGGGATCCTCAGCGTCGACGACCTGTGACCACCGCACCGGCCTCAGCGATCGCGCGGCCGCGCACATCTGCGTACACCCCCGCCCACCCGCAACGGCGGCAAACCGAATGTCGGTCCGCGCCTTGTCTACGGGCCCGTCCGCCGATCGGGTGACGGCGGTGTCGCTTGATCGAACGAAACTGCGTATGGCCTGGTCAAAGCCTGTCGAATCGTTTGCCAAACATTCGCTGAGAAGTGCAGACTTCCCCTACCGCTCACCCGCGGGACATCCATAGCAAACCAGAGACAGCTCATCTCACGATCCCTGCTGCGCCGAGAGGGGTACTCCCATGCTGCACCGCGCAGATACGTCAGGCGGGCAGACCACCGCCCGCGCCGTCGGCGCCGCCATCTGTGCGGGGGTACTCGCGCTGGGCGCCTCGCTCTATCCGCTGCCCGGCGGATCACAGCTGCTCGACCTCTTCCCCGCCGAGGAGGGAGACCCCGATTCGCTCGCGACGGCGCCGACCGAGCCCGTCGCCTTCCGAGTCGCGGACAACGAAATCCTCGACGAAACCGGCGAATTCGAGCTGGCTTCGGCTTTGCTTCCTCTGGTGCACTACGACATCGGCATCCTCGCCGAGATCGCCGCACTGCCGCCGTCGGCACTGCGCGAGTTGGTGCGGACCTACGGATTGCCGAATCTGGCGCTCGCGCTGGACGCCCTGATCCACGGCTACCCGAGCGGCGGGTGGGTCGGCGAATGGGCAGCCCCACAGCCGAATCCGGCCACGGGCCTGTTGCCCGGCCTGCTGATGGTGCTCGACTTCCTGTGTCCGGTGGTCCGGGCCGTGGCCCCCGCACCTCCGCCGGCACCCGCAGAACCCGTCGTCACGCCGGTGGTGCGGGAGGCGTCGCCGGCCCCGGCACCCGACCCGGAATTCGACCCACTGCCCGTCGCGGTCCAATCCTTCACGGTGCTCACCGCGCCGGCCGATCCGCCGGCTCTCGAACCGGTGGTTTCCCCGCCACCGACGCCTTCCGCGGAACCTGTCGCAGCCCCGACATCGGAGGCGGCGCCGCCCACGGAGGAGGAGAACAGCGAGGCCGTCGAGGAGTTCGGCGAGCTTCCCGATCTCGTGACGTCGACCTCGGAGCCCGGTACCGAAGAACCCGAGGATCCGGGCCCCGCGGAGAAGACACCTGATCCGGAACCGCAACAGGACACCACCCACGACGACGACAGCGGCGGTGACACCGGTGACGGACCGCAGACCTGAGCACCACCGAACACGCAAGGGGGACAAAGTGACTCATCAGAGCACGCCCGACGCCGGGATTCGAGCCCGGTGATGTGCGGCATCATCGCGTGCCGGACCCGGGAACCGGCGATCGGCTACCTTCTCACCGCGCTAGGCCGGCTCGAGTACCGCGGCTACGACTCGGTGGGCGTCGCGGTACGCACCACCGGCGGCGACATCGCCCGGCTGCGCACCGTCGGACGAATCGGGACGCTCGAACACCGGTTCCGGCAGTGGGCCGGACCCGTCCTCGACGGGGCGGGCATCGGCCACACCCGCTGGGCGACGCACGGTCCGGTGACCGAGGCGAACGCGCATCCGCACAACGACTGTCCGGGCCGGATCAGCGTTGTCCACAACGGCACCATCGAGAACGCCGATCGGCTCCGCGACGTGCTGCGCGCACAGGGGCACCGTTTCACCTCTACCGTCGACAGCGAAGTGCTGAGCCACCTGATCGAAGACGCGTCGCAGACCACGCCGGACCTCTGCGAGGCCGTCCGCCAGGCACTCGACGCGGTCGAGGGATCATGGGCTCTCGCGGTACTCGAACGCGGCAGCGGGCGAATCGTGGTGGCCGCGGACGGGTCACCGCTGATCGTCGCGCACACCGCGCGCGGCGACTTCGCGGCGAGCGACATCGCCGCCATCGCCGACTGGGTCGAGGAGTTCCAGGTCCTCGACGACGGCGAGGTGATCGATCTGTCCGCCGCGCACCGGTCCGTCGACGAGGATCGGCCGTCGCCGACCATGGTGCGGTGCATCTGGCACAGCGCGGACACCGACCTGAACGGTTACGCCGACCACATGGCCAAAGAGATCGACGAACAACCCGCGGTGGCCGCCCGGGTGATCGACGAGCTGGGCGGCGGCGTGGCCGACGGCAGTCTGTGGACCGGGCTGGGGCTGGACCGGTTCGACCGGTTGCAGGTGATCGCCTGCGGCACCTCGTTGAACGCCGGCATGGTCATCGGCAACACGCTGCATCAGCTGGCCGGCCTGCCGGTGACGCGTTGCGTGGCCAGCGAAGCGGGGATGGACGTCCCGGAACCCGGCACCCTGTGCCTGGCGATCAGCCAGTCCGGGGAGACCGCCGACGTCCTGAACGCCGTCAGTGCGCGGGTGGCCGAGCGCTGCCCGATCCTGGCCGTCACCAACAGTTCGCACTCCACGCTGGCCCGGCGCGCCGACGGTGTGGTGTCGTGCTCCGCCGGACCCGAGATCGGCGTCGCCGCCACCAAGACCTTCGTCTGCCAGATCATCGCCGGAGTGGCGGTGACGGTATCGGCACTGGCCGCGACGGGCCGGATCTCGCGTTCCCATGCCGCCGCCCTCGTCGACGACCTCCGGCGACTGCCGGACCAGCTGGCCGCCGCGGCGACCGTCGCCAAGAGCGTCGTCCCTCCCCTGGCCGACGAGTTTCTCGAGGCGACCGGATTCATCTTCATCTCACGCGGCGCCGGCCTGCCGTACGCCGCCGAGGGCGCCCTCAAGCTCAAGGAGCTGACCTACCGGTGGGCGGAGCACTATCCCGCCGGCGAGCTCAAACACGGACCCCTGGCCCTCGTCGGCGACGGCACCCCGGTGGTCGTGGTGGACAACGGCGACCCCAGACTCGCCACGAACATCGCCGAGGTGCAGGCACGTGGCGGCCGGATCGTGCGCATCGGATCGATCGGCAGCAGTGTGCCGGTCATCGACGACGCACTCGGCCCCTGGGGGCCGATCCAGAGCGCGGTGGCGGTGCAGGTGCTGGCCCGCACCACCGCGCTCGCCCTGGGGCGCGACGTGGACAAGCCGCGCAACCTCGCGAAGTCCGTGACGGTGCAGTGATGCGCTCGGTCGTCGCCGGCCCCGCGATACGCACGCCCCGGCCCGGACCGGTCTTCTACGACAAGACGGGAAAACGGTTGTATTTCTTCGTCATCGGTGCCGTGGTGCTCGGTCTGGTCGTCGCCGTGCTGCCCGTGCGCGTCACCCCTCTGGTGTTCGATCCGCTGTGGACCGTGCCGACGAACGGGGATTCGGGGTTCCCCCGGCGGTTCCTCGCCGGCGCAGAGGGACACGATGTGCCGATACTCGGCAACGAGGACAACGAGGTGTTCGGCCGGGTGGTGCGGGTAGACCGACGTCGTCATCAATGGAATCTGGTGGACCCGTTCACCAATGAGTTGTACCGGGTCGCCGACGACGACGACCGGGAGCGCATCGGTGAGAGCCCGTACGCGATCGACCACTACGGCCGTCCCGCCGACCGGCAGCTGATGCTCACCTTCGACGACGGGCCCGACGTCGAGTTCACCCAGCAGATTCTCGACATCCTGTCCCGGGAACACGTGCCCGCGACGTTCTTCGTTCTCGGCTCACAGGTCGTCCTGCACCCTGACGTCTTCCGGCGGATCGTCCGTGAAGGCCACATGGCGGGCAACCACACGATGTTCCACGTCGATTTCGACGACCACACCGACTTCCGCAACCGTCAGGAGATCATCGCCGCCGACCGCGTCATGCGCGCCACCGCGGGATATGCCAGCCGGCTCTTCCGGATTCCCAGGGGCGACCCGGACAACAACGCGCTCGCGCTGCTGCAGTCACAGCAACTCGGCTATCTCCAGGTGGATCAGGACATCGACACCCTCGACTGGAAGGTCGCCGGCGGAGGCGAACTGGCCGTTCCGGCCCTCGACGGGCGCGGCCACGTCGTCCTGCTGCACGACGGTGGCGGTGACCGTTCAGCGACCATCCGGATGCTCGAGAAGTTCATCGCCGATGCCAAGAGCAAGGGCTACACGTTCACCACGCTGGCGCCGCTGCTCCCCGAGCGCTACGTACCCGCCCGCGACGTCGAACCCTATCCCGCCGACACGGCCGTCTACCGGACGTTGCAGCTGGCGGAGGAAGCGCCGGGCACCCTGCTGGGGGTCCTGTTCTGGTTGGGAATGGGCTCGTTGACGGTGATGTCGCTGCTGTACCTCGTGTTGGCCCTCATCTGTCAGTACCGCCAGCGCCGCGTCCGCTGGGACGGCCTCGACGACAACCGGCTTCCCGCGGTGAGTGTGGTGCTGGCCGCCTACAACGAGCAGAACGTGATCGCGCGGACGCTGAGCGAACTGCGCCGAAGCGCATATCCGCCGGGCAGATTCGAAGTGGTCGCGGTCGACGACGGATCCACGGACGACACCCTGGCGATCCTGCACGAGGTGGCGGGTACCTGGCCGGGGTTGCGTGTGGTGCATCAGGTCAACAGCGGCAAATCGTCGGCGATCAACAACGGCATCAACCACGCGTCGCCGACGTCCACGGTGATCGTCACCATGGACGCCGACACGCTCTTCCGGCCCGATACGGTCCGTAATCTGGCCCGCCACTTCGCGCGCAACACCCACGGCAAGCGGGTCGGCGCGGTCGCGGGACACATCAAGGTCGGCAATCGGCGCAATGTCGTAACCGCCTGGCAGAGCCTGGAATACATCTCCGGAATCTGCGTGACGCGGATGGCCGAGCGGCTGCTCAACGCGATCTCGATCGTGCCCGGCGCCTGCTCGGCATGGGATCGGACGGCGCTGGCGCAGATCGGCGGTTTCTGTGACGACACCATGGCCGAGGACTGCGATGCGACGCTGTCTCTGCAGCGGCGCGGCTACCGGATCCTTCAGGAGAACGACGCCATCGCCGACACCGAGGCGCCGGAAACCCTTCGCGCCCTTGCCAAACAGCGCAAACGGTGGACGTACGGCAACATCCAGGCGTTGTGGAAGCACCGCGACATGGTATTTCGCCCGCGCTACGGAGTGCTGGCGATGGTCACGATGCCCTATGCCGCGTTGTCGCTCCTGGTGCCGCTGTTGTTCATGCCGCTGACGATCGTGGCCGCCGCCATGAGCGTGGCGGCGGGGAACTGGCAGAGCATCGCCGTCTACGCGGGATTCGTCGCGGCACTGCACATGATCATCTCGGTGACCGCCATCGCGATGGCCCGCGAGCGTCCGTGGCATCTGCTCGTGGTGCCGATCTACCGGGTGATCTACGAACCGCTGCGGGCCTACCTGCTCTACGCGTCGGCATACCGGGCCCTCAAGGGCACCGTCGTGGCGTGGGACAAGCTGGAACGCCGGAACACCGTCAGCGTGTTCGTCGAACCGCAGAGCCGTCGCACGCCGATGCTCGGCGCTCAGCAGTAGAGGTTCCCGCCGGGGGGCACCCCCAGCAGCGCGCTGATGCGTTGGTAGGCCTCCACCCGGCTGCGTACCTGAGCGGGGTTGCCGCCGTCGCATTCGAGCACACCGTTGAACGCCCGGATGGTCTCGCCGAACCCGAGGCCGCGCACCATGGCTTCGTGGGGGGTCGCCGACGCCGCGGCTGCCTGGGTGTTCCAGAACCACAGGGCGGTCCGCCACGCCAGAACCTCGTCAGCGGCGACCAACTCGGGATCGGTGAGCAGATCGGCGCCGAGCGCTTCGCCCGCGGCCAGGTAGTTGTAATTCCAGCTGAGCTGTCCCGGACCGCGACCGTAGTAGGCGTCCCGGCCCGCCGGACAGCCGAACGGCAGGTCGGCGTCACAGTAGACCCGGCGCCGCTGGGGGCTCTCCTCGACGATGGTCAGCCCACCGGTCTCATGGGCGACGTTGCCGAAGAACGCGGCCGCTTCCCGGCGGCGCACCGTATCGTCGCCCGTGGCGGCGAAGCCGGGAAAGGACGGCAGGGCGGCGAGCAGGCCGTCGTAGCTGTAGAACGGGATCCGGTACGGGAAGGCCGCATCGAATTCCGCTCTGCTGACCACGAACCCGGCCGCGGGATCAGCGTCGGCCGGCGCGGACGCCGGTGTCGAGTTCACCCCGCATCCGACGACGGCCGCCATCGCCAGCCCGGCCGCCATCCGCACACCGCGCATCCCGAACACCTCCCCTTCTCCGCGGGGCCTGTACCCGAGTCTGACGGACCGCCGCGGCGCAGGAAGCGGTTTCGACGTAACCGCACTGCACAGCTATTTGCCTGCGGCAGAATGAATTTGAGTAGTGCAACAGTTCCACATTTCCGACGGCCAGACCTTCCCGCCCGTGGGTCGCAGAACGATAATCGATCGTGGCGACGAATGGCTGACTGCTCCGAGAAGCCACCCGAGTGCGACTTTCCGAAACGGCCACGCCATCACGGCCACTTCATCGGAATCGCACGAAGGGCTACGAGTGATGTCTGAGCAGGAACGCAACATCGAGGTCATCAAGAAGGGCTACGACGCCTTTGCCTCCGGCGACATCGAGACCGTCATGACCCTCTTCGACGACAACGTCGAATGGATCCATCCGGGTGAGAGCGCCATCAGCGGCACCTACCACGGTAAAGGCGAACTCGGTTCGTACCTGGCCAAGATGGCGGAGAAGCAGTTGGAGGTGCGGGTGACCCGGTTGATCGCCGACGGCGATACGGTCGTCGCGCTGACCGACGTGACCGTCGCCGGTGAGCACGGCAAGGACGCCGACGTGTTCACGCTGCGCGACGGTAAGACGGTGCGCGTGCAGATCTACGGCGACACCTCCCTGATGGAGCGGGTGTACGGCAGAAAGCAGGCCGCGGCACAGCAGTGATCAGTACCCGGCGTCGTGGTCGTAGAGGTTGCGCAGCGGGCGCCCGTCGAGATACCGGCGGAGATTGTCGACGAATATCTCGACGATCGCGGCGTTCTCCGACGGCACGTTGGCGGCGCCGTGCGGACTCAGGATCACGTTGTCGAGCGTCCACAGAGGCGATTCGGCGGGTAGCGGCTCGGTCTCGGTGACGTCCAGGACGGCACCACCCAACTGGCCGGCGCGCAGCGCGTCGATCATGGCGGACTCGTCGACCGTCGTCCCGCGCCCCACGTTGACCACGAGCGCGCCGTGCGGCAGCGAGGCGATCTCTCGGGCGCCGATCATCGCCCGCGTCGCACCGGTGATCGGCGCGGCGACGACGAGAATATCCGCGCGTGGCAAGTGATCTCGCAGCGCCTGACCGGTGATGACATCGTCGTAGGGCGGCGCGGCCGACCTGGGCGTGCGGACCACACCGGTCGACGAGACGCCGAACGCGCGCAGGAGTTCGGCGATGCGCGTGCCGATCCGCCCCGCCCCCACGATGACGGCGTGGCGCCCGGCGAGTTCGGTCGTCGCACCGGGCCGCCACGCCCGGTCGACGCGGTCCTCGATGAGTCGCGGCAGTCCGCGCGCGAAGTAGAGGATCCCGGCGAGGGCGAATTCGGCCAGCGGGCCGGCGTGGACACCGGAGGCGGTGGTGACGGTCAGCGGTGAATGCCGCAGACCCAGGTCCTCCATCCGGGTGCCCACGCCGGCCGACGTCGCCTGGATCCAGCGCAGCCGGGGCGACTGCACCAGCGTCTGGGCCGGTCTGCGCCAATCGAAGTCGAACGTCACCTCCGCGTCGGCGAGCAGCGCCGTCCACCGGTCGTGTTGGGCGGGGGTGAGGTCCCGAGGGTTGCCGACATGGTCGCTGCGCCAACGCGGTTCCGGGAGCAGCCCGGGTTCGTAGTGCACCCGCAGCCGCGGGTCGACGGCGGTGATCGCGTCGACCAGCTCGGGTTCGAGGTGCGACGCGATCAGCACGGGGACGTCAGCCTGGGCTGGACGGGTCACCGCCATAGGTGACCCCGCGGCTCGAGCCGGCCGGCACCGGAGGTGATGCCGTCGACGGCCAACCTCAATGCCGCCGGGTCGGTGCACAGCACGGTGATCGCCGCCCGGTCGCCGTAGGCCAGCTCGACCACGTCGAACCCCCGCGCCCGCAGCTCGCCCTCCACCCGACCGGCGTCGGCGTGGTCGGCCTCGAGCCGGAACACCTCCATGCGCACGCGTGGACGCAGGACCGCCGACTCGACGGCGGCGGTGACGGTTCCGCCGTACGCCCGGGCGAGGCCGCCCGTGCCGAGCTTGACCCCTCCGTAGTACCGCGACACCACCGCGGCGACGTTGGTCAGGTCATGGGCCTTGAGCGCCCGCAGGATCGGCGCGCCCGCGGTCCCGCCCGGCTCCCCGTCGTCGCTGGATCGTTCGGTGCGGCAGTCACTTTCGTCACCGATGAGATAGCCGAAGCAGTGATGCCCCGCGCCGCGGTCGACGGTGCGGGCGTGGGCGACCAGATCGATGGCGTGCTCCTCGGTGTCGGCGTATCGCAACCGTGCGATGAAGCGCGATCTCTTGATCACCGCCTCGGCGCATGGCCGAGCCTCGGGATCAAGGGTGTACGGCATACGCCCAGATTGTAGGTCCAGGCGTCCCCGACACCGGCGCGCCGTCGGCGATGGTGGGCGTGGACGGTATCGAACCGCCGACCGCTGGTGTGTAAAACCAGAGCTCTACCACTGAGCTACACGCCCCGTGCCGGGCAGGCTACCCGGCCCCCCGCCGGAGGCGGAAATCGCTCAGGTGGAGCGCAGCGCGGCCAACGCGTCGGTCCACACCGCCTGATCGCGCGGTTCGCCGGGCCCCTTCATCTCCGAGAACCGGATGATCCCCTCCCGGTCCACCACGAACGTGCCCCGGTTGGCGATGCCGGCGTCGGCGTTGAACACCCCGTACGCCTGCGCCACCGCACCGTGCGGCCAGAAGTCCGACAGCACCGGGAAGGTGAACCCGCTCTGGGTCGCCCAGATCTTGTGCGTGGGCGGCGGGCCGACTGAGATGGCCAGCGTCACCGTGTCGTCGTTCTCGTACTTGGGCAGGTTGTCCCGGATCTCGTCGAGCTCACCCTGGCAGATGCCGGTGAACGCGAGCGGGAAGAAGACCAGCAGGACGTTCTTGGCGCCGCGGAAGTCCCGCAGCGTGACGGCCTGGCCGTTCTGGTCCTTGAGCGTGAAGTCCGGCGCTTCGGTCCCGACGTCGAGCATCAGCGCCGCCCCGCGGCCTTGGACTTGGGCTGCACCAGCCGGCTGGCGATCCAGTCACCGAGATTGGCCGACGACGTCTGCATCAGCCCCGCCGTCGGCGCCGACTCGGCGATCTCGGCCGGCTGCACGTGCCCCTTCTTGCCCGTCTTCGGGGTGACCACCCAGATCACGCCGTCCTCGGCCAGCGGGGTGATGGCGTCCATCAGCTCGTCAACCAGATCACCGTCACCGTCGCGCCACCACAGCAGCACCACGTCGATGACCTCATCGGCGTCCTCGTCGAGCAGCTCGCCGCCGCACGCGTCCTCGATATCGGCCCGGATGTCGTCGTCGACGTCCTCGTCCCAGCCCAGTTCCTGCACAACCTGATCATTTTGGATGCCCAGTCGTTGGGCGTAGTTCGGGGCGTCCGCCGCCGCCACCACCGTCGGTCCTCCTTCTGCCCTGCTGCCCGTCATCCGGCCAGATCGTCGAGTACAGATTTCGTAGAGCCCTATCGTTGCACGTGCCCCACTGGTTACGTGCGGCCGCTGCCCCGGTTCGTCAATATGATGCGTCGCACAGTTCCAGCGCCACCTCCCTGGAATCGTTCAACCGGGTGACCGCCGCGTTGAACTCGTCCGGGCCGCCGTCGCGGCTGATGGTGCCCGCGACATCGCGGCTGGCGCCCACCCAGGCGTTGAGCGCGTCGCGCAGTTCCGGCGACAGCATGTCGGAGATCCCGCTGCTCACGAGGTTGGCGCTGACGTTGAGCGCGTCCACGGCCGGGCCAGCGCGCACCGCCGCGTCGGCGGCGTTCTCGTTGACCGCGTCGACGTAGGCGTTGACCGCGTTGATCGCGTCGACGCTGGAACTGCTCAGGTCTTCGCACGCGGTGTGGATGGCCGCGGTGGTCAGCGACTCCTGGCGCTTGGACTCGCGGGCGCTCGACTGGGCGATGGACTCCTCGATCGACGCCGAGACCGAAGCGCGGTACACCGGTGCGGCCTCGCGGTCGACCTGGCCGGTGCCCCTGGTCACCGAGGTGCAGCCGACGATGACCATGGCGGCCGCGGCGATGCCGCCGAGTATCCGGGCGACCGTCTGCAGTCGCCTCCCCCGGCGCCGTCCACCGATCAGCACGGTCTGCAGACGTTACCGGGTGACCGGCCTCGTCGCGGGTTCATTGACACACCCACCCCCAGCAGTGCGGCCGCGACAGGATGAGGGAAGGATGGAGTAGTCGCGTGCGTGCGGGGTCACAAACTCCTCTCGTTCGTGACGTACCGATACCGCCTGACAAGGAGCGGAAGTTGACCACCGAGTTCGTGCGCCAGGATCTGGCCCAAAACTCCTCTACCGCAGCCGAACACGACCGCGTTCGGGTGATTCGAGAGGGTGTTGCATCGTATCTGCCCGATATCGACCCGGATGAGACCGGCGAATGGCTGGAGTCCTTCGACCAGCTGCTCGAACGGTCGGGTCCGGCTCGCGCCCGCTATCTGCTGTTGCGGCTGCTCGAGCGCTCCGGTGAGCAGCGGGTGGCGATCCCCGCGCTCACCTCGACCGACTATGTGAACACGATCCCGACCGAACTCGAGCCGTGGTTCCCCGGCGACGAGGACGTGGAGCGCCGCTACCGGGCGTGGATCCGGTGGAACGCCGCGATCATGGTGCACCGCGCGCAACGCCCCGGAGTGGGTGTGGGCGGCCACATTTCGACCTACGCGTCGTCGGCGGCGCTGTACGAGGTGGGGTTCAACCACTTCTTCCGGGGCAAGAGCCACCCCGGGGGCGGCGACCAGGTGTTCATCCAGGGGCACGCCTCCCCCGGTATCTACGCCCGCGCCTATCTCGAGGGCCGGCTGACCGCCGATCAGCTCGACGGTTTCCGCCAGGAGCACAGCCACCCCGGCGGTGGTATCCCGTCGTACCCGCACCCTCGGCTGATGCCCGACTTCTGGGAATTCCCCACGGTGTCGATGGGCCTGGGTCCGATGAACGCGATCTACCAGGCCAGGTTCAACCACTACCTGCACGACCGCGGCATCAAGGACACCTCCGGTCAGCACGTGTGGGCGTTCCTCGGAGACGGGGAGATGGACGAACCGGAGAGCCGCGGCCTGGCGCACGTCGCCGCCCTCGAGGCGCTCGACAACCTCACGTTCGTCATCAACTGCAACCTGCAGCGCCTCGACGGTCCGGTGCGCGGCAACGGCAAGATCATCCAGGAGCTGGAGTCGTTCTTCCGCGGCGCCGGCTGGAACGTCATCAAGGTGGTGTGGGGCCGCGAGTGGGACGCGCTGCTGCACGCCGACCGCGACGGCGCGCTGGTGAACCTGATGAACACCACCCCCGACGGTGACTACCAGACGTACAAGGCCAACGACGGCGGCTACGTGCGCGACCACTTCTTCGGGCGCGACCCGCGCACCAAGCAGCTGGTGGAGAACCTCAGCGACGCCGAGATCTGGAACCTCAAGCGCGGCGGGCACGACTACCGCAAGGTGTACGCGGCCTACCGCGCGGCGATGGAGCACAAGGGCCAGCCGACGGTCATCCTGGCCAAGACGATCAAGGGCTACACCCTGGGCAAGCACTTCGAGGGCCGCAACGCCACTCACCAGATGAAAAAGCTTGCGCTGCAAGACCTCAAGGACTTCCGCGATGCCCAGCGGATTCCGATCAGCGACAGCGCGCTGGAGGAGAACCCCTACCTGCCGCCGTACTACCACCCGGGGCCGGAGGCGCCGGAGATCCGCTACATGCTCGACCGCAGGCGGGCGCTCGGCGGGTTCGTGCCGGAACGCCGCACGAAGTCCAAGGCGCTCACGCTGCCCGGCAGCGACGCCTACAAGGCGCTCAAGAAGGGCTCCGGCAAGCAGGAGGTCGCCACCACGATGGCGACGGTCCGCACGTTCAAGGAGATCCTGCGCGACAAGCAGATCGGTCACCGCATCGTGCCGATCATCCCCGACGAGGCGCGCACGTTCGGTATGGACTCGTGGTTCCCGAACCTCAAGATCTACAACCGCAACGGCCAGCTGTACACCTCCGTCGACGCCGAGCTGATGCTGGCGTACAAGGAGAGCGAGGCGGGCCAGATCCTGCACGAGGGGATCAACGAGGCCGGGTCGACGGCGTCGTTCATCGCCGCGGGCACCTCGTATGCCACCCACAACGAGCCGATGATCCCGATCTACATCTTCTATTCGATGTTCGGGTTCCAGCGCACGGGCGACAGCTTCTGGGCGGCGGCCGATCAGATGGCGCGCGGCTTCGTGCTGGGTGCGACGGCCGGTCGCACCACGCTGGTCGGTGAGGGTCTGCAGCACGCCGACGGCCATTCGCTGCTGCTGGCGTCGACCAACCCCGCGGTCGTGGCGTACGACCCGGCGTTCGCCTACGAGATCGCCCACATCATCGAGAGTGGTCTGCACCGGATGTACGGCGAGAACCCGGAGAACGTCTACTTCTACATCACGATCTACAACGAGCCCTACGTCCAGCCGGCCGAGCCGGAGGATCTCGACGTCGAGGGCCTGTTGCGGGGGATCTACCGGTACCGGGCGGCGGCGGAGAAGAAGTCGAACACCGCGCAGATCCTGGTGTCGGGTGTGGCGATGCCGTCGGCGCTGCGGGCGGCCGAACTGCTGGCCGAGGAGTGGGACGTCGCGGCCGACGTCTGGTCGGTGACGAGCTGGAACGAGCTCAACCGCGACGGCGTGGAGGTCGAGAAGCAACTGCTGCGCCATCCGGACCGCCCCGCGGGCACGCCGTACGTGACCAAGGCGCTGGCGGATGCGGCGGGACCGGTGGTGGCGGTGTCGGACTGGATGCGGGCGGTGCCCGAGCAGATCCGGCCGTGGGTGCCCGGCACCTACATCACGCTGGGCACCGACGGGTTCGGGTTCTCCGACACCCGCCCCGCCGCACGGCGGTACTTCAACACCGACGCCGAGTCGATCGTGGTGGCGGTGCTCGAAGGCCTGGCTCGCGACGGCAACATCGACATGTCGGTCGCTGTCGAGGCGGCCCGTCGCTACGAGATCGACGACGTGCTGGCGGCGCCGGAGCAGACCTCCGATCCAGGCGTGGCCTGACGGTTGCCCGCGGACGCAAACCTCCCCGTTCCGGGCAGGTTTGCGTCCGCTCGCCGTCAGCGGCTTGGAGGAAATCGCCAGAATCGTGGCGTAGCTTTTAGGGATGCCCGACAACAGGTACGTCCCGCCGGCCTCGACGGTCGAGGTCCTGCAGACCGTGCCGGACTCCGTCCTGCGCCGGTTGAAGCAGTACTCCGGCCGGCTGGCCACCGAGGCGGTGGCCTCCATGCAGGACCGGCTGCCGTTCTTCGCCGGCCTGGAGGCCTCACAGCGGGCCAGCGTGCACCTGGTCGTGCAGACGGCGGTGGTCAACTTCGTCGAGTGGATGCGCAATCCGCAGAGCAACGTCAGCTACACCGCGCAGGCGTTCGAGGTGGTTCCGCAGGATCTGACCCGGCGCATCGCGCTGCGCCAGACCGTCGAGATGGTGCGCACGACGATGGAGTTCTTCGAGGAGGCCGTGCCGCTGCTGGCCCGCTCCGACGAACAGGTCACCGCACTGACCGCGGGCATCCTGCGGTACAGCCGCGACCTTGCGTTCGCGGCGGCCTCGGCCTACGCGGACGCGGCCGAGGCCCGCGGCGCGTGGGACACCCGGATGGAGGCCAACGTCGTCGACGCCGTGGTGCGCGGTGACGTCGGCCCGGAACTTCAGTCCCAGGCCGCCACGCTCAACTGGGACGCCACCGCACCGGCCACCGTCATCGTCGGCCTCCCCCACCCGGACCGCATCGACCTGGCCTCCGACGACGTGCGGGACGTGGTGACCCGCAACGACCGCGCGGCACTGTCCGATGTGCACGGCACCTGGCTGGTCGCGATCGTCTCCGGCCCCCTGTCACCCACCGACCGCTTCCTCAAGGAACTGTTGGCCGTCTTCGCCGACGGGCCGGTGGTCGTCGGGCCGACCGCGCCGACGCTGTCGGCGGCGCACCTGTCCGCCACCGAGGCGATCGCCGGGATGAACGCCGTCGCCGGCTGGAGCGGTGCGCCGCGGCCGGTCTCGGCCAGGGAACTGCTGCCCGAACGCGCCCTGCTGGGCGATGCGACGGCCGTCGCGGCGCTGGAGGCGGAGGTGATGCGCCCGCTCGGCGACGCCGGCCCCGCGCTCACGGAGACGCTCGACGCCTACCTGGACGCCGGCGGAGCCATCGAGGCCTGCGCACGTCAATTGTTCGTTCATCCAAATACGGTGCGCTACCGGCTCAAACGCATCGCGGACTTCACGGGTCGCGACCCCACGCTGCCGCGCGACGCCTACGTTCTGCGGGTCGCCGCGACGGTGGGCCGGCTCAACCGCCAAGCGGCGCAGTCCAGCCGGGTGAGCGGACCATCGGCGCAGGTCCCGGCGGTGCGACCGGCCAGTCCGAACCTGTATCGCACGGTGTGAGACGTCGCGGCGCGGTCTCGGTCCCGTCGCATCACATGCCGATTTGTGGACTTGCTACAAAAACATAAGACGAGGTTCATAATCTCTTACACGGCGCAAAGTCGTCTTCACAGTGTTCTCTTAGAGACGTGCCTCAATCGCATACCCAGATCGCGCTGCTCGCGCCCGGCCAGGGGTCGCAGACCCCCGGAATGCTCGAGCCGTGGCTGCCACTGCCCGGCGCCGCGGAGCGTCTGGAGACGTGGTCGCAGATCAGCGGCCTCGACCTCGCCCGGCTCGGCACCACCGCCGACGCCGACGAGATCACCGACACCGCGGTGACCCAGCCGCTGGTCGTCGCCGCCACGCTGTTGGCCCATGAGGAGTCCGCCCGCCGCGGCCTGTTCGGCGCCGGTTCCCAGGCGCGCGACACCGTCGTCGCCGGGCATTCCGTCGGTGAGATCGCCGCCTACGCGATCGCCGGGGTCATCTCCGCCGACGACGCGATCAAGCTGGCCGCGACCCGCGGCGCCGAGATGGCCAAGGCCTGCGCGCTCGAGCCGACCGGTATGGCCGCCGTCCTCGGTGGCGACGAGGCCGAGGTGCTCGCCCGTCTGGAGGCGCTCGATCTGGTGCCCGCCAACCGCAACGCGTCCGGTCAGATCGTGGCCGCCGGCGCGGTGTCGGCTCTGGACAAGCTCGCCGAGGATCCCCCGGCCAAGGCGCGGGTCCGCAAGCTCGCCACCGCAGGCGCCTTCCACACCCACTACATGGCCTCGGCCCTGGAGGGCTACGAGGCGGCCGCCCGCGCCGTCGCCACCTCCGAGCCGACCGCGACGATACTGTCGAACGCCGACGGGCAACCGGTAGCCTCGGCGGCGGACGCGATCGACAAGCTGGTCGCCCAGCTGACCCGGCCGGTGCGCTGGGATCTCTGCACCGCAACGATGCGGCAGCGCTTCGAGAACGCCGAGAATGCCGCGATCGTGGAATTCCCGCCCGCGGGCACACTCGTCGGCATCGCCAAACGCGAACTCCGGGGGGTTCCGACGCACGCCGTCAAATCCCCCGCTGACCTGGACGGGCTCACCTCGCTGTAGGTCCGCCGGGACAACCACATATCGATCGTCGATGTCCAGAAGTCTCCACTTCGTGGAGGCGTGTTCACCACCCATATAGAAGGAGCCACCGTGCCCGCAAGTCAGGAAGAAATCATCGCCGGTCTCGCCGAGATCATCGAAGAGGTCACCGGTATCGAGCCCTCGGAGGTCACCCCCGAGAAGTCGTTCGTCGACGACCTGGACATCGACTCGCTGTCGATGGTGGAGATCGCGGTGCAGACCGAGGACAAGTACGGCGTGAAGATCCCCGACGAGGACCTCGCGGGTCTGCGTACCGTTGGTGACGTGGTCGCCTACATCCAGAAGCTCGAGGAAGAGAACCCCGAGGCTGCCGCCGCGCTGCGCGAGAAGTTCTCGCAGTGACCAGGCCTTCCACTGCTAACGGCGGTTTCCCGAGTGTCGTGGTGACCGCCGTCGAGGCCACCACGTCGATCGCAGCCGACATCGAGAGCACGTGGAAGGGCCTGCTGGCGGGCGAGAGCGGCATCCGCGTCCTCGAGGACGACTTCGTCACCAAGTGGGACCTTCCGGTGCGTATCGGTGGTCATCTCGTCGACAACGTCGACGACCACATGACCCGCATCGACATGCGGCGCATGTCGTACGTGCAGCGCATGTCGAAGCTGCTGGCAGGTCGTCTGTGGGAGAACGCGGGCAAGCCCGAGGTCGACCCGGACCGGTTCGCCGTGATCATCGGCACCGGTCTGGGTGGCGGCGAGAAGATCGTCGAGACCTATGACGCGATGAACGAGGGCGGGCCCCGCAAGGTGTCCCCGCTCGCCGTTCAGATGATCATGCCCAACGGTGCGGCGGCGGTCGCCGGCCTGGAGCTGGGCGCCCGCGCCGGGGTCATCACCCCGGTGTCGGCGTGCTCGTCCGGGTCGGAGGCCATCGCCCACGGTTGGCGCCAGGTCGTCATGGGCGACGCGGACTTCGCCGTCGTCGGTGGCGTGGAGGGCGGTATCGAGGCACTGCCGATCGCGGCGTTCTCGATGATGCGCGCCATGTCGACCCGCAACGACGATCCCGCGGGCGCCTCCCGGCCGTTCGACAAGAACCGGGACGGCTTCGTCTTCGGCGAGGCCGGCTGCTTGATGATCATCGAGACCGAGGAGCATGCCAAGGCCCGTGGCGCCAAGCCGCTGGCCCGGCTGATGGGTGCCGGCATCACGTCGGACGCCTTCCACATGGTGGCTCCGGCGGCGGACGGCCAACGCGCCGGCCACGCGATGAAGCGGGCGATGGAGACGGCGGGGCTGTCCCCCAAGGACATCCAGCACGTCAACGCCCACGCCACCGCGACGCCGATCGGTGACACCGCGGAGGCCAACGCCATCCGCGTCGCCGGTGTGGAGCACGCCGCGGTCTACGCGCCGAAGTCGGCGCTGGGCCACTCGATCGGCGCCGTGGGTGCCCTCGAGTCCGCGTTGACGGTGCTGGCGCTGCGTGACGGCGTCATCCCGCCGACACTGAATTACGAGACACCGGACCCCGAGATCGATCTCGACGTCGTTGCGGGCGAGCCACGGTATGGCGACTACCAGTACGCCATCAACAACTCGTTCGGGTTCGGCGGTCACAATGTGGCATTGGCGTTCGGTCGCTACTGAGTAAGTCACGGCCAACGGAAGGATCAGCGGAGCAGTAATGGCACGGTTAGCTACGGGGAACGGTTTCCCCAACGTGGTCGTCACCGGCATTGCCATGACGACCGCCCTGGCTACCGACGCGGAGACCACCTGGCAGCGTCTGCTGGACGGCCAGAGTGGGATCCGTAGGCTCGAGGACCCGTTCGTCGAGGAGTACGACCTTCCGGTCAAGATCGGCGGTCATCTGCTCGAGGACTTCGACAGCGAGCTCACCCGCGTCGAGCTGCGTCGGCTGTCCTACCTGCAGAAGATGTCGACGGTCCTGGGCCGGCGGGTCTGGGACAACGCGGGATCTCCCGAGGTCGATCCGCGTCGGCTGATGGTGTCGATCGGCACCGGCATGGGTTCCACCGAGGAACTCGTGTTCAGCTACGACGGAATGCGGGCCAAGGGCCTCAAGGCCGTGTCACCGCTGGCCGTGCAGATGTACATGCCCAACGCGGCCGCCGCCGCGGTGGGTCTGGAGCGCAAGGCCCGGGCCGGGGTGATCACCCCGGTCTCGGCCTGCGCCTCCGGTTCGGAAGGCATCGCCCAGGCGTGGCGCAACATCGTGCTGGGCGAGGCCGACATCGCGATCTGCGGCGGGGTCGAGACCCGCATCGAAGCCGTGCCGATCGCCGGTTTCGCGCAGATGCGCATCGTGCTGTCGACCACGAACGACGATCCCGCGGGCGCCTGCCGCCCGTTCGACAAGGACCGCAACGGGTTCGTCTTCGGCGAGGCCGGCGCGCTCATGGTCATCGAGACCGAGGAGCACGCCAAGGCGCGCGGTGCGAACATCCTGGCCCGCATCATGGGTGCGAGCGTCACCTCGGACGGCTACCACATCGTGGCGCCGGACCCCAACGGTGAACAGGCCGGCTGGGCGATGACCCGTGCCATCCAGTTGGCGGGTCTGCAGCCCAGCGACATCGACCATGTCAACGCGCACGCCACCGGCACCAGTGTCGGCGACGTCGCCGAGGGCAAGGCGATCAACAACGCGATGGGCGGCCACAAGCCCGCGGTCTACGCACCCAAGGGAGCGCTGGGCCACTCGGTGGGGGCCGTCGGCGCGGTGGAGTCGATCCTGACGGTGCTGGCGCTCAAGAACGGCGTCATCCCGCCCACCCTCAACTTGAAGAACCTGGATCCGGAGATCGACCTCGACGTCGTCGCAGGCTCTCCGCGGCCCGGTAACTACCAGTACGCCATCAACAATTCGTTCGGATTCGGTGGGCACAACGTCGCGCTCGCTTTCGGGAAGTACTGATACTCACAGCTTCTCGACAGTCAGCCGACATCGGAACGGGCAACAGGAGGATTTGGATGACGATCATGGCCCCCGAGGCAGTCGGTGAGACGCTCGACCCGCGCGATCCGCTGCTGCGCCTGAGCACGTTCTTCGACGACGGCACCGTCGAGCTGCTGCACGAGCGGGACCGCTCCGGTGTGCTCGCCGCGGCAGGCACCGTCAACGGCGTGCGCAGCATCGCGTTCTGCACCGACGGGACCGTGATGGGTGGCGCCATGGGCGTCGAAGGCTGCCGCCACATCGTCAACGCCTACGACACCGCGATCGAGGAGCAGAGCCCGATCATCGGGATCTGGCACTCCGGTGGCGCCCGCCTCGCCGAGGGCGTCAAGGCGCTGCACGCGGTCGGGCTGGTGTTCGAGGCCATGATCCGGGCGTCCGGCTACATCCCGCAGATCTCGGTCGTCGTCGGCTTCGCCGCCGGTGGCGCCGCCTACGGTCCGGCCCTGACCGACGTCATCGTGATGGCCCCCGACAGCAAGGTCTTCGTGACCGGACCCGACGTCGTGCGCAGCGTCACCGGTGAGGACGTCGACATGGTCTCGCTCGGCGGCCCCGAGGCGCACCACAAGAAGTCCGGCGTCTGCCACATCGTCGCCAGCGACGAGCTCGACGCCTACGAGCGCGGTCGCCGCCTGGTCGGATTGTTCTGCCAGCAGGGGCATTTCGATCGGACCAAGGCCGAGTCCGGCGACACCGACCTCAAGGCCCTGCTGCCCGAGTCGGCGCGGCGCGCCTACGACGTGCACCCGCTGATCACCGCGCTGCTCGACGACGGTGTGCCCTTCGAGGAGTTCCAGGCCAAGTGGGCGCCGTCGATGGTGGTCGGCCTCGGCCGGCTGTCGGGCCGCACGGTCGGCGTGCTGGCCAACAACCCGCTGCGTCTCGGCGGCTGCCTGAACTCCGAAAGCGCCGAGAAGGCAGCGCGTTTCGTCCGACTGTGCGATGCGTTCGGCATCCCCCTGGTCGTCGTGGTCGACGTGCCGGGCTACCTGCCCGGCGTGGACCAGGAGTGGGGCGGCGTGGTGCGTCGCGGCGCCAAGCTGCTGCACGCGTTCGGTGAGGCCACCGTTCCGCGCGTCACCCTCGTCACCCGCAAGATCTACGGCGGCGCCTACATCGCGATGAACTCCCGGTCGCTGGGCGCCACGAAGGTGTTCGCCTGGCCCGACGCCGAGGTCGCCGTCATGGGCGCCAAGGCCGCGGTCGGCATCCTGCACAAGAAGAAGCTGGCCGCCGCCGCCCCCGAAGAGCGTGAGGCGTTGCACGAGCAGCTGGCCGCCGAGCACGAGCGCATCGCCGGCGGTGTCGATTCGGCCATCGAGATCGGTGTCGTCGACGAGAAGATCGACCCCGCCCACACCCGCAGCAAGCTGACCCAGGCGCTGGCCGAGGCTCCCGCGCGCCGCGGTCGGCACAAGAACATCCCGCTGTAACCGCCCTGCGCGTCACCTCCGTCGCGCCGCTGCTGATGGTTCTCAGCGGCACGTCGATGTATGTCGGGGCGTCGTTCGGTGTGCTGCTGTTCGACACCATCGCGCCCGCGGGCGTGGCGTGGCTGCGGGTCGCGGTCAGCGCACTCATCCTCGTCGCGCTGGTGCGGCCCGGGCGCTCCGCCTGGACGGGGCGGCCGATGCTGCTGGCCGGTGGGTTCGGCGTCGTCACGGCGCTGATGAACATCAGCTTCTACGAATCGGTGGCCCGGCTGCCGCTCGGCACCGCCGTGGCGATCGAGTTCCTCGGCCCGATCGCCGTGGTGGCCTACGAATCCCGGTCGGTGCGCGGTGTCGCCTCACTGCTGGCGGCCGGTGCGGGTGTGGCGCTGATCGCCGACGTGCAATGGGCGGCCGAACCGCTGGGCGTGGTGTTCGCCCTGCTGGCCGCGGCCTTCTGGGCCGGATACGTCCTCCTCGGCAAGACCGTGGCCGCTCGCGGGGATTCGCTGAGCTCACTCGCGGTCGGCTGGACCATCGCGGCGGTGGTGACCTCGCCCCTGCTCGTCGTGGTGCTGCAGGGCCGTCCCCCGGAGTCGGTGTCCCGCGTGGCGCTGATGGTGCTGGCACTGGCGGTGTTGTCGAGTGTGCTGCCCTATCTGCTGGATCAGCTGGTGCTGCGGATGGTCGGGCGAGCCCGGTTCGCGCTGCTGCTCGCCCTGCTTCCGGTGGCGGCGGTCTTCGCCGGCCTCGTCATGCTGCAGCAGGTGCCGTCGGGCGCCGAACTGTGCGGGATCGCCCTGGTGATCGTGGCGCTGGTGATCAGTGACCATGCCAGGGAGCCGGCGGTGCCCGCCACGTGAGCGCCTCGACCGGTCATCGCCGGGGCACGATCATCACCGGCACGGGACTGTGCCGCAGGATCTTGGCCGCCGCGGAACCGAGGAACACCTGGGCGCTCGGACCCGCAGCGCCCGAGCCCAGCAGCAACAGGTCGCCGGCCTCCCACGAGACGTCCTCGACGGCTTCGCGCCAGTCGTGCGACACCCCGACGACGAGGTCGACGTCGGGAGTCGCGATGCGGGCACGGATGTCGTCGAGCTGCCTGGCCACCTCGTCGGCGGTGCGCTTCGACCACTGCTCGACGACCAGGCCCTCCGCCGACGGTTCGAAAGAGCCGCCGAACACCGCGACCGGGCGTACCGAGAACGACGCGATGCGCAGCCGCACCGACCACCGCGCGGCGAGTTCGACCGCGGTCTCGATCAATCGGACCGCGTCGGCATGGCCGCCGTAGGCGACGGTCAGGCGGCGGATCGGGTCGCGACCGGACGGATAGCCGCGCGGGGCCAGCGCCACCGGGACCGCGGCGGTGTGCACGAGCCGGTCGGTGACACTGCCCAGCGCGATGCGGCCGAGCAACCCCGACGACGAGGAGCCCACCACGACCGCTTCCGCACGGTGGTGCGTCGCCAGTTCCGTCAGGCCCTCCGGAACCGAGGTCGACTTGTGGACGACCACCGAGATCTCGACGTCGCCGGACATCTCGTCGACCACCCGCTCGAGCGACGTCCGCACCTGCACGGTGAGGTGGTGCAGGTACTCGTTCTCGACGGGGTCACCGCGCGGGGGCCACGGCCGCTCGACGATGGCCGCGGCGACGATCCGGTCGAAGGTGCACCGGGCGAGTTCGGCAGCCAGGTGCAGCGGTGCACTGCCCTGCCGGCTGGCGCTGAACCCGGCGACGATCGTCATGGCGTGGTGGCGGCTTCGACCGTCGTGGCGACGACGTGCGTCACCGGCACCTGGTGTTGCGCGCGGGCACGGTCGACCACGTCGAAGCGCTGCCACACCGACTGTTCGGGCGGCAGTGTCGATACGACGATCTGGTCGGGCTCGAAGTCGTCGACGGCCTCGGACAGCGCCCGCAGCGGACGGTAGTCGCCGAGCGTGCCGTCAGCGGTGAAGTCGTGGCCGCGCAAGGTGGCGAGCGTGTGCTCGAGGCGTTCAGACGCGGCCCTGCGGGTGGCCTCCTGCAGGTCGAGGGGACCGTGGGTGGCGGCGGTGCCCGTCTCGATCGGGCTGACCGGCACCACGACGAAGTACTCGGTCTCGCGGTCGGCACCGATCCGGTGCAACTCGTCGAGGAGTTCGGTGGAGTTCACGGTCTGGTTGGCCAGCACCAGGACCCGATGCGGCTTCCCGGTTCCGGAGACGCCCGCGGCGGTCCGTCGCCGCTTGAGGAACATCTTGTTCGCGCCGTAGAGCGCCAGCACCACCGCCCAGGACAGCAGGCTCAGCACCAGTTGGGACCGCAGCGCGTCGTCGATGAACATCTGCACGAGGATGGCCACGATCCCCAGCGCGGTGAGCACCGACAGCACCGGAAACAGCCACATCTTCACCTTGAGCTTGGAATCTGGTGTGCGACGGCGCAATACGATCTCGGACACCGCGATCAGCAGGTAGACGAACAGGATGATGGCGCCGCTGGAGTTGAGCAGGAACGCGAAGATGGTGTCCGGCGACACCGCCGCGGCGATCACGCACAGGAAGCCGACCACCGACGATGCCAGGATCGCGATGGCGGGCACGCCCCTGCGGGTGACCTGAACCAGTTGCGCCGGCGCCTCACGCCGCGCGGCGAGAACGAACAGCATCCGCGAGGCGGTGTACATCCCGGAGTTCAGACAGCTCAGCACCGCGGTGAGCACGACAGCGTTCATCACGTGGTCGGCGTACGGGATGCCCATCTCGGTGAATGCGGCGACGAATGGCGAGGCGGCGATGCCCTCGTCGTTCCACGGCAGAATCGTGACCAGTAGCAGCGCCGAACCCACGTAGAACAGCAGGATGCGCACGATCACCGAGTTCGCGGCCTTGGCGACCGCCCGTTCGGGGTCGGCCGACTCGGCGGCGGCGATCGTCGCGATCTCGGCGCCCACCATCGAGAAGATCACCGTGACGATGCCGACGGTGATCACCCCGAATCCCATCGGCATGAATCCGCCGTGGGCGGTCAGATTCGAGAAGTCGGCGTCCTTGCCGGGCCACAACCCGATCACGAACAGCGCGCCGAGCGCGATGAACGCCAGGATCGCGGCGACCTTGATGCCGGCGAACCAGAACTCGAACTCCCCGTAGGACTTCACCGAGAACAGGTTGGTCGCCGTCATGAGGATCATGAACACCAGCGACGATGCCCACAGCGGCACGTCGATCCAGTACTGGATGATCTTCGCGCCGGCGATGGCCTCGAAGCCGACGACGATCACCCAGAAGTACCAGTACAGCCAGCCGACGGAGAAGCCGGCCCAGTTGCCGAGCGCGTCGCGACTGTAGTCGGCGAACGAACCCGTGGAGGGTTTGGCGACCGCCATCTCGGCGAGCATCCGCATCACCATGATGATGAGGACGCCGCTCATCGCGTAGGTGAGGAAGGATCCGGGTCCGGTGTCGGCGATCACCACCCCGGACCCGACGAACAGGCCGGCGCCGATGACCCCGCCGATGGCGATCATCCGCAGTTGGCGTTGATTCAGCGCCTTCTTCAGGGTGGGTGCTGCTGTCATCCGAGTCGGATACCCAGATGTGAGCTGTATCACTCAGACGACGGCGTCGACGAACTCCTGCGCCGTCTCGGTGGCCCGCTCGCGGTCGGCTTCGACGAGTCCGATACGGGTACGCCGGTCGAGGATGTCGCCGACGGTCATCGCGCCTTCGTGGGTCACCGCGTACTCGAACTCCGCACGGGTCACGTCGATCCCGTCGGCCACCGGCGCGGTGGGCCGGTCGCATCGGGCCTGCGCGACCACGTGGTGCGCCTCGGCGCCGTAGCGGGCGAGCAGCGATGCGGGCAGGTCGACCGGTGCCCGCCGCGTCGACACCGGGTTGGCCGGCGCGCCGACCAGCGGCAGGTCGCGGGTGCGGCACGGTCCGGCGGACAGGCCGCGCAGCGCGATCGTCCGGTCCAGCACGTCTTGCGCCATGAAGCGGTATTCGGTGAGCTTGCCGCCGATCACGCTGATCACGCCCGACGGGGATTCGGTGACCGCGTGGTCGCGCGAGAGGTCGGCGGTGCTGCCCTGCCCGGTGTCGATGAGGGGGCGCAGTCCGGCGTAAGCGCCGCGGACGTCCGCCTCGGTCAGCGCCGTCGCCAGCGCGGTGTTGACGGTGTCGAGCAGGAAGCCGATCTCCTGCGGACTCGGTTGCGCGACATCGGGAATCGGGCCAGGCGCATCCTCGTCGGTCAGGCCGAGGTAGACCCGGTCGAGTTGTTCGGGCATCGCGAACACGAACCGGTTGAGCGCCCCCGGGATCGGGATGGTCAGCGCCGCTGCCGGATGGCCGAAGGCGGCGGCGTCGAAGACCAGATGTGTTCCGCGCGAGGGCCGCAGGCGCAGTGTCGCGTCGATGTCGGCCGCCCATACGCCTGCGGCGTTGACCACGGCGCGCGCCGTGACGTCGAAGGAGTCGCCACTGCACTGATCGGTGAGCCGCACGGAGGTGGCCGTGGCGTGCGAGGCGCCGACCCGGGTGAGGATCCGCGCGCCGTGCTGGGCGGCGGTGCGCGCCACCGCCGTCACCAACCGGGCGTCGTCGATGAGCTGACCGTCGTAGGCGAGGAACGCCCCTGTCAGGCCGTCGCGACGAACGGCGGGTACCAGTTCGGCGGCGCGCCGGGCGGTGACGCGGCGGGACCGGGGCAGCGTGGCGGCCGGCGTCCCCGCGAGCCGGCGCAGCCCGTCGCCGGCGAGGAAGCCCGCCCGCACCAGCGCGCGCGCCGACGGCGCCATCTCGGGCAGCAGCGGCACCAGTTGCGGCATCGCGGACACGAGGTGAGGGGCGTTGCGAGTCATCAGGATTCCGCGTTCGACGGCGCTGCGCCGAGCGATGCCGACGTTGCCGCTGGCCAGGTACCGCAGCCCGCCGTGGACCAGTTTGGAGCTCCAGCGGCTGGTGCCGAACGCCAGGTCGTGTTTCTCCACCAGCGCCACCGACAACCCGCGGCTGGCGGCGTCCAGCGCGATGCCGGTGCCGGTGATCCCGCCGCCGATCACCACGACGTCGACGGGTGCGCCGTCGGCGAGATCGGCCAGTTCGGTGGCGCGGCGGGCGGCGTTGAGTGCCGGGCCACGGGGCGACGTCATGGCCGCAGGTACCCGTTGAGCGAGTGGGCGAGTTCCACCGAGAGGGTTTGGGCGTCGATCAGCGGGGCGACCATCTGTGCCGACTGGATCGTCGACTGCGTGATGAGCAGGCACATGGCCGCGAGCTGGCGGGGCTCGCCGGAACGGACGCTGCCGTCGTCCTGGGCGACCTTGATGGCGCCGGCCAGCGCGTCGATGAGCATCTGCTGGCTGGTGCCGAGCCGTTCGGTGATGTAGACCATCGCCAGTTCGGGGGCGCTGCGGAACACCGACATCACGATCTCGTCGTTGCGTAGCCGGTCCCCTACCCGCACGATGCGGTCGACCAGCGCGGTGCGGCCGCCCCCGTCGCCGGGTATGGCGTCGAGGACGCCGGCGATCCGCGCGGTCAGCAGCGCCGCGAGCACGGCGTCGGTATCGCGCCACCGGCGGTAGATGGTCGGCCGGCTCACCCGGGCGCGGCGGGCGATCTCGGCGAGTGTCACCCGGTTGACCCCGTAGGCCACGACGCACTCCGCGGCAGCGTCGAGTATGCGTTCCTCGACCGGCCGCGACGCGTCCTTACGGATTGACATCATCTGTAATACTGTAACTCATGCCTGGTCGACGCGATCACTCCGCCGCCCTTCTTCCCCCGATGACGTGGGACGCCTGGGGTGATCCGGCGGCCGCCAAACCGCTCTCCGACGGCATCCGAACCCTGCTGGAACAGGCGCTCGGCGTCACGGCCGGCACGTCGCCGCTCGACCGCGACGCGGTGACCGTGTGCCCGTCGGCGCTCTCCGACGAGCACCGCGAGGCGTTGACGGCCATCGTCGGTGAGCCGTACTGCCTGGTCGACGACGACGGCCGGCTCCTGCACGCCGGCGGCAAATCCACCCTCGACCTGCTGCGCCGGCGTGACCCCGGTCCCCAGGACGCCCCCGACGCGGTGCTGCTGCCCGCGGACGAAGACCAGATCGCCGCGATCCTGCGGTACTGCGGCGCACACCGCGTCGCCGTGGTGCCGTTCGGCGGCGGCACCAGCGTGGTCGGCGGACTCGACCCGATCCGCGACGGATTCACCGCGGCGGTGTCGCTCGACCTGCGCCGGCTCGACGCCCTGCACCGGCTCGACGAGGTCTCCGGTGAGGCCGAACTCGGCGCGGGCGTCACCGGACCGGAGGCCGAACGGCTGCTCGGCGAACGCGGCTTCTCCCTCGGGCACTTCCCGCAGAGTTTCTGTTTCGCCACCATCGGCGGCTTCGCCGCCACCCGCTCGTCGGGCCAGGACTCGGCGGGCTACGGCCGCTTCGACGACATGGTGCGCGGGCTGCGCGCCGTCACCCCCGCCGGCGTCCTCGACGTCGGGCGCGCCCCCGCGTCGGCGGCCGGACCGGACCTGCGCCACCTCCTGCTCGGCTCCGAAGGGGTCTTCGGGGTCATCACCCGCGTGCGGGTCAGGGTCCATCCGGTCCCCGAAGCGACACGCTACGAAGCCTGGTCGTTTCCCGACTTCACCACGGGCGCAACGGCGTTGCGCGCCGTGACGCAGACCGGCAGCGGGCCGACCGTCATCCGGCTGTCCGACGAGGCGGAGACCGGCGTCAACCTCGCCACCACCGAGGCGATCGGCGAGCAGACCATCACCGGCGGATGCCTGGCGGTGACGGTGTTCGAGGGCACCGCCGCCCACGCCGACAGTAGACACGCCGAGACCCGCACCCTCCTGCAGCAGCACGGCGGCACGTCGCTGGGCGAAGCACCCGCCAAGGCATGGGAGCACGGGCGGTTCGGGGCGCCGTATCTGCGGGATTCGCTGCTGTCGGCCGGCGCTCTGTGCGAGACGCTGGAGACCGCCACCACGTGGTCGAACATCCCGGCACTCAAGGCCGCCGTCACCCAGGCGCTCACCGAGGCGCTCGGCCGGTCGGGCACGCAGGCGCTGGTGCTCTGCCACATCTCGCACGTCTATCCCACGGGTGCGTCGCTGTATTTCACCGTCGTCGCCGCCCAGCGCGGCAACCCGATCGAGCAGTGGCGCACCGCGAAGGCCGCGGCCTCGGATGCCATCGTGCGTACGGGCGGCACCATCACCCACCACCACGCCGTCGGCGCCGATCACCGGCCGTGGATGCGCGACGAAGTGGGCGACCTCGGAGTCGAGATCCTGCGCGCGGTCAAGGCGACCGTCGACCCGGCCGGAATCCTCAACCCGGGCAAGCTGATCCCATGATCGGCCACGTCACCGTGCTGACGAATCCCCTGTCGGGCCACGGCAACGCCCCGCATGCCGCCGAGCGTGCGGTCGCCCGGTTTCAGCAGCGCGGTGTCGACGTCTGCGCGATCGTCGGCGCCGACGCCGAACACGCGCGGCGACTGGTGGACGAGGCGCTCGCCGGTGGGACCGACGCGCTGGTCGTGGTCGGCGGTGACGGCGTGATCTCACTGGCCCTGCAGGCACTGGCCAACGGCGACGTGCCGCTGGGCATCGTGCCCGCCGGCACCGGCAACGACCATGCGCGCGAATACCGGCTGCCCACCGGCGGTCCGGAGGCCGCAGCCGACGTGGTCGCCGACGGCCACACCGAAACCGTTGACCTCGGCCGCATCGACGACGCGGCAGGTGGACACAAGTACTTCGGCACCGTGATGGCCGCCGGATTCGATTCGCTGGTCAGCGACCGCACCAACCGGATGCGCTGGCCGCACGGACGGATGCGCTACAACGTGGCGATGGTGGCCGAACTGTCGAAGCTGCGACTGCTACCGTTCCGGCTGCGTTTCGACGGCGGCGAGGAGGTGCGCACCGCTCTCACCCTCGCCGCGTTCGGCAACACCCGAAGCTACGGCGGCGGCATGCTGATCTGCCCCGGCGCCGACCACGCCGACGGTCTGCTCGACGTCACGATGGTGCACTCGGCCTCGCGCAGCCGGCTGATCCGGTTGTTCCCGACGGTGTTCAAAGGCACCCACGTCGACCTCGACGACGTGACCACGGCCCGCGCGCGCGTCGTCGAGGTGGACTGCCCCGGCATCAACGCCTACGCCGACGGCGACTTCGCCTGCCCGCTACCGGTCACGGTGTCGGCGGTGCCGGCCGCCCTGAAGATCCTGACTCCGACCGGCTAGCGCGAACACTCAGCCCACGCCGCGGCTGAGCCAGCTGACCTCCGCACCAGCACCGCCGTCGCGGTAGGGCTCGAGTGCCTCGTCCCATGCCGTGCCGAGCACCGTGTCCAGTTCGGCGGCGAGCACGTCGGCGCCGGCGGCCATCAGGGCCCGCAGGCGCATCTCGGTCACCATGATGTCGCCGTTGGCGCTCATCGGTCCGCTCCACAGACCCAGCTGCGGGGTGTGGCACCAGCGATGCCCGTCGACACCGGGACTCGGGTCCTCGGTCACCTCGAAGCGCAGCACCGACCAGGACCGCAGGGCGTTGGCCAACTGCGCTCCGGTGCCGACCGGGCCCACCCAGTTCGTGACGGCACGAAGCTGCCCGGGCATGGCGGGCTGTGGGGTCCACTTCAAGTTGGCGCGCGCCGACAGGGTCGACGACAACGCCCACTCGACATGTGGGCACACCGCCGCGGGTGAGGCATGCACGTACACCACGCCTGTCGTCGCGTCGGCGAACTGGTTCGACGCACGCATAGCTGCTCCTTCGGCTCCACGAGGGACGTCTTCCCCAAGCGGCCTGGCGAAACCGAATAACAACTGTGTCGTGCGTGTTTATTGTGCCTTGTGAGGCGCGTGTTGCGCTAGTGTGGCCCGAATTCTCTCAGGACTCCATCAGAGATCGTCGGCCAGCGCTCGTACGCCCAGTCGCCGAAGTCGCGGTCGGCGAGTGCCACGAGCGCGACGCCTGCCTCCGGATCGACCCACAGAAACGTCCCTGACTGGCCGAAATGGCCGAACGTGCGCTTCGAGTTGGTCGAGCCGGTCCAGTGCGGTGACTTGTCGTCACGGATCTCGAAGCCCAGTCCCCAGTCGTTCGGGCGCTGCACGCCGAAGCCGGGCAGGACCCCGTCCACGCCGGGGAACTGAACCGACACGGCCTCGTCGTGCATCTGCTGCGAAACCAGCCGGGGCCGCAGCAGGTCGGCCGCGAACGCCGCGATGTCGGCGACGGTGGAGTAGGCGCCGTAGCCGGCGGCCTGCGCACCGCCGTCGAGCGTGCTGTCGGCCATGTCGAGCGGTTCGAACACCGCCTCGGCCAGGTAGCGGTCGAATTCGATGCCCGCCGCCCGTTCGATCGTCTCGGCGAGCACGGCGAACCCGCGGTTCGAGTAGACGCGCCGTGCGCCGGGTTCGCACATCGTCTCGTCGGAGTTCATCGACAACCCCGAGGTGTGGGCGAGCAGGTGCCGCACGGTCGACCCCGGCGGCCCCGCTTCGGTGTCGAGATCGACGACGCCCTCTTCGACGGCGATCTGCGCGGCGCGCGCGACCAACGGTTTGGTGACCGATGCGAGCCGGAAGCGGTGCCGCAGGTCGCCGTGGTCGGCGAGTACGCCGTCGACTCCGACCACCGCCGCGGCCGCGGTGTCGACCGGCCAGTCCGCGATCACGTCCAGCACGCCCACCGGGCAGATGTTACTTGCGGCAGACGTAGTAGAAGTTGAGCGGATCCGTCTCGATCTCGCGGACGTCGACATCGGTGAAGCCGGCGTCGGCCAGCATCGAGGTGGCGAGCTCGCGCCCCCAGCAGGTGCCCAGCCCGGCGCCGTCGAGGCCGAGCGAGACACTCATGCAGTGCATCGTCGACACCGTGTAGAGGTACGGCGCCATCGGCACCCCGACGTTGTTCTCCAGTCGGCTGGACGCCTTGATGTCGACCATCAGGAAGACCCCGCCGGGCCGCAGCGCGCGGTGGATGTTGGCAAGCACCCGGGCCGGGTGGGCTTGATCGTGGATCGCGTCGAACACGGTGATGACGTCGTAGGCGTCGACCGCGTCGAGCGTGGCAACGTCCTCGGCGACGAACCGGGCGTTGGGCAGTCCGAGCCGCTGTGCCTCGGCGCGTCCGGCGCCGAGACCCTCCTCGGAGAAGTCGATCCCGGTGAACCGGCTGGCCGGAAACGCCTGTGCCATCACGTTGATCGCATGGCCGCTGCCACAACCGATGTCGGCGACGTCGGCTCCGGCGCGCAGCCGCTCGGGCAGCCCGTCGGCCATCGGCAGGATCACGTCGACGAGTGCGGCGTCGAACACCTCGCCGCTCTCCTCGGCCATCAGCGTGTGGAACCGCGGATAGGCGCTGTACGGGAGCCCTCCGCCGGTGCGGAAGCAGTCGACGATTTTCTGCTCGACCTCGCCCAGCAGCGGGATGAACTGGGCGACGCGCGCGAGGTTGTCGGGTCCGGCCGCACGGGTCAGGACGGCGGCATGTGCGCGCGGCAGCGAGTACATCCCGGTCGTCGCGTCGTAGTCGACGACGCGGGCCGCCGCGACGCCGCCCAGCCACTCACGCACGTAGCGTTCGTCGAGTCCGGCCGCGTCGGCGATCTGCACGCTGGTGGCGGGTGGCAGCTCCGCCATGGTGTCGAGCAGGCCGGTCTGATGCCCGATGGACAGCAGGATCGTCAGGCTGGCGCTGTCGAGGGCGCCGACGATGCGTCCGGCGAACTGCTCGGTGGAAGTGGTGTCGTCCATTGTGGTCATGGCTGGAAACGCTAGGCGTGCAACGCGTGCGGCGGATCGGGAAAACGATGTATTTCCGCGCCAAGGGCTCTACACGATGTTGTGCTGGTGCGCCCACGCCACCGCGGCGGCGCGCGAGGACACCTGCAGCTTGAGGTAGATGTTGGCCAGATGGCGCCCGACGGTCTTCTCGCTGATGTACAGCTGCTGGGCGAGTTGGCGGTTGCTGGCGCCGTCGGCGGCGATGCGGCGCAGGATGTCGAGTTCACGTCTGGTCAGCCCGCCCGGGGACGGGTTGGCGCACATCACCGTGGATTCCACACCCAGTTGGACGTAGATGCTCTCGGCCGTCGCGGAATCTGCGGCCGCGGCGGCCTCGTCGCCCAGGCCGCGGTGCGCGATCGCCATCCACTCGTAGACCTCGGCCGACTCGTACCGCGACTGCTGGGTGCGGTATTCGCGCAGCGCGGCGGCCAGGCTGTCGAGCGCCTCGGCATACCGGCCCCGCCGGACGTGCACCGCGCCGCGGGCGTGAGCGGCCCACCCGCGGAAGCCGGCGGTCCCGAACTGCGCCGCACCGCCCTCGAGTTCGCGGCAGTAGCGTTCGGCGTCCTCGAATTGCCCACGCGCCAGCGCGATCTCGACAGCCGCCCGCAGTAGCCGCATCCGGTCGAGCCGGCCCGCTGCGGACAGCGCGACATGGAGATCGGTCCAGGCCGCCTGGCTCTCCCCCCGCCCGCAACGCAGCAGCGCCTCGCCCGGCTGCGGGTCGATACCCGAGGCGCGGGCCCTCGCGTACGCGGCGAACGCGCCGTCGGCGTCCCCGCGCAGCCGCCGCACCTCCCCCAGTTGGTAGAAACCCTCGCCGGCCGCCCAGGAGTTGACGCTCTCGAGCATCTGGCTTGCCCCGGCCAACTGGTTCTCCAGGGTCTCGTAGTCGTCGGTGGCGGCGCGCACCTGCAGCCGGTGCACGTCGCACACGCCGCCGTAGGTGTCCGAGCCGGCCGCCGCACACCACCGCTCCATCGAGTGCACCCACGCGCGCATCCGCGGAAGGTCGGCGACCTTGTGGCACACGTGCAGCACGATGCAGTAGATGTCACCGGCCCAGTCGATCGGCACATCGTCGGCCATCAGGGGCAGCATCACCTCGTCGAGCAGGCCGCCGGCGTGCGCCATCCGGCCGGCGTAGACCGCTTCGATCGCCTCGGCCACCATCGCCAGTGCGGTCAGCGCGGGGACGTCGAGTCGTCCGCTCATCGCCCGTAGCTCCCCGACGTGACGCCCCAGCCTGTCGACATCGTCGCTGAGGACGGCGACCACCGCGTCCAGATACGTGAGGTAGCCGTGGGTCGGGCTCTCGGGAACCCCGTCGAGCAACCGCCGGGCGCGGTGCATCCACCCGGCCGCGATGTTGAGGTCACCGCGGGTGAGCCACGCCAGCGCCAACTCGACGGCCTTGCGCGCCGCGGCGTTCGGATCGCTGCGCACGAGCTGGGCGTAGACCCGCTCGGCGAACCGCACGGCTTCCTTCGCCTCGCCGATCCGCCATGCGGCGACCGACAGCGCGTCGAGGTCGTCGGTGTTCAGTGCGGCGATCGCGTTGCCCGGACGAACTCCGCATAGGCGCCGTGCCAGTCGCGCCGCGCATACGCCGCGCGCGCCGAGCCCAGCAATTCGGAGTGGAGATCTGTGGTGGTGTCCATGGTGTTCATCTCGCTCGGTTCAACGGTAGAGCGGCCCGACCGGTTCGATCAGGGGTTTCGCGAGGCCGGCCCGATTCGGCGAGAGGCCCGAGGCATTAGGTTGTAGGCATGAGTCAGACAGTGCGCGGCGTGATCTCCCGGTCGAAGAAGCAGCCGGTGGAAGTGGTGGACATCGTCATCCCGGATCCGGGGCCCGGTGAGGTCGTCGTCGACGTCATCGCCTGCGGGGTGTGCCACACCGACCTGACCTACCGTGAGGGCGGGATCAACGACGAGTACCCGTTCCTGTTGGGCCATGAGGCCGCCGGCACCGTGGAGTCGGTCGGTGCGGGCGTCACCAACGTCGAACCCGGTGACTTCGTGATCCTGAACTGGCGGGCGGTGTGCGGGCAGTGCCGGGCCTGCAAACGGGGCCGTCCGCACCTGTGTTTCGACACCCACAACGCCGCGCAGAAGATGACGTTGACCGACGGCACCGAACTGACCCCCGCCCTGGGCATCGGGGCGTTCGCCGACAAGACCCTGGTCCACGAGGGCCAGTGCACCAAGGTCGATCCCGAAGCCGATCCGGCCGTGGCCGGCCTGCTGGGGTGCGGGGTGATGGCCGGCATCGGCGCGGCGATCAACACCGCGGCGATCACCCGTGACGATTCGGTCGCGGTGATCGGCTGCGGCGGCGTGGGTGACGCCGCCATCGCCGGGGCCGCGCTGGTCGGGGCGAAGACGATCATCGCCGTCGACACCGACAACAAGAAACTCGAGTGGGCCCGCGAATTCGGCGCCACCCACACGATCAACGCCCGCGACCTCGACGTCGTCACGACCATCCAGGACCTCACCGACGGCTTCGGCACCGACGTCGTCATCGACGCCGTCGGACGCCCCGAAACCTGGAAGCAGGCGTTCTACGCCCGTGATCTGGCCGGCACCGTCGTGCTGGTGGGGGTGCCGACCCCGGACATGGAACTGCAGATGCCGCTGGTGGACTTCTTCTCCCGCGGCGGATCACTGAAGTCCAGTTGGTACGGCGACTGCCTGCCCGAACGCGACTTCCCCACCCTGATCTCGCTGTACCGCCAGGGCCGGCTGCCGCTGGAGAAATTCGTCTCCGAACGCATCAGCCTCGACGGCATCGAAGAAGCCTTCCACAAGATGCACGCCGGTGAGGTGCTGCGCTCGGTGGTGATCCTGTGAGCGCCACCAACATCGAACGCGTCGTCACCTCCGGGGTCTTCGAACTCGACGGCGGCTCCTGGGACGTCGACAACAACATCTGGCTCGTCGGCGACGACAGCGACGTCATCGTCTTCGACGCCGCCCACACCGCCGAACCCATCGTGATGGCCGTCGGCGGGCGCAACGTCGTCGCCGTCATCTGCACCCACGGCCACAACGACCACATCACCGTCGCCCCCGAACTCGCCGCCGCACTCGACGCCCCGGTCCTGCTGCACCCCGGCGACGACATGCTCTGGCGCGCCGTGCACCCCGACCAGACCTTCCGCCCCGTCGACGACCGCGCCACCCTGCGCGCCGGCGGCATCGAACTGCGCGCCCTGCACACCCCCGGGCACTCCCCGGGCTCGGTCTGCTGGTACGCCCCCGACCTGGCCGCGGTGTTCTCCGGCGACACCCTGTTCCAGGGCGGACCCGGCGCCACCGGCCGCTCCTACTCCGACTTCCCCACCATCCTCGAATCCATCTCCGCACGCCTGGGCCCCCTGCCCGGCGACACCGTCGTCTACACCGGACACGGCGACACCACCACCATCGGCGACGAGATCATCCACTACGACGACTGGGTCGCCCGCGGCCACTGACACGCGACCGAGGTGCGTGGGGCGCTACCGTCGAAGGTGTCGTCCGCGTACGAAGGAAGTCCGCTCGTGCCCGAGTCCAGTGTGGTGGTCCGCCCGCAGTCCAAAGACAGCGGTTACTACTCCGCGGGGTCGCGACTGCAGGCCGCCGGGCTGCGTCCGGCGATCGCCCTGTTCGAGCAGGCCGCCACGGTGGTGCCCCTGCCGAAGGCGCCGCAGCCCATCGCGATCGCCGACTACGGTGCGGCGACGGCGCACAACTCACTGCTGCCGATCGGCGCCGCGATCGCGGTGCTGCGCACGAGGACCGCTCGTGAGCATTCGGTACTGGTGGCCCATACCGACGTGCCGGAGAACGATTTCACGGCGATGTTCCGCACGCTCACCGACGACCCGGACTCGTATCTGCGCAAGGACGCCGCGGCGTTCGCCTCCGCGGTCGGCCGGTCGTTCTATTCGCAGATCCTGCCGTCCAACAGCATCACCCTGGGCTGGAGCTCCTACGCCGTGCAATGGCTGAGTTGGGTGCCCACCCCGGTACCGGACCACCTCCAGGTGGCCTACACCGCCGACGAGTCCGTCCGCACCGCCTACGCCCGCCAGGCCGCCCACGACTGGCACGAGTTCATCGCGTTCCGCGGCCGCGAACTGTGTCCGGGCGGACGGCTGGTGGTGATGACGATGGGCATCGGCGAGGACGGCGAGTACGGCTACCGCCCCCTGCTGGCGGCGATGATCGATGCGCTCGCCGAACTCGTCGGTGCCGGGCTGCTGCGCGAGGACGAGTTGCGGCGCATGACGATTCCGACCGTTGGGCGGCGCGCCGTGGACTTCATGGCGCCGTTCGCCCCGTCGGGTCGGTTCGAGCGCCTGGAGATCGAGCACCTCGACGTGTTCGACGGTGAGGATCGGTTCTTCGACCAGTATCGAATCGACAAGGACGCCACGGCGTTCGGGCGCAACTGGGCGCAGTTCGCGCGCGCGTCGGTGTTCCCCACGATGGTCGGCGCGCTCGACGGTGGCCGCGACGATCCGCGTGCCGCGCAGTTCGTCGACCGGCTCGACAAGGGCATCGCCACCCGGATGGCCGCCGACCCGCAGGGCACGCAGATCCCGCTGGCCCACCTGGTGCTGCACAAGCGGCCCAAGATCCGCTGATCAGCCGGCGATGGCTCACGAAAAGTGTTGCGGTAGCTCAACGGAGCCACACCGGTCAGCCGACGGAACTGCTCGCGGAAGTTCGCGGGTGAGCTGAACCCGACCTCGCGCCCGACGCGTTCGACGCCGTGGGTGGTGGTCTCGAGCAACTGTTGGGCATGGCGGACGCGCACCCCGGTCACCCACTGCATCGGCGTCTGCCCGGTCTCGGCCTGGAAGCGCCGGTTCAGCGTCCGCACACTCATCGACGCCTGCTGCGCGATGTCGGCGAGTGTCACCTCGCGGTGGGCGTTGCGCTCGATCCACGCCAGCACGTCGTCGAGTTCGGTGCGTTCGGCGAGCGGTCCGGTGGCCGCGCGGTTGCGCAGGATGAACTGTGCCTGACCGCCGCTGCGGTGCAGCGGTGCGACGGCCATGCGGGCGGAGTCCGCCGCGACCGAGGAGCCGTGGTCCCGCGCCACCATGTGCAGACACAGGTCGAGGCCCGCCGACGCACCGGCCGAGGTCAGCACCTGCCCCTCGTCGACGTAGAGCACCTCGGTGTCGAGGTGGACGGCGGGGAACGCCGCACGGAACGCGTCGGCGGCGAGCCAGTGGGTGGTCGCCCGCCTGCCGTCGAGCAGCCCCGCCGCGGCGACGGTGAACGCCCCGGTGCAGATCGACGCGATGCGGGTGCCCGCCCGGTATGCAGTGCGCAGCGCGTCGAGCACCATCGCCGGTGCGGTCGAGGCCAGGTCGTTGAGGCCGGGCACCACGATCGTGTCCGCATCGGCCAGGGCGTCGATGCCGTGGTCGGTGGCGATACGCAGTGGCCCGGCGTCGACCTGGCCCGCAGTGGCGCACACCCGGACGTCGTAAACGGTTGCACCGTCGGCACTTCGGGCCCGGCCGAACACCTCGACGGCGGTGGCCAGGTCGAACGCGATGGTGTCCGGCACGGCGAGGACGGCGACGGTGTGCATGGCCGCACCCTAACAAGACGCTGGCAAGATATCGGCGGAGATTGGCGATCTGGCCACTGCCGTGGCGGCTCCGCACTCGGCACGCTGGTCGGCATGGATGCCCAGATCGTGCTGTTCGACGGATTCGACCCACTCGACGTCATCGCCCCGTTCGAAGTCCTCGTCGCCGGAAGCGACGCCGCCGGCGGTGAGATGGCGGTGGAACTGGTCTCGGCGGAAGGCCCGCGGCCGGTGGTCAGCGGCAGTCGCGGCCTGGTCCTGCAGGCGACGGCCGAATTGGACCCGCAGCGACCGGGTTTCGTGATCGTGCCGGGCGCCTCGGGTCCGATCGAGGGTGATCCGGACGATGGCGTGGTGACGATTCCGGTGCTGCTGGCGCGCTTCGGCGAGACCGCGGCGGTACCGCTTCTGCGCCGCGCCCTGGCCAATCCGCAGATCACCGTGGCCACGGTGTGCGGCGGCGGTCTGGCGCTCGCGATGGCGGGCCTGCTCGACGGCAGACATGCGGTCACCCACCACCTCGGCATGCCCGTGCTGGAGGCGACCGGGGTGCACGCCGTGCCCGCCCGGGTGGTCGACGACGGGGACCTCGTCACCGCGGCCGGCGTCACCTCGGGGCTCGACCTCGCGCTGCATCTGCTGGACCGCTGCTACGGACCGCAGATCGCCACCGCGGTCGAAACGCTGTTCGCCTACGAACGGCGCGGAACCGTGTGGCGCAACCGCGGCCGGGTCCCGGTGGCGGTGTGATGGGGATCGTCGGCGAGTGGGACGTGCGGATCAAGACACCGATCGGATCACTCTGCGTCGCATACCAATTCATCCAGGGCGTCGGCTCGCTGCGCGGGAGCGCGACCTCGAGGAGCGAAACGGTGCCGCTGCACGACATCGTGGTCGACGGGGCGCGGGCGACGTGGCGCCAGTCGGTGACCAAACCCATGCGATTGCACCTCGCCTTCGACGTCGCCGTGGACGGCGACCGGATGACGGGGCACTCGCAGGCGGGCCGGCTGCCCCGCTCGCCCGTGACGGGCGTCCGTCGCGGTCAGTTACCGCCGAATCCGGGTGGCGCGGGCACGAACGGCAGCCCGGGGATCGTCGTATAGGGCAGCGTCGGGATCAGCCGCGGCGGTTGGGTCGTCGTGGCCGGTGGCGGTGTCGTGGCCGGCGGCGGTGTGGTGGCCGGCGGCGGTGTGGTGGCCGGTGGCGGAGGGGTGGTCTCCGGCGGGGGCGGCGGCGCTTCGGAGGCCGGCGGTGGCGGCGCCTCGGTCGCCGCGGGTGGCTGGGTGACCGTCTGCGTCTCGGGCGCCGGACCCTGCGGTGCGGGCGTGTCGGCCGGGGGCGGCGCCACGGGAGCGGGCGCCTCCGTCGTTGCGGTGGTGGTGGGCGTGGTGTCCGTGGACGGCCGGGCATCCTCGTCGCGGTTCACCAGGACCACCGCGGCCGCCAGGGCCGCGAGCACGACGGCCGCCCCGATCCCCAGCGCGACCGGTGTCCGCCGGTACCACGGCACCGCGGCCGGGCGGCGCGCGTCCCCCGACTCCGGCGGACCGAACAGGAACTGCGGGCGCACATCCGGTTCTGAGGCGTATGCGGCGGGAGCGACGTCGGGGATGTCGTCGGCATCCGACCAGGCCAGTGCGCGGAAGGTGCTCGACTGTGCGGTCTCGTCGGCGATCGGGGCGGCGGCCGTCACCGGCGCGGCGGCGGCGAGCGCGGTGTGCGTGTCGTCGGGGCCGCGGACCGCGGCCAGCCCCCCGCCGATCGCCGCCGTGAGCTCGGGCTGCCGGGTGGTCACCACGGGAACACGGAAACCCTCCGACAGCATCGTGGTGACGATCGGGATGCGGGCGCCCCCACCTGAGGTGGCGACCGCGGCGAGGTCGGCCGGCGCGACGCCCGCGCGTTCCATGCCGCTGCGCAGGGCGGCCACGATATCGCCGAGCGGTCCGCGGACCACGTCGTCGAGTTCGGGGCGGGTGAGCCGCACCTCGCTGCTGTGGCCGGGCAACTCCACGCTCATCGCCGTCACCGTCTCGGTGGACAACCGCTCCTTGGCGGCGCGGCAGGCACCGCGCAGCCGCGTCAGCGAGCCGATGGCGGAGGTACCCGACACATCCACCGACCCGGCGGCGGACAGGCCCGAGACGACGTGGGTGAGCAGCGCCTGGTCGATCGCGTCGCCGGACAGGTCGAGGTGCCGCGAGGTCGGTGCGATGGGCCGCAGCCCGTTGGACGCGTCGGCCAGGGTGATGCTCGTCCCGGACCCGCCGAAGTCGCACAGGGCGATCACTCCGGTGGTCGGCAACCCCGGGTCGTTCCGAAGCGCGGTCAGCGCCGCCACCGCATCGGGCAGAACCGGTGTCGACGGTCCGAACTCGCGCACCTCGGCGAGTGCGGTACGCAAGGCCGCGACCGCGGGTTCGTGCCAATGGGCGGGGTGGGTCACCGCGATCGGGTCGACCGGTTCCCGCCCGCGGGTCAGCGCATACAGCAGGGCGCGCAGCGCGTCGGCGGTCAACGCCTCGCCGCGGTGGCTGGTCCCGTCCGCGGCGAGGATCGCTACCGGATCGCCGACCCGATCGACGAAATCGGCGAGGACGAGTCCGGGTTCGTCGAGTCGCGGATTCTCCCCCGGCACCCCGATCTCGGGCGGGCGGTGGCCGAACACGGTCAGCACCGGGGTGCGGCGCACCGCGGCGCGGCCCACCACCACGGCCGCCATCGCGGTCGCACCGATCGACAGCCCTATCCCGTCTGGCATCAGCGAATTGTGCCTGCTCCGGGAATCAGCGGTAAGTCCAGGGCCGTCACCCAGCCCGGCCGCAGGTCGTTGACCGCGGGCACGGCGTTGAGTGCGCGCATGCCCGTGGCCAGGCAGCCCGCCGCGGCGGCGTCGCGGCCGGAGCCGTCGGTGAACCGGAACGCGGTCTCCTGCACGATGCTGGGGGTGCCGTCGATCTCGACGCGGTAGACGTCGTTCTCGGTTCCCGACGGCCAGTCCGGGGCGGCGTCGTTGCCGATCCGGTTGACGTGTTCGAGCTGGATGCGGGTCTCGCCGCGGTACACACCGTTGATGGTGAACCGCACGGCGGCGACGTTGCCCGCCTCGATCACGCCCTTGGCGCTCTTGCGGTCGGTGGGTGTCACCCACTTGTCGTAGGTGGTGGTGATCTCGTCGAGCATGATGCCTGCCGCGTGCGCGATCATGGGAACCGTTGCGCCCCAGGCGAAGACCAAGACGTCGGGGGTTTCCAGCAGTGCCCGGCGCTCCGGCGGCCTGCCGATGCCCATCTCGTTCTCGTAGTCACCGGTATAGTTGGTGTAGTCGAGCAGTTCGGCGGCGCGGACGCGCTTGACCTCCGCGCACACGCCCATCAGCGTCATCGGGAACAGATCGTTGGCGAAGCCGGGGTCGATGCCGGTCGTGAAACACGACGACTCGCCGAGTTCGCACGCCTCGGTCACCGGCACGATCCACTCCGGCGGGTTGAGGTGCATGGTCGGCCACACCCACGGCGTCATCGCCGTCGAGCACACGTCGATGCCGGCGCGCAGGAAGCGGGTGATCAGCGCGATGTTGGCGTCGGCGTGGGCGGCGGTCGGGCCGAAGTGCACCAGGGCGTCGGGGCGCAGTGCGATGAGCGCGTCGACGTCGTCGGTGGCGGTGACGCCCAGCGAGCGGCCGAGCCCGCAGATCTCTCCGGCGTCGCGGCCGACCTTGTCCGGGTTGCTCACCCCCACGCCGACGAGTTCGAACAGCGGGTGCCGGTCGATTTCGGGGATCACCATCGTGCCGACGAAGCCGGTGCCCCACACCACGATCCGTTTGGTCATGCGCCGCCTTTCGTCGACCTTCGTTCACCATAGGGTGCGGGGCCGCCGCGACGGCTAGATTCAGTCGCCATGACGACTGTGGACGGCGGACCCCTGGCTGGGCGACGGGCGCTGGTGACCGGCGGGTCGCGCGGAATCGGGGCGGAGATCGTGCGGCGGCTGGCCTTCGACGGGGCGGCGGTGGCCTTCACCTACGGATCGTCGGTGGCCGATGCGGACAGGGTGGTGGTCGACGTGTCGCGTGGCGGCGGCCGCGTGCTGCCGATTCGCGCCGACAGTTCCGACGCCGGGCAGATCGCCTCCGCGGTCGACGAGACGGTCACCCGCCTCGGCGGCCTAGACATCCTGGTCAACAACGCCGGCGTCGCATACCTCGCGCCGGTCGAGTCGTTTCCGCTCGAGCAGTTCGACCGACTGGTCGGGGTCAACGTGCGCGGGGCGTTCGTGGCCATCCAGTGCGCGGTCCCCCATCTCGGAGACGGCGGGCGCATCATCAACATCGGCAGCATCAACGCCGACCGGGTGCCGACGGCCGGCCTGTCGGTGTATGCGATGACGAAGGCCGCGGTGGCCGGCATGACGCGAGGCCTCGCCCGCGAACTGGGCCCGCGAGGTATCACGGTGAACAACGTCCAGCCGGGTCCCATCGCGACGGACATGAACCCGGCCGAAGGCGAGTTCGCCGACGTCTCAAGGCAGATGACCGCCGTCGGGCGCTACGGGAACACCGCCGACGTGGCGGGCGTGGTGAGTTATCTGGCCGGACCGAATGCGGGATACATCACCGGCGCCACCTGGAACGTCGACGGCGGATTCACGGCATAGGCGTCGAGCGGTCCAGCGTGCCGCCGCCTTCGAGCGCTTCCCGGAGTTGGCGGACCTCGGCGCGCAACTGCTCCACGTGCGCGACGGTCGCGGCCTGGCTGGCGGTGTCCTCTTCGGCGACCCGCTGGATGATCCAGGAGGCCAGGGTCGCGGTCACCACACCGACGAGGCTGATGCCGCCGATCATCAGCGCCACCGCCACCATGCGGCCCTGGAACGTCACCGGGAAGAACTCGCCGTATCCGACGGTCGTGACGGTGGTGATCGCCCACCACACCGCATCGCCGAAGTTCGCGATCTTGGCGTCGGGGTTACCGCGTTCGACCTCGAGGATCGCCAGCGCCGCGGCGTAGATGATCACGGTAGCGCCGCACGCGGTGTAGACGATCACGCGGCCGCGGATGCTCTGGCCCACCGCCCGCTGCAGCACCTTGACCACGACCGCCAGGCTGAGCAGCCGCAGAGGCCGCAGGAATGGGAGCGCCACGATCGCCAGGTCGAACAGGTGGCGAACGAACCAGCGCCCGCGCGGTCGGGCGAGGGACAACCGGCTCAGATAGTCGATGACGAACGCGAAATACGTCAGCTTCATCCCGAACTCGATCGCGGTGTCGGCGGCGCCACGCGGCTGCAGCAGCACATCGACCGAGAACAACGCGAGGAAGAGCAGCGCGACGGCGGCCAGCGGCCATTCGGACCGCGTCTCGTAGCGTTCCAGACGGGTGGGTTCGGCCATCGAACGTCTGAGCGCTAGAAGCAGCGCCGCAGGCCGCCGGGCTCGCAGATCAGCGGATAGTCGTCGACGGGAAGGTCCAGCGGTTTCTTGAACGACAGCGTGAACGGCGTCCTGGTGATGGTGGCCGGCAATTCGCCGTTGCAACCGGGCACGTGGCTGTCGGTGCGGGTGCCGGTCATGGTCACGGTGTCGAACTCGACCGTCTGGACGACCTGCAACGGACTGCCGTCCGAACAGATCACGCCGTCGGCGATCGTGGTGTCGTAGGCCCACACGCCGTTGGTGAGCACCGCGTCCCCGCTCTTGACAGCGGGGAAGGACGTCACGTGCAGCCGGCATGCCACCGGGAGGTACAGCGGCTCGCGCAGATCCCCCACGGTCGGCACGCAGGACGGGTGGATCGTCCAGTCACCGGTCAGACCGTCGGCCTGGGTGTAGGTGTAGACACCTTTGAGCACCTGCTGTTCGGCCTGCGCCGGACCGGCGGCGCCGATCGCCGCGCCGATCGCCAACACGGCCGCGGCTATCAGTCGAGTGAGGGTCGTCATCGCGGTCAGTATGGCAGTCCGGCTCACCGACCGTCACCGGTTCACCGTCTGGCGTTTGCGATCACGACCATTGGGGGTAACAAGCGACCAGGTGTCCGGTTGATCTTGAGGTGGTCATATGCGGCGTGACACGGTGCTGGCGGCCGGGCTGGCGCTGGTTGTCGCGTTGCTGTTGGCGATGACCGGGTGTTCCACCGGTGAGCGCGTCGACCTCGGCGACGCCGCATCCGGCAACCTGGTCGCGGCCATCGCGGGCGAACCCGATCAGCTCGACCCCCACAAGACCTCCGCCTACTTCTCGTTCGAGGTGCTCGAGAACGTCTTCGACACCCTGGTCGAACCCGACGCGAACCTCGAGATGCGCCCCGCGCTGGCCGAGTCCTGGGAGGTCAGCCCCGACCAGCGGGTGTGGACGTTTCACCTGCGTCGCGGCGTCACGTTCCACGACGGCACCCCCTTCACCGCCGACGACGTCGTCTACTCCTACCGCCGCATCATCGACGAACAGCTCACCAACGTCGACAAGTTCAGCGCCGTCACCGACGTCACCGCGGTCGACCCGGCCACCGTGCGCATCACCGTCGACAAGCCCACCCCGAACCTGCTCACCAACCTCGGCGGGTTCAAGGGCATGGCGATCGTGTCGCGAGGCAACGTCGAGAGCGGACGGATCACCACCCACCCCGTCGGCACCGGCCCGTTCTCGTTCGCCGGCGCCACCAGCGGCGACTCCATCACGCTGCGCGCCAACCCGACCTACTGGGGACCCCCACCGCGGATCTCCGGGGTGACGTTCCGGTTCATCTCCGAACCGTCGACAGCGTTGTCGGCACTGCAGGCGGGCGAGGTCGACTGGACGGATTCGATTCCCCCGCAGCGGGTTTCGCAACTGCGCGACGACGACTCGCTGCGACTGGCCGTCACGCCGAGCAACGACTACTGGTACCTGGCGCTCAACCAGGCCCGGCCGCCGTGGAACGACGTCCGGGTGCGCCAGGCGATCGCCTACGGTATCGACCGCGACGCGATCGTCGCCGCGACGAGCTACGGCACCGCCGCCGAGAACCAGCTCGCGATCCCCGAGGGCAACCCGTGGTACACGCCGTACGACCGGTACTCCTACGACCTCGACAAGGCCAAAAGCCTGCTGGCCGAGGCCGATGCGAAACCCGGGAAGATGGACATGCTCGTCACCAGCGAGTATCCGGAGACCGTCACCGCCGCGCAGATCGTCGCCGACAACCTCGCCCCGCTCGGCATCACCGTCGACATCCGCACCGTCGACTTCGCCACCTGGCTCGACGAACAGAACAACGGCAACTTCGACATGCTCATGCTGGGCTGGCTCGGCAGCATCGACCCCGACGACTTCTACTACGCCCAGCACCACACCAACGGCACCAGCAATGCCCAGAAGTTCTCCGACCCCGAGGTGGACCGGCTGCTCGACGCCGGCCGGGTGGAGACCGACCGCGAAAAGCGCAAAGACGACTATGCGAAGGCGGCCACCCGCATCGCCGACGAGGTCAGCTACATCTACCTCTACAACCCTTCGGTGATCCAGGCCTGGACCCCCGCGCTGTCCGGCTACGAGGCGCGCCGCGACGGTGCGGTCCGGTTCCGTGGTGTGGCCCTCGGTGAGGACGACGCCGCGTGAGCGCCGTACTCTCCCACCCCGTCGTGCGCTTCCTGGCCCGACGGGTCGCCTACTCGCTGGTCGTGCTCATCGGCGTGCTGATCGTGGTGTTCGCCCTCGTGCAGCTGGTCCCCGGCGACCCGGTGCGCATCGCGCTGGGCACCCGCTACACCCCCGAGGCCTACGAGGCGCTGCGGTCGGCCAGCGGGCTGGACCGTCCGCTCATCGTGCAGTTCTTCACCTATCTGGGCAACGCGCTGACCGGAGACCTCGGGGTCAGCTTTCGCAACGGCGACCCGGTCACCGCCACCCTGCTCGACCGGCTGCCCGCGACCGTGTCCCTCGGTCTGGTCGGCATCGTCTTCGCCCTGCTCGTCGCCGTGCCCGCCGGGATCTGGGCGGCGCTGCGCGAAGGCCGCGTCAGCGATGCGATCGTGCGGGTCACCAGCCAGTTCGGCGTCTCGATCCCGGACTTCTGGCTCGGTATCCTGCTGATCGCGCTGTTCTCCTCGACGCTGGGCTGGCTGCCGACATCCGGGTACCGGCCGTTGTTCGACGATCCGGCCGGCTGGCTGCGCCACATCATCCTGCCGGGACTCACGGTCGGGTTGGTGGCGGCGGCCATCATGACCCGCTACATCCGGTCGGCGGTGCTGGAGGTGGCCTCGATGGGGTATGTGCGCACCGCCCGCTCCAAGGGCCTGTCGCCGCGGGTGGTGACGCTGCGCCACACGGTGCGCAACGCACTGATCCCGATCCTCACCATCACCGGCATCCAACTCGCCACGATCCTCGGCGGCGTCATCGTCGTCGAGGTCGTGTTCGCCTGGCCGGGGCTGGGCCGGCTGGTCTACAACGCCGTCGCGGCCCGCGACTATCCGGTCATCCAGGGTGCGGTGCTGTTGATGGCCGCCCTCTTCCTACTCATCAACCTGATCGTGGACGTGTTGTACGCGGTCGTCGACCCGAGGATCCGGCTGTCATGACCGCACCGACCGAGGCGACGCGAACCGCGGGGTGGCGGCTGATGCTGGGCAACCCGGTCGCGGTCGTCAGCGTCGTGATCCTGGCGCTAGTGGTGGTCGTCGCGCTGTTCGCGCAGTGGCTGATCCCCTATGGCGTCAACGACATCGACGTCCCGAACGCCCTGCAGCCGCCCGGCGGGGCACACTGGTTCGGCACCGACGAACTCGGCCGCGACGTGTTCTCCCGTGTCCTCGTCGCGATCCAGGCGTCCATGCGGGTGGCGGTCGTCAGTGTGGCGTTCGCGGTCGTGGTCGGTGTGACGATCGGCGTGCTGGCGGGATACCGCGGCGGCTGGGTCGACACGGTGTTCATGCGCATCGTCGACGTGATGTTCGCGTTCCCGGTGCTGCTGCTCGCGCTGGCGATCGTGGCGATCCTCGGGCCGGGGGTGACCACGACGATCCTGGCGATCGGCATCGTCTACACCCCGATCTTCGCCCGGGTGGCCCGCGCGAGCACGCTGTCGGTGCGCGTCGAATCCTATGTCGCGGTGTCGCGGACGATGGGCACCGGGAATCTCTACATCCTGACGCGCCATGTGCTGCCGAACATCTCGGGACCGCTGATCGTGCAGACCTCGATCTCGCTGGCGTTCGCGATCCTGTCGGAGGCCGCGCTGTCGTTCCTCGGCCTGGGCATCCAACCCCCACAGCCGTCGCTGGGGCGGATGATCTTCGACTCGCAGGGTTTCGTCACGCTGGCGTGGTGGATGGCGGTGTTCCCCGGTGCGGCGATCTTCGTCATCGTGCTGGCGTTCAACCTGCTCGGCGACGGGTTGCGGGACGTGCTGGACCCCAAGCAGCGCACCATGATCGAGGCGCGGAGAAAGCAATGACCACACCTGTTCTCGACGTCGCCGACCTGGGGGTGCGGATCGGCCGCCGCGACATCGTGCGCGCCATCTCGTTCACCGTGGAGCGGGAGAAGACGCTGGGCATCGTCGGCGAGTCCGGCTCCGGGAAATCGATGACGGTGCTCGCCGCGACGGGCCTGCTGGACGCCCCGGGCTCGCGGGTCAGTGGGTCGAGCGTGCTCGGCGGGCAGAAGTCGACGCAGCTGGTCGGCGCGTCGGCCCGCACGCTGCGCTCCGTGCACGGCGGCCGGATCGGCTTCGTGTTCCAGGATCCGGGCACGTCGCTCAATCCGCTGCTGACGCTGGAACGCCAGATCACCGAATCCTTGGAAACGCACCGGAACATGACGCGCAGACAGGCGCGCGACCGGGCCCTCGAACTCCTCACCGCCGTCGGCCTGCCCGAACCCGAGCGGCGGCTGGACTCCTATCCGCATCAGCTGTCGGGCGGTCAGCGGCAGCGGGTGATGATCGCGATCGCGCTGGCGTGCGATCCGGAACTGCTCATCGCCGACGAACCGACCACCGCGCTCGACGTCACCACGCAGGCGCAGATCATCGACCTGGTGCGGGATCTGCAGCGCGACTTCGGGACCGCGGTCGTGTGGATCAGCCACGACCTCGGGGTGATCGGCCAGGTCGCCGACGACGTCACCGTGCTACAGAACGGGGCCGCCGTCGAGCATGCACCGGTGCTCGACGTCTTCGACCGGCCCCGCCACGAGTACACGCGCGAACTGCTGGCGGCACGTCCGATGGTCGGTGGGGACGGCCCCCCGCCCGCCGATCCCGACGCCCCGGTTCTGCTCGAAGTCGACGGTCTCGACGTGCGCTTCGACGTGACAGGGCCGACGGGACGTTCGACTGTGCATGCGGTGCGCGATCTCTCGTTCCGCATCCGCCGCGGCAGCACACTCGGCCTGGTCGGCGAGTCCGGGTCCGGTAAGTCGACGGTCGCGGCGGCGTTGACCGGTCTGGTGGGCCCGCACGCCGGTTCGGCGACGCTCGACGGCGTCGACGTGTTCGGGGTGCGGGGCGCCGACGAGAAGGCGCTGCGGCGGCGGATCAGCCTGGTATTCCAGGATCCGTTCTCCTCGTTGAACTCCCGGATGCGGGTGGGGTCGGCGATCGCGGAACCGCTGACCGTGCACAAGCTGGCCGAGGGGCGGACGGGGCGGCGCGCACGGGTGGCCGAACTGCTCGAGCTCGTCGGTCTGCCCGCGGATTTCGCGTCGCGCTACCCGCACGAACTGTCCGGGGGCCAGCGTCAGCGGGTCAGCATCGCCCGCGCGCTGGCCACCGAGCCCGATCTGCTCATCCTCGACGAATCCACTGCGTCTCTTGACGTCTCGGTGCAATCGAAGGTGCTCGACCTGCTCACCGGTTTGCAGGGTGACCTCGGGCTGACGTATCTGTTCATCGGACACGACCTCGCCGTCATCCAGCGGATGAGCCATGACGTGCTCGTGATGCGCGACGGTGCGGCGGTCGAGTACCGGCCCGCTGCCGAGCTGTTCGCCGCGCCGGAACAGGAATACACCCGCGCGCTGCTCGCGGCCGTGCCGCCCGCGCGGCCGCGCACCCCGGCGTGAGGCTCAGTTCTGCACGGTGGGTCGGATGGTGATGTCACCGATCTCGATATCGGCCGGTTGGCTGATCGCGAAAGCCACCGCGCGGGCCACCGCCTCGGGCGGCATCCCGAAGTCGGCCATGTTCTGCCGGATCTCGTGGCGCAACTCATCGTTGTCGATCGAGTCGCCGAGCTCGGTGGCGACCATGCCCGGCGAGATGCCGGTCGTGCGCACCACGCCGTCGGTGTTCTCCTGACGCAGCGCCTCGAGCAGCGTGCGCACCGCGTTCTTGGTCGCGGCGTACACACCCTGCTGCGGAACGATCTTCAGCCCAGACGTCGACAGCGTCGTGACGAAGTGACCGGCGCCCTGCCGGCGGAACACGGGCATGGCGGCGGCGATGCCGTGCAGCACGCCGCGCAGGTTGACGTCGATCATGGCAGACCAGCCGCGGACGTCCCCGTCGGCCATCGGGCCGATCTTGCTGATGCCGGCGTTGCTGACCAGCACATCCAACCGGCCGAACTCCCCGACCGCCGTGTCGACGAGACCGACGACATCGTCGTAGCGGCTGACGTCGGCGGTCACGGTGACGGCGCGTCCGCCACGGGCGTGGATACGGTGCGCCACTTCGTCGAGCCGCTCGGCGCGACGGGCCGCCAGCACCACCGCGTGGCCGTGGCCGGCGAGCAGTTCTGCGGTCGCGGCGCCGATACCGGTGCCGGCGCCGGTGATGGCGACCACCTTGGTGCTCGTCCTGGCGTCTTCGGACGGGTTCACGATGCCTCCGATAAAGTGGAGAGTTGTCCGGTTACTGATGCACTGTAACGGACAACTGTCCGCTTAGCGAGTCGACGGGACAGCCCCCATGACCCATCCACGACGCCGCGCCGACGCGGCGGAGAACCGGGACCGCATCATCGCCGCGGCGCGCGCGATGATCCTCGACTCGGCCGACGAGGTGCGGCTCAGTGCGGTGGCCAGACGGGCCGGCGTCGGACAGGCCACGCTGTACCGCCACTTTCCCACCCGCGAGGATCTGCTCGCCGAGGTGTACCGACACGACGTGGCGCAGTTGGTGTCGGCCGCAGCCGCCCTGGCCGCCGAGCATCGGCCGCTCGATGCGCTGGCGCGGTGGCTCGACCGTGTCGCGGAATACGCCCGGGTCAAGCGCGGTGTCTTCGCCGCCGTGGAAGTCGGTGTCTGGCAGGACCTTTCGGCCCACAGCCTGGGCCCGATCGGTGACGCGGTCACCGCGCTGCTCAACGCCGGGAAAGCCGAAGGCACCGTCCGCGCCGACGTTGACGCCCGCGACGTCATCCTTCTCCTCGGCTTCCTCACCCGCCTCGACGAGGCCGAATGGGAGCAGCGGGCGCGCCACGTGCTGAGCATCGTGCTCGACGGCCTGCGTGCGTGAGACAGTCGTTGCCATGACACAGCTGCACGGGAAAGTGGCCTTGGTGACCGGCGCGTCGTCCGGATTGGGTGCGGCGACGGCGAAGCTGTTCGCCGAGCGCGGCGCGACGGTGTTCGGGATCTCGCGCGACGCCGAACGCATGGCCACGGTGTTCGCCGACGTCCCCGGCGAGCGGTACGCCTCGGTCGACATCACCTCCCCGGAGGCCTGCCGGAAGGCGGTCGACGACTGTGTCGCGACGTTCGGCAGACTCGACGTGCTCGCCAATGTGGCCGGCTACCACCAGATGCGCCACACGCCGTCGATGTCGGATGCGGATTGGGACCGCGACCTCGCGGTGAACCTCAACGGCCCCTTCTACCTGTGCCGCGCCGCACTTCCGCACCTGCTCGAGTCCGGCGGCAACATCGTCAACGTCGCGTCCATCGCGGGGATCGAGGGTGAGGTGTACTCGGCGGGCTACTGCGCGGCCAAACACGGTCTGGTCGGCCTGACCCGCGCGCTGGCGATCGAGTTCACCGCCGACCGGCTGCGCGTCAACGCCGTGTGCCCGGGTGGGATGGTCACCCCGCAGACGACGGAGTTCGCCGCGCCCGAGCAGGCGGACTGGAACCTGATCATGCGCATCGCCGCACCCCGCGGGATGATGGACGTCGCCGACGTGGCCAAGACCATCGCGTTCCTCGCCAGCGACGACGCCGCGGCGGTGCACGGCGCGGTGTACCTGGTGGACAACGGGAAGACGGCAGGATGACGCGGATGCGCGCAGTGGTCGGATCGAAGGCGACCCGCGACAGCGTGGCCGTCGCGAGGTCGGTGGGCACCGTGACCAGCGCCGCGGTAGCCGGATCGGTCGGCACGGTGAACAGCGCGGGGGTCGCGGGGTCGGTCGGCACCGTCAACAGCGCCGGGGTGAGCGGATCGATCGCCACGGTGACCAGTGCGGCGGTCGCCGGAAGTGCGCTCGTCGCACTGTCATTCGCGCTGAACGCATGCCTGGCCTGCGTGGGGTGTTTCGCGTGCGTCCGATGCGTGGCGTGCCTCGGCTGCGCTCGCTGCGCGAATTGCGTTGGCTGCGTTGGCTGTTACAACTGCTCAGGGCTTCGCAACGCGGTCGGACTGCGGGACGTGCACGTCTAGCCGAGAGTGGTGTGCATGAGCAGCGTGCTGTAGTCCGACCAGCGTGACAGCGTGAAGTACAGATCGTTGCCGGTCGACCACGGATGGATGTAGGGGGCGTAGATGCCGCCGGGCACCGCCGCGGACCGGACGATGACCTTGGCCGAGCTCCACGGGCCTTCGGGCTTGTCCGCGGTGCGCATGACCACATCGCTCGCCGTGTTGGTGTAGAGCATCACGAACTTCTTCAGGTGCTCGTTCCAGGCCACCGACATCTCGCTGCCGGGCGCCCACACCACCTGGATGGCGAGGAACGGGAAACCGCGCAACCAGCCGAACGGGGTGTAGTACTCATAGGCGGACTTGTCCGCGACCGCGTTCTCGGCGACGCGGGAGAGGAACGGCATACCGCCCCGCCCCGCCCCGGTGCCGTAGGCGTAGACGTATCTGTTGTGCCGGAGATAGGCGCCCATCTGGAAGTTCTGGTCGCCCCAGACGAACGGCACGCCGGGCACGGTGTTGAACCAGCTGGGCCGGATGCTGGTGCGGGGCACCGTCCAGGTCTCGCCGTTGTCGTCGGACACCGCCACGGCGGAGAAGTTCGTCGACCACTGACCCGGCGCACCCCACTGGCTGACCGACATGAAGTTCACGTACTGGCGGGTGCCGACGGAGATGCCGGCGGTCGGGATGACGGTGACCTCGGTGGCGGCCAGGTTCAGGCTCTGGATCACCTGGCGGGAGAAGCTGGGCCGGTCCGCGTTGACCGGGGAACCTCCGAAGCGGTCACCCGGCACGGGGCTCGGGACGTTGAGTCCGTCGGCCGGGTTCTTCGTGGAGCTGCGGAACAGGGTGTTCTTCCGCCACTCCTGATCGGGCAGGCTGCAGTTGCCGAAGGTGTCGCCGAAGGCCAGCAGCACCTGGCGCTGTGCCCCCTGGTAGCCGTTGTCCCACATGATTCCCAGGTCAGCGCCGGAGATGCCGAAACGCTTGTAGGAGTCGGACGCCGGGCCGACGATCGTGTCGACGACGGTGGCCCCGGAGGCGGCGGGGGCGGCCGCGGCGCGCGCCGGAGTCTCGGGGGCCACGGCGGCGTCGGTCTGGGCGGCCTCGGCGGCGGTGGTGCGCGGAGCCGGTTTGCGGCCGATCGGCAGGTGCAGGACCGGGAACTTCGGGAGAGCCAGCCCCGGGTTGGCGCCCCGCGCTGACGGCGCCGACACCGGGACCGAACAGGGATCGGCCGCCGCCGGCGGGCTGGTCACGAGGGGCAGCACCAGCGAGGCGGCGATGGTCGACGCGATGGTCAGCGCTGCCAGTCGTCGGATGGCCGGCATGTCACACCTTTCGGGGCCGTCGCACGCGGCGAGGTACCACTGTGACAGTAGTGGCCCGTGAGGTGTGTCAAGACGTCAGCGCGGGAACCGCAACGGCTTCGTGATCGTCTCGAGACCGTTTGCCGGAAACATCAGTGACAGGAGTCGGCGCAGCGCGTCCTGGAGGACCGCACCGCCCGACTGTTTGCGAAAGCGGTTAGCTGGCGGCTTTGCCGAGCAGTACCTGGGGTGCGCGGTGGGTTCCGTCGAGTTGACGAGCGAACTGGTCGCGGGCGGCCAACACCACGTTCTGCAGGCGTGCGACGTGGGCGGATTGGCCGCCGATGGCGGCGGCGGCATCGGCGACCTCGTCGATCGCCTGCCAGGTCTGTGTGGTCAGCGGCGTGAGGGGCTGCAGATGCCCGTTGCGGGCGCCGGTGCGGATCGCTTCACACAACCAATGTTCAAAGTTGATTCGAAGGGTTTCCTCAGGAAATTCATTGGTAAACATGTTCGCTGTCCTCCGCACGCCAAGCTGTTTAGGCTGTTCACAGCTTCGGCCTCGATCTTACCCCGCTTTGCATGTTCTCAATCGCTCTGTTTGGTAGAACGCGAGGGGCCGCACTTCGATGACCGATCAGCTCCGAAGAGTGGCCCAGACCACACGCACGTGTTGATCGCCGGTAGGCCGGGAATGCTCCTCCCGATACCTACTGAGGGGATTAGATGACTGACAACAAGTCCGACCAGGCTCGCAAGGGCCTCATCGATTCGGTCAAAGGCAAGGCGAAAGAGGTCGTCGGCGCCGTGACCGGCAACGATTCGCTGACCGCCGAGGGACAGCTGGAACAGACACAGGCCAAGGAGCGCAAGGCCGCCAACGCGGTCGAAGCCGTCGCCGAGGCTGAGGCGGAGCAGGCCCGCCAGGAGGTGGCCGAGGCCCGGCGGGAGGGCGCGCAGGAGCGCATCGCCGTCAACGCCGAGACCGCGGCCGCCGAGAACGAGGCACGCGCCGATCAGGCCGCCCAGAAGCGGCACGCCGAACAGGCTGCGGCGCAGCGGGCGGCACGTGACGCATCGCAGGCCGAACTCGAAGCCCAGCGCAAGATCGAGCAGGCCGACGCCGAGGCCCGCGCCGACAAGGTCGACGCGTCCGCCGAGGTCTTCGAGGCCGTCGACGAGCGCGCCGACGCCAATCAGGCCGCCGCCAGCGCCGAGGCCGAGGCCGCGCGCATCCGGCGGGAAGCCGACCAACTCGCCGCCGACGCCGACGTCCCCGACCAGCGATAGAAAGGCCCAGGAGTAATCGATGAAGATCACCGATGTCCCATTCGCCGTCCTGCGATTCCAATACCAGATCGCCCGGTTTCCGCTCCAGATGATCGAGGAGCGGGTCGTCGCCCGCCTCGATTCGGAGGCACCGGCGCGGCTGCTCTACGAACGCTCGCTCGGCATGCTCGACCTCGCGGTCGGCAATGCGCTCAGCGCGCCCGACGTCGAACAACGCGGCGCGGCACTGATCGAACGCAGCGAGGCGCTGCGCCGGGCGGCCCAGCTCGACGAGACCGCCACGCAGGTGCGCGATCAGGCCGACGCGGAGCTCAAGAGCACCCGCGAGAAGGCCGAGCGCGAGCAGCAGCAGGCCGAGCAGGATCGCGAGCGCGAGATCAAGCAGGCGCGGCAGACGGCCTCGGAGCGTAAGCAGAACGCCGTGCAGAATGCGCAGAAGCGGGCCGCCGACGCCAAGGAGCAGGCCGATCAGGTGGCCGCTCAGCGGGTCAAGGCCGCCGAGGACGCGCGACGGCAGGAAGAGGCCGTGATCAAGGCGACCGAGAAGAGCGTCGAGCAGATGGCGCAGGAGAAACTCGACGACGCCGCCGACAAGGCCGGTGCGGCCGCCGCCAAGCGGGCGCAGGCCGATCGCGTCGAGGATCTCGCGGACACCGAGAAGGAGAAGCGCCGGCAGGAGCGCGCGGCGAAGAGCTAGCGTCCGCGGCTAGTTGACATCACAGCTAGTCCGCGTAGTACTCCAGCACGCGTTCCGACGTATCGGCCCGGCCGTTGCTCACGATGGTGAGCCGGTCGGGCCGAACTTCGTATCGGGCACCGCTGGACGGATCCACCGCGTCATAGCCACCGCCGGCCGGTGTCGCATCGTCCAGTTGGATGGTCGCGCCGTCACTGAGGCGCTCCCCCCGGTAGTAGTAGCTGTCGTCGTCGCGGCACACGATGGCCAGCGACTGCGCGGTACGCACCATCGCCGCGGGCGAGCCGCCCGAATCGCAGCGGGCGTAGTGGCCGACGAATCCCTGACCGTCGGCGCCCGACACCCCCTCCGGCGCCCTCGACGAGGTCGACGTCGACGGTGTCGTGCTGGTGGTGGTCGTCGACGTCGAGGGCGTCGTGGTGGTCGTGGTGGTGGTCGTCGGCGCGGTCGAGCGAGTCGTGGTCGGCAGGCTCTCGTCGTAGGGAGCGGTGGTCGGCGTCAGCGTCGTCCGCGCGGTCGGTGCGGAGTCCTGGCCGCTGAACGCCAGGATCGCCGCCAGGACGGCGGCCACCCCGAACAGCACGATGATCGCCGCGATCAACACCACCTGCGCGGTGTTCTTCGTGGCCGGCGCCTTGGCCGCGGGCCGCGGCGCCTGCGGCGGGTACGGGGTGTAGCCGGTCGCCGCGGGATTGGGGAACACCGAGGAGAACTGCCGGGTGCTCGCCGGCGGCGGTGCCACGACCGCACCGGCCTGTGCGGCGGGCAGCATCGCCGCCGCGGTCGCCGCCTTCGCCAGCTCGCCGGCCGTGGCGAACCGGTCCCCGGGTTGTTTGGCCATCCCCCGCGCGATCACGTCGTCGAACGCCCGGCTGATACCGCGCCGCATGATGCTCGGCCGCGGAGGTGGGCCGAACATGTGGGCGCTCATCAGCTGGCGCAGATCACCGGTCTCGAACGGCGGCCGTCCGGTGAGGCATTCGTAGAGCAGGCAGGTCAGGGAGTAGACGTCGGCCGGCGGGCCGACGGGTCCACCGCTGAACCGCTCCGGCGCCATGTACGCCGAGGACCCGACGATCATCCCGGTCGACGTCACGCCGGGGTCGCCGCCGGTGTGGGCGATGCCGAAGTCCACGAGGTAGGCGAAGTCATCGGGGTTGAGCAGGACGTTCTCGGGTTTGATGTCGCGGTGCACCAGACCGTCGGCGTGCGCGGCGTCGAGCGCGGCCGCGACCTGGGCGATGATCGACGCAGCCCGTTTCGCCTCGAGCGGTCCGTTGGCGCGCAGTTCGTCCTTGAGGCTCGCGCCTTCGACCAGGCGCATGTCGATGTAGAGGACACCACCGATGTCACCGAAGTCGTGCACCGGGATGACGTGCGGTTCCTGCAGCCGCGCCGCCACCCGTGACTCGCGGCGGAAGCGTTCCTGGAAACTCGGATCGGCGGCCATCTCGGCGCGCAGCAGTTTCAGCGCGACCATGCGGTCTTTGACCGTGTCGTAGGCGCGGTACACCTCGCCCATCCCGCCGACTCCGATCAGGGACCGGAGTTCGTACGGGCCGAACCGGGTACCGAGACGCGAGCCGCCGTGCGGGGTGGCCATCAGAGAAGTCCTTTCAGTCCGTCCCGACCGTACCGGCCCCGGTGTACCCGCGAAGACCGGCGACCCCTGTGTTCCCGGATACCTCGGGGCGGATTCGTGGGGCATGCCACAGCCGCACCTGCAGCCTCCGCACAGGGGAGGCCCCTGAGATCGCCGATGATCTGCTATCAACAGTGACGACACCACGTCGCATGGAGGATCCAACAAGTTGCCCAACTCGCACGTTGAGGCTGGGCGCCGCCTCGGTCCCCCACCGAAACCCGTCGCCCGTACCGGTCCGGCGAGATGGATCCGGCGTTTCGCCGTGCCGATCATCATCGGCTGGATTTTGCTGGTTGCGGTGCTGTCGCTCACGGTGCCGCAGCTCGAGGTCGTCAGCCAGATGCGCTCGGTGTCGATGGCCCCCGAAGAGGCGCCATCGGTGATCGCGATGACCCGCGCCGGTGAGGTCTTCGAGGAGTTCGAATCCGACAGCTCGGTCATGATCGTGCTCGAAGGTGAGCAGCGACTGGGCGACGAGGCGCACCGCTTCTACAACGACATGGTGGACCGGCTCGAGGCCGACACCGTGCACGTCGAACACATCCAGGACTTCTGGGGTGACCCACTGACGGAGGCGGGTGCGCTGAGCACCGACGGCAAGTCCGCCTACGTGCAGCTGTACCTGGCCGGCAACCAGGGCGAGGCGCTGGCGAACGAGTCGGTGAAGGCCGTCCAGGACATCGTCGGCGGCCTGTCTCCCCCACCCGGGGTGAAGGTGTACGTCACCGGCGGGTCGGCGCTGGCCGCCGACCAGCAGATCGCCGGCGACCGCAGTGTGCGCGTCATCGAGATGGTGACGTTCGCCGTCATCATCGTGGTGCTGCTGATCGTGTACCGCTCGATCACCACGGTGTTGCTGGTGCTGGGCATGGTGCTGCTCGGGCTGACCTCGGCGCGCGGTGTGGTGGCGTTCCTCGGCTACCACGACCTGATCGGGCTGTCGACGTTCGCGACCACACTCCTGGTCGCGCTGGCGATCGCCGCGGCGACCGACTACGCGATCTTCCTGATCGGCCGTTACCAAGAGGCGCGCGCCGCCGGTGAGGACCGCGAGTCGGCGTACTACACGATGTTCCACGGCACCGCGCACGTGGTGCTCGGCTCCGGGATGACGATCGCCGGTGCGACGTTCTGCCTGACCTTCACGCGGCTGCCGTACTTCCAGTCGCTCGGCATCCCGCTGGCCGTGGGGATGACCGTCGCCGTGCTGGTCGCTCTGACGCTGGGGCCGGCGATGATCACGGTGGCCACCCGGTTCGGACTGCTCGAACCCAAGCGGGCGATGCGAATCCGCGGGTGGCGCCGCCTCGGCACCGCGGTCGTCCGCTGGCCCGGCCCCATCCTGCTGGTGACCATCGCGCTGTCGCTGATCGGGCTGCTCACGCTGCCCGGTTACAAGACCAATTACAACGACCGCAATTACCTGCCCGAGGACCTGCCGGCGATGGAGGGTTTCGCGGCCGCCGAGCGTCATTTCTCCGTCGCCCGCATGAACCCGGAACTGTTGCTCATCGAGACCGACAAGGATCTGCGCAATCCGGCCGACTTCCTCGTCATCGACAAGATCGCCAAAGCGGTGTTCCGGGTGGAGGGCGTCGGCAGCGTCCAGGCCATCACCCGACCCCAGGGCAAACCGCTGGAGAACACCACCCTCCCGGCGCAGATGAGCCTCGGCGGGGTGATGCAGACGATGACGAGGCCTTACCTGCAGACGATGACGGACAACATGCTGCTGCAGGCCGACGAGATGGAGAGGTCGGTCGCCACCATGACCCAGATGATCGGGTTGATGGAGGAGATGAGCGCCACCACGCACAGCATGGTCGGCAAGACCAAGGACCTGGCAGACGAGATCGTCGTGCTGCGGGACAGCATCGCCAATTTCGACGACTTCTTCCGCCCCATCCGCAACTACTTCTACTGGGAACCGCACTGCTTCAACATCCCGGTGTGTGCCTCGATGCGGTCGGTCTTCGACGCC